>CAYNNY010000027.1:0-20833 GCA_964398555.1 uncultured Verrucomicrobiales bacterium
CCCGCGCCAGTTCGGTAGGCTCGCCGATTCCATTGACCCCGGACTCGAAAAAGCGATGGCGCAAATAACCGCCCCGCCTGAAGCTCTCCAAGCTGCGGACGGAGTCCCGGTTCTCTATCTGGAATGCGATGGAACTGGACCCCCCCTGCGCCATCCGGATGAACGGGCGCGGCCTCCCATGAGCAAGCCCCCCCCCGTGCCCCTTTTTCATGGAAATTTATTTTCATGGTAATTGTGTTAGAGTCCTTCGGTCAAACTGGATTGAATGAGCTTGCGCGGAGCTTGCACTAACGCAAGCCGCGAGAATTTGCTGCCTGACAAGTCAATACGCCTCTTTTTTAGCAGGGGGGGGGCGGGTCAGTTTCCTTGGACGTGCGGGGCTGGAGTGATTTAGAGCTGAGTGTCTGCATATAGGCATCGGATTTTTTTAAGACCGGAAGGCGCGGGCGGGTGAATATCATTCATAGGTGATACACCTATGGCGTGAGGGGGGAGGGGTTTTCATATTTTGGTCCAACCTTATGCAAATCAGGTGCTGGTGGTGGAAGATGGGTCAAATTTATCTAAATGGCAGATTGAGGTTGGAATGAGGAGCCTTCAACGAGACCTCCTTCACATAATCCCCCTAAACTAGTTGAAAGGCCAGCACAAGCCATCCTCGAACGATCCGCAAAAAAGAGAAGGTCACCTCAAATCTGGGGCGCGGGGGGATGATCGATCCGAAAAAATAGGAGAATACCGTTTTTGAGGGGGTTGGGGGGTAATATGTCACTCTTTGTGTCACTCTTGTTGAGAGTGACACAAAGAGTGACATATTGACGGATGTTGAAAGATCAATGGATAGGGAGTCAAATATGTCACTCTTGTCACTCTTGTCACTAAATATAAGAAGTTATATGTAAAGAATACCTACTTTTTCAAAAAGATGTTCAACTGAACTGTGTCGATCTCCACCTTCCCATAATATAGTCAATATATGTAAAAAAGAGTGACAAGAGTGACAAATCTGACATCCAAGAGGGTTTATGCCTTTTAAACACAAGGCTGGGAAGTGTGTCACTCTTTATGTCACTCTGGGGGAGAATGAAAAAAGAGTGACACATGGGGTTTTTGGGTGGGGCTTACCAGTTTTCAATCGCGCTATTTTGTTGCTCGTCTGGGGAAAGGTCTTCGAGCATTTCGGCGATGAATGGTGCGAACACCTCTTGAGTGGCTTCATCCATTAATTTTATGCGTAGAATCCAGACTCGGCGACCGCCGCCGCCCTTGCGCAGGGTGACGCGGTGGCTTCCGGAATCGCTTTTAACCCATGCGTTGGTCTGTTGTAGCTGGGTCATGAGGTTTTGGTAACTTAGTTCAGGAGTCTCGCCACGGCCTCTCTTGTCGGCAGAATAGAAGTCATGTACAGTTTTTCCGCTGATTAAAATGCAAGCCTCACTACTTGGTGGTTGTACGCCGTCGTGGGTGTCGATTAGCGGGGTTGGTGTTTTTGATCCTTCTTGCCAACAGCAAAAAGCGACGCGCATGTATTTGCGGACGCGATGATCGCGGGTGTAGAGTGATGCTACGTCATCCCAGAACTTGGTAGTGAAGTTGACTTGTGCAACCTCTTCCGCCGCCTTTGCAACATATCCCAAGGTGAACTTTCTGAATTTTTGTCTTATTTCTTCTGTGTGGGTTATGTTGAAGATGGAATCCAATGAGCGATAAACGGCGTATGCGGGGCCATAGGTCGTTCTGAGACGGGCGGTTGGAATGGCTTTGCTTACCTCTTCATCGGAAAGGAATTGGGCTAGTTCGGCCATGACGGCCTTGGCAAAGGTTTTGCGGTTGAGCATTATCCATCGTCCGATTCGGTGGTATTTCTCTGCATTTAGCATCATGTTTTTATATCGGTCGGCCTGTTCGGATGGTGTTCCGTGGCGTTTTTCGGCGGATAGGATGATGCCGATGAAGCGTGATTTGGTGGCGGCGTCGGTGGTGGTCGATTCGCCAGTGACGATAGGCATGGTGAGTGGGGTGTAGGAATTGGTCTTTTTGGTTTGATCCATGCGGCCTTTTTTCTTCGATTGTCGGTTGTAGGCATTTCGAAGGGAGGCAACCTTGGCTTTGTTGGCTTCATCCTCACGAAATTCGTCCAAGTGCATCATCCACGAGCAATACTGGGACATGAGGCGATCCATGCCGACGTTGGTGGTTCCTTCTCCCATAGTTGGGATGTCATAAGATAGGATGTATCCCCAGATGCACATTAGTTGGCGGGCGGTGTCGGTTTTTCCTGATCCGGCTTGGCCGTGGAGCCAGATGCCGTGCTGGGAATTGTGTTTTTTGATGGTTTCTGGGGCGACGGCGTAGGCTAGGGCAGCACAGACGAGAAGCACGCCTTCCAATCCTCCTGTGGTTCCCATCATATTCCAAATGAGTTCCTCAAGGATGGCTGTGACTTCTTGTTTCTCTTTTTCGGGGTCGTCCATTATTTTTTGGAATACCTGTTGAGGGGTTTCATCGTCATCAGATTGAAAAAACATGGGTGGAATTTTGTGGGCAAATTCGCCTAAATCGTCGGGGTCAATCCTGTATCCAGCTCCCTGATTCCAGATAATATTTTCATGATCGGGAAAGATGACATCGAATGGTTTTTTGCCAAAGGCACAATCGCCAAGGATGTAGAGGCCTGAGTCGATGTCTAGACCGATGGTGTCCAGTTCATTGATTTGTCTCCACTCGGATTCTACATCGAGATCCTTGATGAGGAGGTCAAGGACTTTTTGGCCACCGAGCCAGTTGTATCCTCCCCGGGATAGTAGAAATTCTCGGAACTTGGTGGGCGATGAGAGGTCTTTAGCCTCGGGTTGGCAGCAACCTGATTTGACGTTGTTGGTATTGGTCAGGATGAAGAGACGTTCGTGAGTTCCTGTTCTGGTCTTGATGGTGTAGTCACAAGAGATTGTGAAGTTTGAGATAGGTTCTGGGACGCCAGCAAGTAGAATGTTTACGGCGAGTAAAGCGGCTTCAATGCCAGCCTCTTCCTCAATGGATTCGCAGCAATCACCCGCTTTGATGATTTCCTTTTTCTGTTTCACTACGGCCCCGCGTTCCTCTTTGGTGAGGAAGTTGGGTTGGTAATAACAGCCGATGCACTTGTTTAGTGAAGCCATGATGTAGCGCACGTTTAAGAGATCTTTGTAAGAGTCAGGGCATTTTCTGAGGATCTGAATTTTGCGTTTTTCTTCGGTGCCTCCAATGGGAACCTCGCGTTCATAGGTCAGCTTTTTGAGTTTGCAGTTAATGATTCTGTGTTTCTCTTCGAGATTGTCCCATAGGGCGATCTGTCCGTCATAGTGAAAGCAAGAGAAGTAAACTTTTTTGAACTCCTTTTTAGCTATAGCGGTTCCTTCTCTGTTGCCGTTCAAGGCAACAAGGTAAGAGAGGCGTCCATCCCAGTCGGCGGTTTTTCCCATCTTGCCATTGGGGAGTTTTTTCCATTCGTCGGGGAGTGATCCGACGTAGGTGAAAAATCCTTTGGTGCGTAAGACGTGGGCTGCGTAGCGTGCATAAACATCAACGTCGTGGCGATCCCATGGGTCGCTGATGTGTGATTTGTCATCATTGTCGAAGATGGTTCGGACGTTTTTGATGTCGAGAAGTTTGAGGACTTTGACTAATTCCTTGAGGAAGACGGGGTTTCTTGTGATGTGGATGCCTGGGATTCCTAGCGCGGGGAGGCCTACTTGGCCTAGTGCGGCGATTTTAAATTCGCCTTCGGTGAGGACGCAGGAGTTCTTCCATTTGACACCTCCAGTCTCTTGTATGTCTGCGATGATATGCTCACCGTAGGGATGGGAGATTGCTTTGGAGTAGTAGAAAGCTCCCGCCACCTTTTTCTCTTCCATGTAAGCCTTGGGGGATATTCCTCCTTTGTGTGGGCGTATGTAAGTAATCCTTCCATTGGAGGCTATGTAGGGGATGAGGATGGGTTCAACCCATCCAAAATCATCCGCGTCTTTGTCTTTGCTGCGTTTTTTTAATCCGAGGCCGCAAAACTGGGCGTTGATTTTTAGGTTGGCGGTTTCTTTGTCGCGCATGACGACGCCTAATTCGAGCAATTCTTCTTCTGGAAAAAGATCGATAATTTCGTTAAGTAGGGGTCGGTTTTGGCGGGTGGAAGATCTGTATCCGTTAAAGTCGATAGTTTTATCGGTGAATCCGCGTTTTGTTTTGAGCATCATTCGGTCTTCGTCGCGAAGTGTTAGGCGAGTGTAAATTTCCTCCCAAGGGTTTCTTTTACCTTCTTCGGGCATCTTGATTGCTGAGGATGGCTTTGCTTTAGCGGCGGCTTTTTTAGCCTCTTTTTTGATGGCTTTTGTGGCTTTTTTCTGGGTGCGTTTCTTTTGGGATGAGCTTAGGTCTTTAAGTTCTGGCCAAGGGATTCCAGCGAGGGAGCACATTTTCTCGGCGGCTTCGTTGAAATTTAATCCTTCCTGATACATGACCAGGCCGACGGCGTTGGCTTTTTTGGCATCTTTGATATTTCCGATATTGGCGGGGCATGATGTGCGCTGACACCCCCAGTATGAGCCGTTGTTCCAGACGCCAAATTTTTTCTTGTGCTCGCAGTATGGGCAGGTGTCCAGCACGGCTCCTTTGCCTGATGGTTTAAGGGTTGGCCAGTATCCGATGGCGATGCTTGAGAGGGAGCAGGCAGAATTTTGTTGTGCGCTTTGGAAGGCTTGTTTGCGCAGTTCGTATAAGTCAGACATTTTTAGTGATAGTGAAGATTTGGCCTATTAGGATTTGTTGGGTGAACGCATGTTGTCCTGAATTGTTTGAATATCGTCTTCATAAAATAAAACGACTCTACCGGTTTTTATTGCGGGTTTCAGTTTGATGCGTTTGATCACGGCCTTTACGGCGGGGTGTGATCGGTTTATCTTCATGGCTATTTGGTGCATGGAGAGTAGACTCCCTGCCTTCGTGGTCGGTGATTTGGACATTTTTATGTTCTTGTGATTTAAGGTTTGATTGCTATCATGCTTTGACAGTGCAACATGCTAACTTTCAATGGTGAAACTTAGCAAGAAAAAAGTTTTGCAAAATTCACTTTTAATCTATCTGAAATGTTGGCGGGATCGTTATACCATATTTATAAATCTGATGGCTTCAATCATGTGTTATTTCACATGGAAAAATCGGGAGGATGGGAATATCGGTTTAAGCAAGTTGGTGAGGATCTGCCTAAGGATCTTGTCGAGTGGACTGAGCCGCGTGAGGCGCGGTCGCGTCAGGTGGTTATTTCACCTCATGCAAGGGATTATGAGGTGGTTGTGCAGTGGCGTGATCTTGGGGGGAGGCGTTGGCGTCAAGCGGCTTTACGGGAGGTTGGGCAGTGTTGGGTTGATCTTAATGTCACGGCACTTGAGGATGTTCATTTGAGAGAGTTTGATTTTGGTAAGCGTGATTTACGTTTTGTGTCGATGGTTCGCGGGGGGGTTGCGGCGTTTGAGGCTGATGTTAAACTGTTGAAGATTAAGGCTGGGGAATCAATTGTTTTGAAATGTAGGGGTGTGGGTAGGTCGCTGTTTAATATTCTTGTGGATGGTGAGCAATTTAAGATTGATGATGGGGTAATGTTGGTGGAGTCGGTGGGTGATACGCGAAAGAATTTCAAGGTGTGTTCAGGGCCAGCAATTGGTGAGATTGCGGAGGTAAATGTGCCGTCGTTTATTGTGAAGTCGGGAGGTGGGGTGAGTGAAAAAAAGCTGAATGAGTTGAAAAAAGGAATAAAGAAAGGATAATTAAATGGGTTATACAATAGGAGGTGCGGATATTGAAGAGTATGAGTTTGAGCGTAGTTGGGGTGTTAATCCTGCTGTGGCGAAGGGGGTGGCTATTCCGACGGTTGACGGTGGTGGTAATTTCATTGCTACGGGAATAGTGCTGGGTGATTATGTGGTGTATTCGTATGGTGCTATTTCTTTTTTTGGGATTGTGGCGGAGGTGACGGAGCGTGTATCCCCGTCGGGTGGTTTTAAACAGTTATTTTCTATTGTTGATAATCGTATTCGGTTGAATGGTCAGATTGTATTTGGGATGTGGAATATGGAGGAGGCGGACTGGGGAGATGGTGGAAGGATTCAGCCAGACATTGACTCTTCCCAGTATGCCTCCAACTCATCTGCAAGCGGGGCTGATGGATTAGATCCTTCGGAGGGGTTGGATGCTGGTGGTGGTGTTCCGTCGGCGGGTGTATTGAGTGATGGTGGTTTTCAGAATGAGAGGCGGCGGCGGTATTATAGTATTTTGCCGGATCGGCATGGGGCGCAAATTAAGATGTGGCATGATAGTCCGTTGACTGCGGGGGAGATTTTGAATAGTGCTTTTGCGGGTGCTATAGGTAGTTTTGGGTTTTCACGTGATTATCATGCGGGTCATTCCGAGGTTGTATTGAATGTGGATGCTAATAATGGGATTAACTTGGCTAATTTTATTAGTGGAATCAATCGGGAGATTGGTTTGGATGTTACTATTGATGGTGCGAGGACGTTGAGGTGGGAACGTCGTGGAACTGGCAGTTTTGTTTTGCCTACTTATCCGGTTTGTGTTGATAATTATGGTGAGGCGTTGTCGCGGGAGGCCACGAAGGTTACGGTGGTTGGTGATCGGGCTTTGGTGCAGCTCAATAATGTTGAGCTGGAACCTGATTGGGTGGTAGGATGGGAGGCTTTTGTCAGTGAGGTGGCATGGTTGAGGGAGGTTGAGGATGTGTGGGAGATTGATATTTCTACTAATGAGGGGAAGGGTGAGAGGGCAGCCATGGCGCGGGAGGTCACTTTGTATGATTATGTTGTCAAGAAGGTTGGTGATCAGTCGGATCTTTGGGATTTTCGGAGGTGGGGTGAGGTTTCTAGGATGATGATACCTGTTTGGGTGTATGTGACGGAGGTGGTGTATCGGAGTTATAGGATTCCTGTTGCGTATGAATATAAGGGTGTTCCTTTGGCGAGTATGGAGTTAGCATCTGGATTATTGGCGGCGGTTGAGCTGAGTGGTATTGGAGAAACGGCTAAGATCGATTACCGGAGTAGTTTGGTGGAGTATTATCCATCGGTTCAGGCATTTGTTGTGGCGCGGGGGCAACCTCTTGATTTTTTGGATGAAAGGTCTTATGAGGCATTTGGTCGGCGGCGTCAGAAGAATTTGAGGGATGAGTGGACGGTGCAGAATGACTATTCGATTGATGTTTTAAATAAGTCGATTCATTTTAGTTCGCCAATCTTTTTGGATGGTGATCCAACACAAGGAAAGGCGATGCTCCATTACCCGAATCGTGGTGATGGTGGATCTGTTAATCTTTCGGCGGAGTTGGCAGATGGGAAGGACTTGCTTAATATAGTCACGCCTAACCCTGATTATGAGATTATGGCAGCTAAGGTGAAGGCTTCCTTCGTTTTTTCGATGGGTAAGTTTTCTAAGCAGTATGGGACTGGGATGAATAGGAGTATTCATGTTGCTCCTTATTTGAGCCAGCATTTATTGGATATGACTAATGGGTTGACGCTGAGTGATGCGGGGGTTGGTGTCCCTGGAGCTGGATTTAATGTGCCTTCTGGTGGGACGACTGGGTTGAAGGAGGTTTTGTATCATGATGGGAGGGTGGCTGAGGATCAGGCGGATGCGGTGGCGGCGTCAGTGATTCAGAAGCCTTCGACGCATATTTCAGGGTCTTATACTCGGTATGGTGCAGCTGGTGTTGTGTTGGCGGCGTATTACAGCTCTGTTCGGGTTAGGATTTCTCCGAGTGAGGGGATAAAGGAGAGTGTTTCCTTGTCTAAGGAAGATGGTGGGGGAGGTGGTGTATTGAGGCCGTATGAGGTGGAGGAAAGACAGCGGGCTAGAGAGTTGTATCCTAGCCAGCGGCAGCTTCAGTTGGAGGTGGCGCAGTTACGTTTGATTGGTAAGTATAAGTCGAGTAAGCCGGTGCGTGCTAAAAAGCGGGCTAAAGACAGTATGGCACGGATTTTTTCTCATTCTGTGGGAGATGATAAGGTGTCTACGGCGATTGTTTCCAATAAGGGTGACGTTAAGCCTGGTGACTCTGATGCTGGTGATAAGTGGAACAGTGGTCATGTGATGTGGCTTAATGATGAAGGTGGGCTTGATGAGGATGGAGGGCGTTTTGGTGGTGTTGTGGTTTCTGGTGATGGTGGGGTTGCGAAGGTGGGAGCATCCTACCATGTGGTGAAGAGTGGTGAGGTTCCTTGTTTAGTGCAGGGGCCGTTTAAGGTGGGTGATTCTTGTGGGTGTGCGGAGAAAGATAACTTTGCGAAGGTTGGTGGTAAAAAGTTTATAGGTGTTATAGCTTCTGGGACTGAATACACGGGGACGGAGCGGGTAGTGGCTATGGTGAGTCTTGGTGGTGGCAGTGCTGCTGTTGATGTTTCTTCGTTGGAGATCTTGTCGTCGAGACCAGCTTATATTCCGGTGCCTGACCCTTTGCCTGCGCTTGCGAGCGGTGAGTTTGAGGTGTGGGTGAATATAGGAGTTGTGAATGGTGTATTGCTAAGTAATAGGCTGGAGGGTTTTGTGGTGGATTCTGATGATTTTTATATAGCTTTGAAGGTGGAGCTTAGTCAGAGTTCTAAGAATTTAGAGGTATCGAGCGTGACAATCGAGACGAGTAACGATCAGGATACTTTTGTAAATGCGGCGTGGGTGGATCAGGAGTTGAGCCAAACGCTGCCTGAGTATATTTATGTGTATTTGGGACACGTTCATAAGGATTCTGGATTAATTACTAATTACGGTAAAGGTAGTGTAGATTTGACGACTACGGTGACTGGTTTTTTTGATTCTGGTTTAACAACTCGGTTTACGCGGGAGATTCAAGAGAGGAGATTAGGTTAATATGTTGTTTCCTAATACTGAAAATTACGCATCGGATGCGTATAGGGATAGTAATGGGGAGGGAGTGAGCCAGAATAGGGTTTTTACTCCTGTGTCTCTTCCTTGGAATGGTCATCAAGATGACTCCGGTCATTTTAAGTATCTAGGAAAACCTTTGTATGGTGGTGGGGCTGGTGGAAAATTGGGATTTGGTTGTTCTGGTGGTAGGTTTAGGTCTAATCTTGTGGCAAGAGATTATACTAGGAAGATCTATGATTCGGCGGGGGTTGTGTTATCTTATGAGGAGCATGTCGTGGTTGATGTGGAGGAAATTTGGGTGGTGTCTCTCGCTGCTAATTATAGTATTTCTAATGTGAGGGCGGTGACGGGGACTGTTACGACTGTTTATACATCAAACGATGGTGATAGGAACACATCGTCATGGCTACCTTTTGGGATGGCGGATTCGTATGTTCCAAATGGAGGGTCGCAGATTTTTTATTTCCGGGATGCGACAGCTACAAAGGTGGTGACTTATGATGCGGCTGGTGTAACCACGGTGATAAACCAGGTGACAACTTATGAGGAGTCGGGATCTGGGTCAACTGAGGTGGTAAATAGTAGTAGCTCGGTTACAGTGGGGGTGAGCGGTTCGTCTAGTTCAGAGTTTGATATCACAACGGAAGGTTTAGTGGTTATATCAAATACGTTAAGGACGGCTATCGGAAGTTCGAGTGTTTTTTATACCTCTCCTTATGGCGATGTTAATGAGCAGAATGAGTGGGATGAGTCTCAAACTTTAGATGAGGAGTTTACTTATTCTGATTTGGTGGCTTTGGGTGGCTCTGTAAATTTGGCTGTCGATAATGATTTGTTGTTTTTTGGAAATTGGGGAGGTTCTTATTCGGTGGGGGATGTCAGAGGTGCGGCTGTTTATTATTATCTGGCTGGTGGTGTTGTTACTCATTGGAAGTTCGATGTGGCGTCTAATAATGCGCTTAATTTATCTTATCTGAGTAGGGATGAACCTCAAACTAAAGATATTGGAATTTGGGATTCTGGAATAGAGCTTTTATGTGAAGTGGCTAGTTACGATGGGGGTGTGGTGAGTGGGATTGTGCGTGGTGGGAGTGAGGTCATTACTTTGTCTGATTTGATCCCAGAAGAAAAAAAATATAGAGATGCTTTAGGGGTGTTTCATAAGGATTATTTAAATTTAGAGGATATCAGGAGTGATGTTGTGGGGGAGTTTAGGATATGGGGTGGTTATGCTAAGGTTTATGTAGAGGTGGGGGATGATATTTATTTAAATCAATTATACAGCCGTGAGAGGTTGGTGTGTTTAGACGGGATTGAACGGCGGGTGGAGGTGGAGATCACGGGTGGTCGTTTCGATTATGATAATGGTGTTGAGATACCACTGAGTGAAACTTTTTTTATTCAAACTTTGGGTTTTGTGAGTGACTGGGTAGAGGAAGAATCATCTACTAATGAGTATGGCTATATTGATGAGGTGGCCTATACAGTTTATGTAAAAGATAAGGATGGGGTCTGGGTGGAAGAGGTGCAGAGTGTTACTGATCTTGACGGGAGTGGTGATGTTATCACGACTTGGGATAGTTTAGATGAATGGGGTAGTCTTGCGGAGGCTAAATATTACGTGGAGAGCAAGTATAGATCTGGATCTTTGTGGGGGTATAAGGCATTAGATTCCAGTGGTGGGGCGGATAGGTGGGCGGGGTGGTCTATCGTGGTTAGTGGTAATGGTGGTGCTGTTGTCTCTCCCGTGCCAGATGGTAAGGATTGTTGGGATCAGCCAAATATCTCTCTTTCTTATTCTGCTACATCTAATTTAGATGAGGTGACAGGGTGGTTCGACAATATCATTGTGGTAAATAGTTTGTCTATAGGTGGAATGGCGGCGACAATCAATGGGATTGATGATGCAGAGGGATTGCACCCAACTAATAAGGTGAGTGGTTATATCGCAGGTTTGGGCTACTCTGTGGATGATGTGATTATTACTCCAACGTCAAAAACCACTCAGTGGGTTGGTGGTTCGGAAATGACTCTTTATTATAGGGGAGGTTTCAATGGTAATGAAACGGAGGTTAGCTCTGTGTTTGTCCCCTCAGCAATGGCTCACCCACATAATTCAACCAATGGCTATTCCTCGCAGATGATGAGTCAGGTGCCTTTGGATTTAAGTTCTGGTAATGGTAAGGCGGTGAGAATTAAGAGGGTGACTGCGGTGGGGCGTGTCCCTTAATGATTCTTTTTCCTTGAAGTGTCTGGGTTGGCCGTGTATTCACGCTTGCAGGTCACAAGCGGCCTACTAAGCTATGGCACAGGAAAAAGAAAGAACCGTTCGGTATCCCGAGAATTTTTTGAGCCGTCCGTGTGATCGGTTGTTTTTGACGTGTTTTTCGGATGTAAAAGAAGGAGGCTATTATGCTTATAGGATCTGGGCGGATTTCGCAAGCGGTGGCAGTGATCGGCGGGTGATGGATAAGTGTGTTTCGGAGGGGGTGTTATCTGATAGTGATAAACAGGTGTTGATTCTTGAGATGTTTTGTGGGTGGAGTGGAGATCGTGGATCGATGATTAGATCGGCATTGGATTCGGGATTTTTGGAGTTGTCAAAAAGGATCGATGGTAATGTGGATCTTGTGTGCTGTGGTTTTTACCCGTTGAATAATCAGTTTGGAATGTCCATGCAGAAGAAGGGGGCTTTGTCCCAGGCTTTGGTGCGTTATGGGAAAGAGGCTCGTCTTGCGGCGAGTGGGCAGATGGGTTTATTTGATAAGGTGGGTCATCAGGTGGCGGAGATTGAGATGTCGGCTGAATTGAAGGCTGATGCTGTGAGTTTGGTGGATGTTTTGTGTCGGGTGATGCATTTTGATCAGTTATCAACGGCGGCGTGGACGGCGGATTTGATTCATGATTCGGCGGCGGTGGTTGGAAAGTTTACTGAGCTTGAGAGGAGGAATACTTTTATTTGGTTGATGGATCATCGGAACGACTCGGACATTCCTAAGCGTGTGGATTTGGTGGTAAAAGCTTTTGCTGAGTATCAGGAGAAGGCTGGAAGGGAGATTGTATGAGTGATGGTATTAAGATGGTGGATATGTCAAAGGCTTTCAGTTCTATTAGGCCTGTATTTAATGATGCGGAAAGACTGATGGATGTCCATAATGTGTTGGCTGAATATCTTGGGGGTGAGTTGATTGATTTGGGTGGTGCTGAGGGTGAGGTGAAGTTGATGGGTTTGGCTGTTGAAGGTTTTAATAATGTTTCAAAACATCTGTAATTATGGCGGTTGATATTTCAGGGGAGTGGGTGAGGCGGTTGATTGCGAACCCGGTGATGGCGGCTGAGGTTATTCTTGGTATTAAATTTGATGTTTTTCAGGCGGCATTATTTCGTTATATGTGGTTCTGTCCCTATTTTCTTGATGATAGTGGGGTGAGCACGGGAAAGTCGGAGAGGCTTTTTGCGTGTGCGTGTTTACGTGCGATTTTATTGGAAAATCCGCCTGGGATGAAGAAGCGGGTGACGGCGATTTATTATTGGTCGATGTCCACGACTGAGGAGGTGATTATTCCGAAATTTGACCATTATTTGGCGACATCGAAGTTGTTTAGGGATCAGTTTTTGCGCGGCCATGGTGGTAAGCATAAGATGAGGTTGGAGGGGGCATATCAGTATCTTTTGAGGAATGGAAATAAGATCCAACTTCCTGCGGGTGACTTTGGGAGGGATTCTAAGTCTCAAGCCTCGAAGCGGTTTAATGATTTGTATGTGGATGAGAATAAAGAGATTGATGCGCGGTCGGATGGTATTAATAAGATGCTTTTGGACCGTGCTACGGCGGCTTCCTATAATCAGGATCATCCTATATGGGCGAATCATATTTGCTTGATGGGTCATGCGGAGGATAGGTTTACACATCCTAGTTGGAGGAGAAATAAGGCATCGCGGGTGGAGATTTGGGATGGTAGTCAGCATGACGTGATTGTATCCTCTAATTATCGGGATTTTTCACCTGACTTTGCGAAGTTGTATCGTCCTGATAAACGAATTCGTAAAGCGAAGCTTGAGCTTGACAGCTCTCATTTTGAACAGCAGTGGTTAGGTCTTTGGGCGGCGGGCACGGCAAATTGGTATAGTGTGGATGCTCGCCAGCGATGTTTTGTTGATGGTTTATTGCCAGAAGATAAGCGGAGTGATGATGATGAAATTATTGCATTGGGGTGGGATACTGCGGCGGGGATGTCTGGTAAGGCTGATTGGAATGCTGGCACGGTGATGGCGGTCAAGCAGGTTGACTCATCATTTTCTGAGTGTGAGGGTGCGCGTGTTGTTCGGATTCAAGATAGTGAGGGTCAAGATACTTATTGGAGGTTTCGGGTGATTTACGCGATTGGTTTATTTAACATGACGGGAGATCAGTTGAGTGGGTTGATTCACACGCTCCATTCTCTTTTTGGGTTTAGCGTGATTTGTCTTGATCCTCAAGGAGGTGGAGATTGGGTTTATAAGAAGTTGAGGGATAAGAAGCAGCTTGTTGGAGGTGAGTGGAAAGATGCGGGTGGGCTTTGCACGGCAGAGGATCATCACCTTTACCCGTGGTGTGATCCTGTGGTGGCTCGGTATGGGCGGTCATCTTCTTTGTTGGATGCTATTTGGGAAACGAGGGAGCGGACAGGTGATGACGGACCTGTGCATCGGAGTCATCATGAGTTACGGAAAGCGTTTGATACGCGGGGAATTATGTGGCCTCCGAGTCTTAATTCGAGGTCGGTTGAGGAAAGAGCGGCGATGACGCCTGAATTGATGGCAATCAATAAAACTCTGGATGATTTTTGGAGTCAGTTGGGTGAAATCAAGGTGGTTGTTGATAATAAAACTAAATTTCCTAAGCCTACGGCGAGGGGTTTTTTCTCTTTTGAGTCGTCAGGAAAGAAGGATGGGGCCTACTCGGTTATGTATTCTTACATGGGGTTGTTGGCTTTGATTTTGGGGGGAGGTTTGACGGCGAGTGAGGATGATGGTGACGAGTGCGTTGTGTTCAGTTGATCTTTGGGTGGTGGTTCATTTAATTGAATGTTGACATTTAACGTGTGTATAGTTGTCTTGTCGACATGAGGATTCTGAATATGGAAGTTTCGTGGGCATCGAGATCGGCGTCGGCTAAGACTGTGGGTAATGTGATGTCTGTGGAAAATGTTGAGCGGGGTGAGGTTGCTGATAGAAATTCTCAATCTTACGATAATTCTGTCGATAGGGTTCTTGCCAATATGGGTCGGGCATTGGATGGGGGGTGTTCGGTCGCTGGGTTGGCTGGCGTTGGGGGTGTGACGTTATCAGGTTTTCAGAAGTTTCGGAAGGATTGGGTGAACGAGGGGGTGGTGAGCCAAATTAAGATTTGTAGGGCGCAGGTGGATACAAATTGGTTTGTTGGAATGGTTCATGAGGCGAGGTTGGCGGTGCATGTATCTGGTTTTTCTTTTGAGGGCGATGGGGCGAAAATAATGGTGGGGATGAAGGGGGCTGGTAGGAAAGATAGGTATCGGGCGGGAACGGTGGCGGCGTATCCTTGGGGTGAGGTGGTGAAGGATGTAATGTCCGATTATTTGGCGGTTGATAATGTGGTGGCTCTGTGGCGTAAGGGTCAGGATGAGTTACCTCATATCACCATTTTGGATGCGGAGGTTTGCCAATATAAATCGACAAAGGGGTGTAAGCAGATTACTTTAAGGTATGATTCTGATTCTTCGTTGTTTTCTACTAAGGCGAAGAAGTCGTCGGCGATTCGTAGGTTTGGAAAAGAGATGGCTGAGGCGATGGCTTATGGTAGAGAGATCACTATTATTAAAGGTGAGAATGATGACTGGGACATTGATGTTTTGGCGGCAGGTAAGCGTAAAGAGACATTTGCGGTTCCGTCAATGGTGGCTATTTTGGATGATCTTGATTTTGTGGAGATGTTGAAGATTGGAGACTGGAATGGAGCCTATACCAGGAAGGATATTTTGAGAATTGCGACGAAGGGTTATGGCATCAAGAGTGGGTCGGGTGCGGGACGTTCTGTTGGCGATGCGAAGCCTAAACATTTAAAGAAGTTGTCGGCGGGGTTGAGAAAAGTAATGGGTTTGACTAATCTGGCTTTGAACTGGGATACGGCGATTTCTCATGAATATTTATCGTCTGAATTCTTTGGTGAACATCGGAGTAAGGATGCTCTCAAGCGATTAGTTGCGTGGGGTGGTCTTGAGGCAGCGTTGCTGATGGATGGATTTTCGCAAGTGAGTGGAGTGTCACCATATATGGCACGTCTTTGGCGTCCGAGGGTGAGGGCTGCGCGGCGGGATGTTGGTGAATTTTGTGCGCGTATTTTTAATAATCCTTCATTCCGTAATATTGAGACAGATGTGGTGTTGGTGCCGGAATTCGATGAGGGGGTTTTGTATAACACCGAAGAATTGACTCGTTTGGTAGAGCATCAGTTGGGCCATGCTGTTATTTCGATTGATACTGCGCGTGAGAGGCATGGGGTGGATTCTGAGAAGGAGAAGGCGCGGATTAAAGAGTCTCATGATCATCTTGATGAAAATACTCCTGTGCATGAGCCTAGGCAGGGGATTGTCAGTCAGATGAGAAATAATGATGATGATGATGGCGGTGGCGGTGGCGGTGGTGGTAAAGCCCCGGCGTCTGGGTCAACGGATAAGGGGGGGCGTCCTGCTAATATTTAAAATTTCAATTTCACAGAACAAAAACCAAAGAGATTATGTCAAAAACGATAGATATTAACGCCCTTGAAGGCGAGTTTGATGGGGCGAGTGTGATGCCAGCTTATGATGTGCAGCTTTTGGCGCAAGGGATGGATCATCCGTTGTTTGGTTACTTGGAGCCGGATGATGGTAGGGCTTATATTACTTACAATATTTGTCGTGCTTTTCCGAAGGTGATTGGTCCTGAATCTCATGGTAAGTATTTGGGGTTTCACCCTAAAGTGTTGCATCGGTGTCATAGTAGGTTGGTTCATAAGCAGAATAATTTGAATCACAACTTAGTGAAGTATGGGGCGTATAAGGACGCTATCATGGGTTGTGTTGTGGGCACGGCGGTCATTGAGGGGGCGGCGACGATGGATATTCCTCAGACGATTGAGGAGGCTCCGTCGATGCAGGTGTGCGCGGTTATTTTCAAAAATGCGTCTGGGGTGAAGAAGATGTTGGGTGAGCATTTGACGGGTAAGCCGTGGAGTGTGTCGATTGAGTCGCGTGCTAAGTATGGAGATTCGGGTGTTTTTGATCCTAATGATAGGGTGATTATTCCTTTTTCTGAGATTAAGGGGGCGATGAAGAATGTGGTAAGGTTTAGTGTTGAGTCTGGGTTGACTTTGGGTGAATACAAAGGTAAGCAGCTGGCTATGGCGATGGGTGGAATTGATGGTGACGCTTTTTTTGATGGTGTGGGTTACACTCGTAATCCAGCTGAAGATACGGCAGAAATCACGGAGGTGAGGGCGAGTGGTGATGCGGGAGAGTTTAGTGTGGCGGCTTGTAAGGCTCCTGACTGGATCGCGGGTATGGGTGCGAAGTGGAATCCTGTGCTAGGCCATGGGGAAGGATGTGGAATTGTGCAGGAGGTTGTTTACCAAGGATTCGTGAAAATTCAGGGTAGTGTCATGGAGGCGAGTGTCGAAAATCCAGTTTTAAAGATTAGATTGGCATATTCGGGACATTTGATAGGTCGCCATGTTGATTCTGTATCAAGGGTTTAGGTGGGGTATGTAAAAAAAACCAAAATAAGTCTTGCCGAAAGGTGCGCAATTTGAGATGGTCAATACGTCAACAATATTTATGACACTTTAAATCCAACTTAACTTAATTATGAACTCTTTTAAAACAATGATCGCCAGTATGGCTGAGATGATTCTCAGCTTCAGAAAAAAAGGTAATGCTGCGCTGTTGAAGCTTGAGCCTATTGATCAGCACGAGTTGGCTCCTGCGGTTAAGTATGCTATTAGTGATATGCAGTATCATTTGAATCGCATGAATGATCTTGGTGATACCATGGATGGCATCGAAGAGAAGCTTTCTGAGGTGGTTGCTGCGGCGACTGAGGAGTCTATCACTGCGCAAATTGGTTCTGGTGATCTCTTTAAGAAGGAGACGGTAGAGGCTGACATTTTGGCGGCAAGGGCGGAGGAAAAAGGTAAGGTTGAAGAAGCCTTTCAAGCCCGTCTTGATGATGCTGAGAGAGCAGGTGATCTGAGGATTGCCGTAGTTAGTAAGCATGGAGCGGTTGCTGCGGCGACTCTTACTGATGAAAATCTTCTGAGCGATGGATCTAAAAAACATCTGAAAACTTTGGCTAGCCGGATCACCACTTTGAGTGAACATAATGTGACGGAACAAACTACAAGAACTGCATTTGTTCAAGCGTTGGCTTGTGGTTACGATTCTGAGGGCGATGCTAAATTCGCTTCCCAAGTGGAAGTGATTACCGCTCTTGCTAATAAGCCTTCAAACCCCGCTGATGATTCTAATCCTCCTGCTGGTGGTGTGCTGAGAGCTTCGGCGTCTAATGGTGATACACCACCTGCTACACCGCCTTCTGCCCTCGCTGGAAATAGTCGTAACTCTGATGCCAGTGGTGAAGATCAGGAAATATATATCTTCTAATCCGAATTTCAAACCTATATCCAACAAACTAAGCTAATCCAAATCCTATATTATTATGTCTTTAAATCGTGCCTTATTCATCGCAACTGTCGTTTCCCATGAACATGCGATCAGTGGTAGTCTAGCGACCGCCTCCCTCATGGGTAATTTCGTTACCAACAAAGCCGTTGGCGCAACTATCAATGATGCGGATGTGCTTGAGCTGGCGAATGAGACTGATGGATTCTTCCTGACCCGTGATCACCTCGTCGCTGATGCGGCGCGTGACGAGCTGCAAGTTCTTTCGCCGCGTGCGGTGGGTATTGTTACTCCGACGATTGTTGATGTGGATCAAGTTTCCGCGCATCGGTTGATCGAGGGTGAGTTTGAGGGTGATCTTTATCTTGATGCGTCTGTGGATGCCGCGACGACAAAGGATCAGGAGATCTTCTTTAAGAATGGAAAGATTGCCGAGGTGGCCGCTGGGGAGACTCCTCGCGGTGTCATCGTGAAGCAGTTGACTCCTACGGATGCGGGTAATTCCCGCCGAGTTCTCATTCGTTTCAGCCACTAATAATATTGCATCCATTTTTTCAATAAACAACATCCTAACTAAATAAAACCATGTTTAAATACGTCGATAAAATCCCTTCTAAAATTTCCTCCTTGGGTAAGAGAATCGCAAAGGATCTCCGTTTGGGGATTCCTATTGAGGGTAATTCAAAGCTGATGGAAGCTGGTCGCCCTGAGCGGCGGGCAACGATTGGCGACATGGCTGATTTTCTTGCCAGTAAAAAGCGGGATGTGGCTAATCTTCAAATGGCTCCAGCACTGGCAGCTAAGTTTGATGCGTTTGCGGACAAGTGTATTGAGGGTCTTCAAGATGAGGCTAAGGTGCGGGCGTCCAATGATCTTGTTGAGTTGGCCCGTAACGGGGATGTGACGGCTAAGATGAAGCTTGAGGCGAGCGTCAAGCAGATTACTGTCATGCTCCTTTTGCCCACTGCTTCATGGCTTCCTTTTTTGGAGACTGTTACCCTTGCCGATAATGAGACTCCTTTAATGAAGACTGGTGTTGAGCAAGAGACGGGGATTCGCGTCCTGGGCCCTGATGGCGGTGCGCGTGAGTTTGGTGCTGTTCAGAACCTTGATACGGCTGCGGTTCCTTTGTTTTATCTCACCTCTGATTGGTTCGCTTATAAGCTGACTGACCTTTATCAAGGTAGTGATGTGAAGAATACGGCGTTAGCTACGTTGGATATCGCCCGTGACATGGCGATGCACATTGACAGCCTCATTAAATCGTATCATATGCCCGGTGCTGTTGGTAGTATTATCAAGGCTTCATTCGTTACGACTGGCCCTGAGGAGAAGCGGAGTTATCTTGTTCATAGCAATGTTGTCCCTGCTAACCTTCCTGCTGGAAACTACATCGAGCTTGATGATAATACGGCGACTTCCAAGTTGCGTAAGGCGATCCTCAAGACGGTTGTGGCTTACTGCACAGCATGGGGTAAGGGTGGTCTTGTTAATGGCCCTGACATGATACCAGTGGCGATTCATGTGCCTTCCGGCCAAGCTTCTGACTTCTTGAATGATGCGGAGGTGACAAGCACACCGGACTCGAAGCGTGAGGCAATTGCTAATAATCCTTTCCAGATTGCCTACGGTGGTTTTAATTTCACGATTGTTCCTGATTCTGGGCTTGATCCTGCGCTTGAGTGCGTGATCGTGCGGATGAACCGTCCTACTGGTATTTTCTACACTAAGCCTAGTGTGGGGCGTCAGATTACAGATGAGTCACCCGCTTTGCTTTCCATGAATAAAGGTCGTAAGATGGAGACTAAGGCCATTGGCATTAGCTTCCCAGAGAGCTGGTGTCCGAATGTTCTTTGTATCCGCTACCGTGCTGCTTAATTTGGCAGAATAAGTTTTTCCTAACCGCAACCCGCTGATACTGTGCCTCGCACAGCGAAGAGACTGATAAGCTTCTGATGCTGTGCGGGGTTCAACTCTTTTTTAACTCTTTCCAAATACGTCAAAAACATACTTTTCAACATCAAATAATATTATGAGATACAATCTAACTACTCTTACTTCTGCACAAATTCCTACCGCTGTTTCTGCTGAGGTTGGCAATGAGACAATGGATGTCAAATTTACGGCTTCTCCATTTTATTTAATGGGGTCGGTTAGAGTTACTGGTGATCAAGTCGGAGATTCGATATGGTCGCCATCGGCGGGTGTTTCTCTTCCTGTGGCTGGTCGGGATCTTCATTTGCGGTGCTCCAATGAGATTGTTGGTGCGGCTGGTGGTGGTTCGCTGACAGTGGTGCTGAATGTCACCTATGATGATGATGTTGTGGGCACCAGCACGGCGACGATTGGAATTCCTGCGTGGTCTTCGATTCAGGATAATATTTTTGCGCGATGCACGGCTTCGGATTTTGTGGCGGATTCTGCTGGTGATGCTGATAAGTTGATCAAATCAATTCAGGGTGTGGCGTCTGTTAATAATACGCTGGCTGGGAATGAGTTTGAGATTATAGCATCCCCTCCCGCTTCTGAGTTTTACGAAATTGGTTGTGCGGTCAACAAGGACATCAGTTTCCCTGTGGCTAAGCCTGTTCCTGTGGCTTGCGGTGATAATCCGGCTCGTTGGAATAAGTCTGGCCGTCCAGAGATCCCCAACATGACTATTGGTTACAAGTATATTTCTTCGCGGGAGGATCTGAACCGTGTAAATGGTCATCGGGTGGGAGTTTTGGTGGAAACCGTCAAAGATAAGTCGGTTCCTTTTGAGAATCATGTCTGTATTGGCTTTTTGGTATCTGTTACTAATCCGCGTGGTGAGACTGCGGAGGATGAAGTTACGGCGACCAGTGAAGGGACGTTTGAGAATCTGATGATTTTTGCTGCGCTCTAATTTTGGCGGGAAATCCGCTTTACTATTCAACTTTTTATTTTTCATTATGGCTGATTTTAAAAAAACCAAGAAAACTTGTCAGTGGGTTAAATATGATCCTGAAACGGCTCCGCGCAACATTGAGGTCATGGTAACCAATAAGGAAACTGGGGCGCGAGCTGCGGTGACTATTCGAGGTAATGAAGGTCCGTGTAACCATCGCGGGTATTTGCCTTGGGTTCCTACTCATATTTTAGTGTTTCCAGTTGATCTTCCTTAAATATTTTTTGTGTGAGTAATTATTCTGTGTTGTGTGAATAATTATTTTGTGTGAGTAATGGCTAGAATCCCCTTTCTGTCTCTTTGAGGT
>CAYNNY010000027.1:20933-24254 GCA_964398555.1 uncultured Verrucomicrobiales bacterium
GGTGATATTGTGAGGTGGTTATGGCGTAGGGGTTAGGTTAAGCCCTGAGGTCGGCCATGTTCCTTCTAGTCCTGAGGCGTATTTGGCGGAGTAGGTGAAGTTGAAGGTGTAGGTTTTTGGTTCGGAGCCGTTGAATGCTTTAAAGTTGGGCTGGGTGCGTTCTCTGGGTGGGAGTTCAGCGGCGTCGCCTGATCCGAAAGAGTTGACGGTGGTGCGGTGGGATTGCCCCCAATTTCTGGCAGTTGCTTCGAGTCTGGCTTTGCAGGAGCCAGAGATGGTCAGTTGCCCTATGTTGAGGCTGTTTGGGAAGCTTTGGAGGATGGGGTCGCCGTGGGTGGTGACGTGGATGGGTGATAGTGGCACCTGGCCGAGGCGTTCGAGGCTGTATTGAGCTTCGATCAGGTCGTGAGCGGGGGTTCCTGTGAGGTCTTCTTCAATGGAGATGTTGAAGTCTATTTGGATAAATTCTTGGATTCCATTGAATGATTCTACGGGTTCGGATATTTGATACCCTGTTAGCTTTCCGTCATTAGGTAGTGGATCGGTGATTATTCCGTCGATAGCGGCGGTGGCTAGGATTTTGGTGTTGGCTCTCGCTGTTCCTGCATAGGTTCGCAGTCCAGTCATTGAGGTGTAGTTGGGGGTGAATGAGTCGGTGTATTTAAGGGAGGTGAGGGTGTGGGCGTTTCGCCATCCATAGTTGAATGATAGGGTGGTCCACTGGGTGTTACTTGCATCTCTCAGGGTGGTGGAGGTCTCTGAGCTTGTGCTTGGGTTTTTGTTGTTGGGGATATAAGTTTTTGCAGCGGCGATGGCGGCGGCTTCTGAGGTCGCGGTTATTTCACCAGAGATGGAGGTGGTGTAGTCTGCGAAGGCGGGGGTGGAGATGGTTTGGGTGATGGATGCTTTTATCTCTGTGGAGGCTACGGCGTAGGTGTAGGCGAAGGTTATCTCGATAAACTCGGTGTCGTTGTTGTCGGGATCGTTGGGTGTTTCGCCGGTGGTGAGGCTGATGGGGTCGGCCACGGTCTTGATGGATTCTTTGCTATTGACTTGGACAGGGTGGGGGGTGGAAAGATCGTTGCCTATTTCTCGGGCTTTGGTGAGGGCGGCGGTGGATGATGGGGAGGTAACGGAGCCGGAGTAGGTTATCTTGTTGCCGCTGGGTGATGTGTCTGTGCTGATATCGAGTTTCCAGATGGTGTAGATCCATTGATCGAAGTCGATTGAGAAGTCGTATTGGGTGTGTTCTGGTGTAGATAGTTGTAGGTCGCCACCGTCGATTATGCTTTCTTTGAAGTTGACTTTCCGGCGTTTAAATCCTGATGTTTGGTAGGCGGTGCCTAGGGCGTTGAATTTGGCTTCGGCAATAATTTTGGTGGTGGCTTCGATGGTTCCTTGGAGTTTGCGTGTGAGTTTTCCTTCATCCCAGTCGGTGTCATCGGTGACGGTGAAGGTGGCCTCCGCTTGAGTGCCATCTGGGAGGGCGGTGTGGCGGCATTGGAGGGAGAGGGTGAGGTATTCAGCATTGCCTCCGATTCCGATGGAAATGTTTTCGACTTGGACGGTTTCTGAGAAGTCGCCTCGGGTAAGGGTTCCTTCTTTTGTGTTGAGTTTGGTGAGGATGTTGCGCTGTTGGTGGAGCCAAGCTAGGCGTTGATCATATGGGAGTGATGTGTCCACCCATGTGGTGCGGCCTTGGAGGGTGATGGTGATGGTGGTGAGCTGGCGGGCGGAGATGCGTTCATCTTTTCGGGTGGTTTTTATGGATTCGTCCCATTTGTGGACACGGTGGATATTGATGGTGGTGTTTTCCCATGTTGTGAATGTGGCTGCTGAGGTGGAGTTATTTGAGTTTGATTCTTCGGTGGCTGAGAAGCGGATGGTCATGATGCCGTGGCCTTGATCGAGGATTTGTCCAATGTTATCGCTGACGGGTTGGGCGAGCCAGCTTAGGGTAGAGCCATTTTCATCATTGAAGGTGAGTTGACCTTCATTGGTATCAAGGATGTCTTGGATGGCTTGGATCTTGGCGCGGCTGGTGGACGGCGCGAGGGAATCTATCTCTACGGAAACGGTGATGGATACGCTCATCATGGATGATGATTGGCTGCTTGAGGGTTCTTTTGATCTTTCGATGGTGAGCTTAGGTGTGCCAAAAATGGTGATGTCTTTGCTGTTGAATGTAATAGATCCGGTCCTCATGCATGGGACTATGGGTGAAGGTATTTGATTTATCAAGGAACAAAGAAGTCTTAATGGTTTATGTTGGTTAATTTTTTATTGACGGCGGGGGGTATGGTCTGGCATTCTGAGTTTGTTATGTCATATCCATCTTTTTCTATTCTTGAGCATATTATCGTGGTGGATGCCACGGCGGGGGCTAAAACCATCACAATGCTTGAGGGGGCGTGGGAAGTTTCTGGAAATATTACCAATAAAACGGATGCTTCTTTGGTATTGCAACATCGGCCATCTTCTTCTGCGCCGCCATCCGTGGTTGTTCTTCCTGAGGGTGTTGGGTATTCGCGGCTGTTTAAGTCAGTGGATAAGCATGTGGCTGTGATGAGCGAGTTGGCTATCACTGTTCCTGTGGGTTCTGTGGCTGTATTCCAGATTGAGGCCGATTATGGTTATCCTGAGCCGATAGTGGCTTAATTTTCTTTCTAATCTTCTTTTTAATCCTAATTACAAAAAAATGCTTACTTTTCCTTATAAGTCCGATCATAGTCCTTTAACGTCACCCCCATATCCTGAGGCGAGTGCCGTCACCTCCGCTGTTTCTAGTGTTATTAAGATTGTTGGTGTGGCGGCGGAGGGGCAACTTACTTTTACAGGGGGGGGTGGGTCTGTTGGTGGTGGTGAGAGTATTACTATTGGTGGGTCTGTGATTTCTATTGAGAGTAATCCGGCCAATGTAACAACAAACACCATTCTTATAAATACCTCGGTGATTGCCTCGGGTATTATTGATGATGTGAGTGCGGCAATTAGTGTGAAGGAATTTATCAACGGAGAGTCGGCGAGTGTGGTTGGGGTTTCGTTCCTGAATAGGACGTTTGATGAGCCGGTGACGGCGAGCGTTTCCGGCGCGGTGGTGACGGTTTCTGCGGAGGCTGTTGGTGTGGGTGGTAATACTATAGCAACGGTTGAAACTCTTAATAATGGCTCATGGGCATGGGGTGCGGATTCGCTTATGTGGGGCACGGATGAGGTGTTGTATGATCAAGGTAAACAGGTGGCGGTTACGCCGCAAGGCTTTACGGATGGTGAGATGGCGCAGGCTCGGGAGAATATCGAGGCCATCGGTGAGGATCAGCG
>CAYNNY010000028.1:0-9641 GCA_964398555.1 uncultured Verrucomicrobiales bacterium
CGTCGAGTAGGTAGAGTTGGTGCATTTTTTTTTGAAGTCTGGAAGTCAGGAAGTCTTGAGGTCTTGGAGTCGGGGGGGCTAGTAGCTGACTCCGAGGTAGATGAAGAGAAAGAGAATGAGCGATCCTCCTAGGCCTAGGCCGAAGAGGATATTGCGAAGTTTGGGTTGCTCGGGTTTTGATGTGATGGCGCAGACGTAAAGCTCTGTCAGGGGGCCAAGGCAGAATGCGATGTTTCCCATGATGCCAAACGTGAGTGCAGCACCTATAAATCCAGAGGGCGGGACACCCATAGTTAATAGGATTCCGATGCCGGGGAGAAGGAGAATCCCGTTAAAGTAGAGTCGGCGTTTTTCCCATCCTTTGACAATTTCGCGTGCGGATGTGCTGGTTTGCCAGATTTTATCCTGCGGCGAGTCGGTGTCCCATGGCGAACTTGCTGGAGGTGTGTAGGGGTCCGTGGGCATGGGGGATTTATTTACCACTGATTACGCTGATTTAAAACTGATTTCATGGAATCGTTGATTCCAGTGAAGATTTTTTATGGCGTCGCACACTTTGTGAATGCTTGAGCAGGTTACCAAATGATATCGTCGCTGTCATTGTCACCAGCGTTGTCGATTTGGTCGGGGCCGGTGGAGTAGAGTAGAAATGATCCGTCGGGCAGGGTTTTGTAGTGGAGTGGGGTTCCTGTGTAGAGGTCGGTGGGGATTTTTTTCTTTAACTTAGGAACGAGATCGGTGAGGGCGGGCGGAAGGTGATTGTGCTTGAGTCGATAACGTTCGATGGCGATTGCTGCGCGCATGTTTTGGAAGTCGGCGTGAGTGGGGATGATGTATTTCACCTTTGGCTTCCCAGAACTCAGTGAAGGTGTGGAAGTCGGTGAGTTGGCGGTTGTTGAATTGGCTGATGTAAATGAGGATGCCTACCCAAGAAAGGATGAGGATGGCGAGGATGGAGATCGCAGCGGATTTCCATTTGTGATGGCCAATTTTGTGGATGATGATGTTGAGTTTCATGTGGAGTGAAGGTTGAGTTTATGGACTGAGTTTGTTGCCTGCGGCGCTAGACAGAAGTGACAGAATTTTGGAGCGTGGACGCCCACGTCCGCATCTTCCTGTCGTGCATTGTGCTGTGGTTTAGAATTTAAAGTTTAGAGTTTGATGTTTTTTTACTTAGTTTGATGCCTGTGGCGCTAGACAGAATTAACAGAATTACTTAGGATGATTCGCTACAGGAAGATGGTGGGCTGAGAGGGGTATTCTGCTTTCTTGTCTTGGCTCTTGATTCTGCGAACGACAGTGAGCTTCTCGATAGGCAGTCGACAGGCCGGGAGGCCTATCCTACTTGATGGGTTTGAGGAGGTTGCGGTAGAAGGTGCCGTTGGGGCGGATGAGGTCGGCGTTGAGGATGAGGAGGTGGGTGCGGGTGCGGCTGGTTGGATGGCCGAGTTCGAGGATGGTGGGGGTGCCATCGAAGAGGGTGAGGGCGGTGTTGAGTTCGATGGTGGTTTTCTGAGCGCCGAGAGGTGGGGAGTTGATGATAATGCGGGTGTCAATGATGGCATTGCGGTCTCCGATGGTGGATTCGATCTCGAATTTGTAATGGTGCTGGGTTTCCTCTTTGCCGGTTTTTTTATTTTTTAATATGCGTTTTTTCATGATCTTACCCGAGGTTGATTTTTCTCCGCTTCGGCCAGTGACGGAATACTTAGCGAGTTGTTTCGGCTGACGCTTTTCAATTTCTTCGATGGACCATGTTGGAGTTTCTAAATCTTTGATGTCGACGCTGACAATGCGGGCATTGGTTCGCACCATGCGGATGTTTGAGCGAATGGCTGAATAGAGGCCCAAGACGGATTCCTGAGTGTCTGGGCTCCCGTGGATGATGAGCTGGTGTTGGCTCTCATTGTAAAAAATCCGCTGCTGTTTGTTGTGCTCGATGATGCCAGTTCCGATGAGCTTAAGGAGCGCGGTGATGTCAAAGATACGGTCGTTTTTCTGGTGGTTGAAAGCAATGGGGATGTCTTTTATGAGAGCCGGAATGGTGACTTTGGCGCTGCCATCATTGTCGCTGGCGAAACGAAGCTGATCGAGAAAGGTGGCGTCAACTTGGTAGCGGAGTGTTTCGAGTTTGGCTTGTGTTTTATTGATGGGTTGGTCCTTTCTTAGGGCGTAGATGCCTTCGATTTTATCGAGGCGTTTGAGAATTTCATAGTATTCGAAGGGATGCGAATCGTGGGATTTGAAGGTTGAATGGATGACCAGGAGGTAATTGCGCTGATCGATGCCGTGCGTTCCGCAGTCGATGATAAACGGTGTGCCTATTTCTCCGGTAATGGCTGTGTTATGGTTGATTTTAACACCCGTTTTTCCGGTGAGTTTAAAATGGAAATGTAGACGGCAATCGAAGAAGCGATTGTTTTCGCCGATTGTGGTTTCGTATTCTGAAATCCCGTAGGCAGCGGGGGATTCTGATTTTAACATCAGGGATGCTTTTTCCCCGCTTCGGCCGCTGAGGCCGTAGCTGGTATGGGTGGTGGGGTGTAAGCTGTCGAGTTTCTCAGATGTCCATGCGATGTTTTCGAGTCCTTGGTTTTCGATGGAAACCACGTTGGTGCGGAGAGCGATTGAGCGTGGTCCGGGGCAGTGAATAGCCATGAAGAGGGCGTTGATGATGTCGGAGTTCATCCAGGTTGTGCAGAAATAGAGCTTGGAGTGACCGTTTAGTTTGCTGGTGTAAAAAGCCCACTGGGGAGCTTTGATATTGAGTCCGTTTTGGTTTAAAATTTTTGATGCATCGTAGTAGATAAGCCCTTTGGGCAGGCAGAGGGGGAGTTGGTTGGCGGGGAATCTCTGCTGGATATTTGGAAATGTTTTTTTCTGGCTTGTTCCGCCGCCGCCAAAAGGGTCGGCATCAGGATTTTCATCGGAGCCGGCTTGGAGTCTGTGGAGAAAATCCTGAGGCACGGTGATCCAGCCATATGCATAGGTTGAGCCGCCAGTGATGATTTCAGTGTCCTCGTCCCATGCTGTTTCCGGTTTTGTTTCTTCCGCTGGTAGGATGCTGGCCATGAGGATGAACAGGGCGGGGAGGATGAGTTGACGAAATGCCTTCATGATGGTCTGGAAGCTAACACGCTGGGCTGGGGTGTGAAGGATGAAATGAGGGTGCGCGAGGCAGGGCGATCAAGTGGGATACAAGCGTGATTTTAAACCGCGAGTGAACGCCAATTTACACGAATTATCAAATCCTGTCGCCCCTTCAGGGCTAGATGCTTTAAACTCCTTAAAGTTAGGGCTTAGCCTTAGGCTGCGATAGGTTGCACCGTTGGTGCGGAACACACGATGAGTGCTGGTGTTTTATCGCTGTTAGGCCGAGGGGGGTATTTGGCTTTTTGTCTTGGTTATTGATTCTTGGCTCTTGATTCTTGGCTCTTGATTCTGCGAGCGACAGTGAGCTTCTCGATAGGCAGTCGACAGGCCGGGAGGCCTATCCTACTTTTTGAAGCGTCGTTCGCAGGCTCTGAGGATGACGGCCCAGAGGAGGACGATGATGAGAAAGACGAGGCTCGTCCAGAGGGAGGTCCACCAGTGGGGGGCTTGTTTTGCCCAGTCAATTAGCGGGCGTCTGAGGTAGCCGTTGCAGAGGAAGATATACATGGAAAGTCCGCCTATAAACATCAGGCTCTGTTGGAGACGAGGGAAGCTCTGGATGGCTGGGGTGAGAGCGCGCAGGGCGGGGATGGTGAAAAGGAGAAGGGTGACGCCCGTGGTGATCCAGAGTGGGTCGAAAAAGTTCCCAGCGATGAAGAGGCCGCCGGCAGCGGCGATGGCGTAGGTGGGGAGTGTGAAGCTTTTGTGTCGGGCAAGCAAAATCCCTAAGGCGCAAACGTCTAGGTGGCCGAGGATGCTGTGATTGATGTTGAAATCAAATGCGGCGGTGAGTTTGGGGCCGGCGAGAAATTCTAAGAGAAATGAGCCTAGTATCAGGGCGTAGAGAATAGGGGAGCCATAGCGGCGTGTGGCGCGAAGGATCAGCGGGGCGATGAGGTAAAACTGGAGGATGACACCAATGAACCACCAGGGGCCGATCGGGTGATAGATGTTATCGGGGATGAAGTTGGACAGGCCAATCATTTGGCGGAGCAGGTTGACGCCTTCGGTGGTGATGACGTGGTGCCAGCCTAATCTGATACCATCGTAGATGAGGTAGCCTACGGCGGCAGCGATGATGGAAGGGCAGAGTGTGGCCCAGCGCGATTTTTGAAATGCCCACCACGGTGGTGGGTGATTGACGTATTTGATGGTGAACCCGTAGCCGCTGAGAAAGAAAAATATCTGCACGCCGTAGTGACCGAAATAGGTGGCGAGCAGGCGGATGATGTCCGACGGGGTGCTGGCCAGCGCGCTGAGCAATGATTGCACACGCTCTGGCTGGTAGGTGAATTCATTTTCTCCCGGTGAGTCAGAAATCCAGTGCAGGTAGTTGTGGAAGACAATGGCAAGGATAGCAAAGGCACGGAGGAGTGTGCCCTCGTCTTTGCTGATAGGTGACCACGGACATGTGCGAGAGATATGCATTTTTTAACCGCGAATCTGGCGGATCGGGCGAATTTTTTTGCTTCCCCCTTCGCCAGAGGCTACGGAGGACAAGTTGGATGATCCTCCTTCGCTGAAGCTACGGCGGACAAGTTGCCTGCGGCGCTGACCGCGAAAAGGATGCGAAATGCGCGAAGTTGATATGTTTTGGATGATACTTCAGTTTTAAACCACGGATGACACAGATTTGCACGGATGGTTGATAGGGTTGAGTTTTTTTTAGTTCTTGGGTTGTTGCCTGCGGCGCTAGATAGAATTAACAGAATTTTGCTTCCCCCTTCGCTAAAGCTACGGAGGACAAGTGGGTTGAGTTTTTCTAGGGTTGCTTGGGGCGAGGCGGTTGGAAACCGCCGCCACGGTTGATCAGGGATAGGCAGATGACAGGCCGGATTGCTGGTCTTGATTCTTGATTCTTGGCTCTTGATTCTACGAACGATAGTGAGTCGACAGGCCGGGAGGTCTATCTTACTTTACTATTGGTTCTTCTTCGGCTGGGTAGTTGAAGTGTTTGCCTTCGTAGTTGCGGAGGGTGATGGCTCCGTCGTCGTGTTTGATGACGTAGTCGGGGTTGATGGGGATTTTGCCGCCGCCGCCTGGGCCGTCGATGACGTATTGGGGGATGGCGTAGCCGCTGGTGTGGCCGCGGAGGCCTTCGATGATCTCGATGCCTTTGTTGATACTGGTGCGGAGGTGGGCGGAGCCTTCGATGAGGTCGCACTGGTAGAGGTAGTAGGGGCGGACGCGACAGATGAGTAGTTTGTGCACGAGCTCCTTTTGGATTTCAACGCTGTCGTTGACGCCTTTGAGCAGGACGCTTTGGTTGCCCATGGGGATGCCGGCGTTGGCGAGGCGTTCGAGGCCTTCTTTCACTTCGTTGGTGAGTTCGAGGGGGTGGTTGGCGTGGATGGAGATGAAGAGCGGGTGGTATTTGGCGAGCATCTTGCAGAGCTCTGGTGTGATGCGCTGGGGGAGGAAGATGGGGATGCGGGAGCCGATACGGATAAACTGGATGTGGGGGATGGCGTGGAGACGCGAGAGGATCTTTTCGAGTCGGGCATCGGAGAGCAGCAGGGCGTCTCCGCCGGAGAGGAGGACGTCGCGGACTTGTGGTGTGTTTTCGAGGTATTGGAAGGCGGCTTCCCACTGGGTTTCGAGTTTGTGATCGGAGACTCCTGAAACCATGCGGCTGCGGGTGCAATATCGGCAGTAGGCGGCACAGCGGTCGGTGACGAGAAAGAGGACGCGGTCGGGGTAGCGGTGGACGAGACCGGGCACGGGCATGTGGCTGTCCTCGCCACAGGGGTCGCTCATTTCATCTGGGCCGGTGATGGTTTCTTCGATGCGCGGGATGACCTGACGTCGGATCGGGCAGTTGGGGTCATCGGCATCGATGAGGTTAAAGAAGTGCGGCGTGATCGCCATGGCGAGTTTATTGCCAGAGAGTCGAACGCCAGATCGTTCCTCTTCGGTCAGATTGATGTGTTTTTCGAGTTCGCTGAGTGTGGTGACTCGGTTTTTGAGCTGCCAGAGGTGATCGTGCCAGTTTTCCATGGCTTCCTCTGGCCAGTATCCTGGGTCATGGGATGGAAATGTGATGGGTGTGTGCGGCTGGTTTGCTTCGGACATCGTGGGGCAGTCTAATGCGCATCGATCATTGGTCAATAGTGCACTATTGACTAATGGGGGCTAACGATAGACGATGGTTGTCATGTTCAGCCAAGCTCTTCACGATATTTCAAAGCCAAGTTATCTTGGGATTATTGGGGAGTTGAAACGGTCCGGCGGGCTGGCTATTCCTGAATTGGCCAAGATATTGAAAATGAGCTACATGGGGGTGAAGCAGCATTGTGTGAAGCTTGAGGGGCTTGGTTATATCAAGGCTTGGCGTGTGCCCAGAGTGCAGGTGGGGCGGCCTCAGAAACTTTACAAGCTCACCAAGAAGGCGGATCCTCTTTTCCCCGACGGTGGTGTTGATCTTGTGTTGAGGCTTTTGGAGGGGGTGAAGTCGGGCTTCGGTGAGACTGCTCCAGAGAAGTTACTTTATCATTATTTTGAGAAAGAACGCGACCAGTGGATTAAAGCGGTTCATTCGGGGAAGTCGCTGGTTGAAAAAGCAACACGCTTTGCCGATGTTCGCATGAAAACTGGGCATTTTTGTCATTGCCACTACAAGGTGGGTGAAGGATTTTTTATTGAGGAATACCACCATCCTCTGCATAGGATTTTAAAGTTGTATCCACGGCTGATGATGGTGGAGACGCGGATGATCGAGCAGGCGCTGGGCACTCAGGTCAGTCGAGAAACTCGGACGGGCAGCCAGGGGGTCAAATGCACGGTTTACCGGATTGGGACCTTGGGATAGGATGTCTTGATGTCTTGATGTCGGGAAGTCTAGCGGCTGAGCGCGGCTTTGGTTTCGATTTCGGCAATGAGATCGAGCTCGGGCTGGAAATCAGCGGCGAGGTAGGAGCTGCGCACGAGTGGTCCGCTGGCGCAGTGACGAAAACCTTTGGAGATGGCGACTTCTTTATACTCGGCAAATTTCTCAGGTTTGATGTATTCCACGACGGGCAGGTGTTTCGGCGATGGGCGCATGTATTGGCCTAGCGTGAGCACGCTGACATCGTGAGCGACAAGGTCGTCCATGGCTTGGAAAAGTTCTTCTTCGGTTTCTCCAAGGCCGAGCATTAGTCCGCTTTTGGTAACGACTTTGCCCTCGGCAAAGGAGAGCGCTTTTTTGAGCACGGTGAGTGAGCGATGGTATTTGGCGCGGCTACGAACGAGAGGGGTCAGGCGCTCGACGGTTTCAAGGTTGTGGTTGAAGACGTGGGGCATTCCTTCCAAGCAGAGCTTGAGGGCGAAGTCGCGGTCGTTGAAATCGGGGGTGAGGACTTCGATGATGATGCCGGGGTTGTGGGCGCGGATGGCTTCGATAACAAATTTGAAGTGCTCGGCTCCTCCATCGCGGAGGTCGTCACGGCAGACGGCGGTGATGACGACGTGTTTGAGTTTGAGGCGTTTGCAGGCCTCGGCCACACGTGAGGGTTCGGTAGCGTCCAGGGCATCGGGGCGGGCTGTTTTAACGGCGCAGAATCCGCAGGCGCGGGTACACTTTTCACCGGCAATCATGAAGGTGGCGGTTCCTTTCCCCCAGCATTCCCAGCGGTTCGGGCAGTTGGCCTCTTCGCAGACGGTGACGAGATTAAGGTCGGTAATGAGCGATTTGGTGGACCAGAATTCAGGATTGTTGGGAAGACGCACCTTGAGCCAATCGGGCTTGCGCTCGATGTGGAGGGTGGGATCCATCTTCATTTTTGGTCCGTGACAATTCGACATGCCGTGCATTTAGCGCGGGAAATGGGAGTTGTAAACTGTGAAGTGCTCAAGTTGTGTGTGTTTGCAGATCGAAGAAAGCTTTGGTTTGGGCTTTGCCATTCACCAGTATTTCAATCTGATGCCTGCCCGAGTAATAGCTGCGGGTGGTGATGGCTTTAATGGGATGGATTTTTTTAAGAAAAATCGTTTCGTTTGGCTTGATCCGGAGGTTTTTCCACTTGAAAACTTTGGCCTTCGTCTTGCCGTTGGCTTTCATGAAGTGGATGGCGTAATCGATGACCATGTGCTGGGCGCTGCCTGCTGTGGAGGTGATTTGGGTGCTTATTTCTAGAGATTCTCCGAGCTGGAGTTTTTCTGTGGAAAGTGACAAGGGTGAGAGCTTGATCTTTGGTTTGCGGGTGTAGCCTAGCAGTGGAAATACTTTGGGGTGTCCTGATTTGACGAGCGTGCGGGTGGCGCGCTGGACAATCCATTGGCGGGCGGATACGCGATCGGACAGCCAGCGGGCGCAGGTCTCGATGACGATATCGGGGTGGTCTTTGGAAATGTCGTTGAGGTTGTTCGCCACGGAGCGGCGGACGTAGTCGGACGGGTCATCGAGTAAGGAGTCTAAGAGGGCGATGACGGGTGTCGGGTCTTTGATGTATTGCTTGAGTTGGCCTCCCCAGGGGAGGCGGGGGCGGATGCCTTCGGAGGCAAGACGGCGGACGTGTTCATCTTGATCCAAGCACCAGAACATCATTTCGTTGTAGGTGTGCTCTGGGTGTTTTTCTAGAAAAGGACGGACGGCAAATTCTGCGGAAAACATCGGCGTGAGGTAGTGCAGAAGTGGGAGTGCCGTGGAGGGGGAGTCGATCCCGTAGGCTGAGACGTAGTCGATGATCGGCCATGCGGCAAAGGCTCGTAGATTGTCCTCGGCCTCACCTTCGTCCCAGTGGTTACGTATTTGGCCTAGAATGATGGATGCTTGCTCGAAATCGGCAGGCAGGTGTTTGGCGATCACTTCGACGAGGTGATGAACGCGCTGTTTGAGTTCGAGCGCGTCGAGCCCGCGGATGGCATCGCGGTGAAAATCAGAAGGCTCAAACGTGGCACCCGCAGCGATCAGGCCGTGGGAGATGCGTTGGATGGCGGATTCCCCGAGTCCATCTTTCATGAGTGCCCGTGTCGCCATTGGTTATTTTCCTATATAAAGGACTTTGGTTTTTGCCCATTGATCACCGAGACGAAGTAAGCCTTCAGGGGAATCTTTCTTAGTGAAAAGAACGATGAGTTCAACGAGCGGGAAAAAGGGGATGAATAAAACGGCATTGCGGATCAGGCCTGGATTCCAGTTTCCTGAAAGGGATTCTCCATTTTCTGTAACGGCTTTGAGACCGAGAGCTTTTTTACCAATGCTTTGACCGTCGAGAAAGGGGAGGGCGTCTTTGGTGAGGATATAGGCCATTCCAATAACGTTTGAAATAGATCCCACTTTACTCGTGATCAAAGCAAGTCCAATGGCAATAAGTGAATCAATGAGATAGGCACCACATCGTTGGCCTAGGGAAGCTTCTGGGGCGAGCTTTGCTTCGGAGCTAACGATGTCGGAGTCGGAGTCGGGGTTGACGGGGTTAGGATCTATTGAGTTTTCTGTTGATGGTGTTTCGCTTTTGATTTCAGACATGAAGTGGTTATAGATAGATCGTGGAAGATTACAAATAAAT
>CAYNNY010000028.1:9741-24118 GCA_964398555.1 uncultured Verrucomicrobiales bacterium
TTTGATTTCAGACATGAAGTGGTTATAGATAGATCGTGGAAGATTACAAATAAATAAAAGGGGAGTTTATTCTCCTACCTGGCGCACGTTTTTGGCGGGGATCCAGCCTGAGAGCCCGGTGTCGGGGTGGGTGATATGGCGGTAGTGGTCGGCTGCTTTTTCGGGGTCGATAAGGACGTGGGTCGCTATGGGCAGGGTGGTGACTATTTCGGCGGTGTCGAAGGGGGAAATAAGGAGGTTGGTGGAAGTGAGCGGCTTTCCATCGGGGGCGGTGGAGGGGTGGATGATCACGGCATCGTGGACGGGCGGTGTCCATTTCTGATAGGGCCAGAGTCCTGCCGCAATGCCTAGTGTGGCAATGGTGGTTGTGAGCAAATGGAGCTTTTTAGGCCAGCGTTTCCAGACACCGAGAAGGATGATGGCCGCCCAAGCGATAAGCAGAAAAGCGGCAGCGATGAGTGCCCATTCGGCGAGTCGGAGCTGGGCGGTGGCGTTGGCCCATTCGAGGATGCCAAGTTCGTTCGCTTGCTCAGCGGCTGCCGCGATGTTCTTGGCAAGCGGGTAGCTTGTGCCTGATTCGTTGGCTATATTGAGGAGTTTTGAGAGCATGGTGGGTTTTGGTTGAGGGCTTGGATTGAGGCTTGGGGTGATTGGCGATAGGCAGTCGGGGACTACAAGTCCCCATTCCATACTTGGTTTGACACTTCAGGTTTTTGTCCGCGAAATAGGCGAAAGGACGCGAAGTTGATTATTCCTTGAGATGTTTGATTTGGAGTTTGGAACTAGGGAGTTTAACAAGATCAGGATATGAGTTCACCATTCAAAATTCACGATTCATCATTTGAGTGAAGCGAATTGATGCGCTTTTTCCATGCTTTGAGGTCGGCTGTGTTGTTGGTTTCTCCGGCGAAGGTGAGGGTGTCGGCCATTTCTAGAACGGCTCGGGCATCGGAGCCTTCTGGGAGATCTGTGGCGGTGATGGCATCGGGTTCCATATTAAGTTTCTCTGACCACTGCAGCTGAATGGCGTGGCGGGCGTGTTTGAAAAATGCTTGAGTATTTTGGCTATTGATGGCTTCGTCACATTGTTTGAGCTTGGTTTGGATCTGACGGTTTTTGATGTTTGTTGCTTTCCGCTCTGGAGTGTTGCGTTTGCGGGTCCATGCCAATCCCGCAGCCAGAATGAGCAGGATGGCTGCGATTCCTGCAGCTGTTGGAAGGAGACCTTTCGTTTGATCAAGTCTGTTTTTACGCAGCCATCCGAGTGAGGTGTGCGGCAATTGAGCGGCGGATTCATCCGTAGTGGGGGTGTCGTGTGACTGTGATGGTGTTGGGGTGTCGACAATGTTGGTTCCTGGTAGGACTTTGATGGGAATGGGCTGGGTGCGGGTGGTTTGGTATGTGCCTTTTTCGGGATCGAAATAAACGAGCTCGATGGATGGGATGGCTGTCACGGAGGGGTTGCGGGGCACGATGGTTTGCTCGAAGACTTTGGTGCCGGATGATCGTAGGTTGTTGGCACCTTTCAGATGGTCTTTCGCTGGGTAGGTTTTCCAACCGGTGCCATTGACCATGCGCGGCATTTTGAGTCGGGTGAGGTTCCCTTTTCCTGAGACGTTCACGGTGAGGGTGATCGGGTCGCCTGCGCGGACGGGATAGGTAGGGGCTGTGGCTCTGATGGTGAACTTGCCTACGGCGCCATCGTAGCCAACGGGTTGGTTTTTGCTGGGGGCGGCGGTGACTTTTATTTTGAATGGGTCAGAGTGGAGTTCTATTTTCTTTCGCACACTGCGGGTGAAGAAGTCGTCAAAAAAGGCTCCGCCAAAGGGGTCGTTTGCTCTGGAGTTCCGGCGCGGACGCTTGGCGGATTTTGCGCGGATGTCCATGGTGGCTTCCATGGTGAAGGGCAGTTCAAATTCGCCGGGTTTGATCGGGGAGATGGCAGCTTTAAAAATGATGACGTAGTAGGATTCTCCATCGATGCTAGTGTTGCCTTGGCGTGGGTTCTCGTCTTCTAACTTGACGGTGAATGACGAGCCATCGAGCGTTGGGTTGGATTTGATTCCTGAGAGCGATGCTTGTTGGTTGTTCTTGAAAAAGGCACGGATCTCAACGGGGATGAGTTCGCCGACAACGGCATGATCTTTGAGTCCGATGATCTCAATGTGAGCAAGATCTTCGGGCTTGAGTGGTTTTGTGTTGGGGTCTTGTTTTCCGGGGGGCACACCTTTAGTGACTTTGAGCGTGGGCGCTTTTTTGATGGTGTGTTTCTTTCCTTGGGTCTCGATGGTGATAGGGGTGATGACGTAGTCGCCTTCTTTATCTGAAATGACGCTGTAGCGCAGCGTGAGGCTGGAGGTCATCCTGCCGTTGGTGATTTGAATGTTGTTGGATCGGCCTCGGTTTTTGATGAGGAGTCCTTCAATTTCGGGTATGTCGACTTGGGCGTTGCTGTCTCCGGAGATGGTGACGTCGAGCACGGCGGCTTGTCCCACGGCTACGGATGCTCGGTCGAGTCGGGCGCTCACAGTGATGTCCTTGCCTAGGGTGGGGAGGGTAAGTGAGAGCCAAGTGAGAAGGGTCACTAGGGTGATCAGGGGGAGGTGAGTTCCCGCGAGGCTGAAGCGGTAGCGGGTGATGCCTGGCTTGATCAGATGGGATGAGTTTTTCAGGGTGAACATGTTGGGTTGATACTTCGATTTTTTACCGCGAAAGGATGCGAAATGCGCGAAGTTGATATGCTAGGTTTGGTTTTTAGAATTTAGAGTTTGAAGTTTGCATCTTTACCAGTCTCGTTTTTGGCGGGCGTTTCTTTTTGATGCTTTGTCTCTTTTGGGGATGGCAAAGCGGATTTTTCCTTCTTCGTTGGTGAGTGATTCGAGGAGCCGTTTGGCTTCTTGTTCGGTCATTTGACCTGGGGTTGTTTGTTGGGTGGGGTCTTTTTGTTGGTCGGTTTTTGACGGCTGTTGGGATGGTTCTTTGTTGGAGTCTTTCCCTTCCTTGCTTTCTTGATCTTGTTGATCTTTGCTTTTTTCTCCCTCTTTTTCTGGGTCTTGCTTTTGATCTTTGGAGTCGTTTGGTTTAGATTTCTGCTGGTCGTCTTCTTTTTTGTCTCCCTTCTGGCCCTTATCCTCTTTGCCTTCTTTGTCGGAGGGGTCTTTTTTCTGATCTGATTTTTTGTCGTCTTTTTGATCTTTGTTGTCCTTGTCCTTCTTTTCTTCGTCTTGTTTTTTCTCGTCCTTTTTATCTTTTTGATCCTGCTTGTCTTTCTCTTGTTTTTTGAGTTCTTCTAGTTTCTTTTTGACAAGTTTTTTATTGTAGGCTGCGTCTTGATCGGTTGGGTTAAGTTTGAGGGCGTTCTTGTAGGATGTGATGGATTTCTCCCAGAGCTGGATCGTTTTTTTTGCGTCTTTTTGCTGGGACTGCTGGCCGAGCCGATAGCGGGTATTGCCGATGTTGTAGTAGGCCCTGTTTTGTAGGGTGAGGTCGGCGTTGCTGAGGGAGTCGTGGAATTTTTGTTCGGCTTCGCTGAGTTTGCCTTGCTTCCAGAGTTCAGTGCCTTCGTTGTAGATGGTGCGAGGATCGGGGTGTGATTCGGATGCTTTGGTGGGCGTTATGATGGCTAGGAATGCCAGAGCGGTGACGGCTGTTTTGGCTTTTGTGTTGGTGGTGCTGTTAGTTTTTTTGTTTCGAGCGGCTGCGCTGATGCAGAACTCGGTGGAGAGGAGCAGGAGTGCTAGGCCGAGCGGCCATTGGTAGCGTTCGATGGGGATTTCTTTGGTTTGTGATTCGAGGTCCGATTTGGTGACTTTGGCGAGTCGCTGACTGCGGATTTGCTCAAGTCCGGCTGTGCTGCCAACGAGCGGGGCATACATGCCGCCTGTGAGGCTGGCGATTTCGCGGAGCGTTTTGTCATCGAGCTTGGATTTGACCGCCGTTCCTTGGGCATCGGTGAGGGGGCGGCCGTTATCGAGAACGATGAGGTTTCCGGAGGGGGTTCCTACGCCGACGGTGTGGATGGTGATGCCATTTTTCTGGGCATCACGGGCGGCATCGAGTGCTTTTCCCTCGAGGTCTTCGCCATCGGTGATGAGGACGAGGATTTTTTGGTTGGCTCCTTTTTCAAAGACTTTTTCGGATTCTGTGATGGCTCGGGCAATGTCGGTGCCTCCTTCGGGGATGATTCGGGTATCGAGATCGTTGAGGGAGCTTTCGAAGGCGGAGCGGTCGAGGGTGAGGGGGCAGAGGAGGAAGGCGTCGCCAGCGAAGGGGAGGAGTCCGATACGGGCGGCTCCGAGGGTGGTTGTGAAGTCGTGGACGGCGAGCTTGGAGCGTTCGAGTCGGTTCGGTGAGACGTCGGAGGCGAGCATGCTGCGTGAGGTATCGAGCGCGATGAGGATATCGATGCCTTGCATGCGGACTTCTTCGCGCGTGGTTCCCCACTGCGGACGGGCGAGGGCGATGAAGAGGAGGGCGATACCGAGGATAAAGAGGGTGGCTTTGGCGCGGCGTCTGGGTGCTGAGATACCTTGGGTGAGCCGCGGGATGAGTCGGGCTGCGGCAAAGCGGGTGAGTTCACGCTGGTTGCGCTTGGTGAGCCAGATACGCAGCATGATTAGAGCTATCGTGATGATGGCTCCAATGATGAGGTAGATGGGGTCGGAAAATTTCATAATGGGAGCGTGGGCATCCTGCCCGCAGCTGGATAATGAGCGGAGGATGTGGTTTAGGTTTTGTGAGGTTTGATTCGTGAGGTTTGATTCTTTGCTCGATAGGCAGATGCGGGCAGGATGCCCACGCTCCCTTCTAGGGCATTCGGCGGTAGCGGGTGGAGGCTAGGAGGATTTCTAGGGCGATGAGGGTGAGGCCAGCGATGAGGGGGTAGAGGTAGAGTTCCTGGTAGTTGGAGAAGTGGCGGACGGTGCGTTTTGTTTTTTCGAGCTGGTTGATGTTGTCGTAGATCTTTTCGAGCGAGTCGGTGTCGGTGGCTCGGAAGTATTTTCCTCCTGTCATTTCGGAGATGTTTTGCAGCGTTTTTTCATCGATGTCTACTTTGATGCGCCGAAGGCTGGTGCGGCCCCAGATGTCTTTGACGGGATAGGGGGCGTAGCCTTTGGTTCCTGCGCCGATGCTGTAAATTTTGATGCCCAGGCTTTTGGCGGCTTCTCCTGCGACTTCGGGCGAGGCTGATCCTGCGTTGTTCATGCCATCGGTGAGGAGGACGAGGATTTTACTTTTGGCTTTTTGTTTGGAAAGTCGCTCGACGCTGGAGGCTGTGGCGAGGCCAATGGCTGTTCCGTCTTGGACTTGGCCAAGTTGGACGTCGTTGAGGCGTTGGAGTAGCCAGTCGTGGTCGAGCGTGAGCGGGCTCATGAGGTAGGGTTTTCCTGCAAAGGCGATGAGTCCGATGCGATCGTCAGGGCGTTCTTTGATAAATTTGGCGACGACGTCTTTGACGGCGGTGATGCGGTCGACATTTTTGTTTTTGAGTTTGAAGTCCATGGCTTTCATGGAGCCTGAGACGTCCACGGCAAGCATGATGTCGATGCCGCTGGCTTGGATCTCGGTGTGTTCGTTGCCTAGTCTGGGGCGAGCGAGAGCGATGATGAAGCAGGCGAGTGCGAGGAGTCGCAGTGCCGAGAGGAACCTGCCCGGTGCGTGGCGGCGGACTTGTCCCATTTGTTTGAGGATTGCCACCGAGGAAAACTGAAGCGCGGCGGAGCGCCCACTTTTTCCCCGAATCCACGCGAGTAGCGGGATGAGTAGGAGGAGAAAGAGGAGGTAGGGGTGGAGGAAACTTAGCATGGTTAGGTGGCGCTTTTGGTTGATGCCTGGGGCGCTAGACAGAATTGACAGAATTTTTCAGAATTTGCTTGGGTTGGGTGCTAGGGTTGATGTTTTATTTTGAATCACAGATGACGCGGATTTACACAGATGTTGATCAGGTTGTGGTCGTGTTTAGTGTTCCGATTGGATGACGTTTAGGGCGGCTTGGTGGAGGGTTGTCATTTCTTCTGAGGTGAGGGTGTGGCCGGAGAATTTCCCGATGTCGCACTGGGGGAAAAAGTGATCGAGCGATTTTTGATAGGGGCCGAGGTCGAAGCTCGGGTCTTGCGTGATTTGCTGAAGGAATTCGGGGGTGGTGCGTCGGGTGCTGGGGAGGTTGAAGCGGAACTCGATGAATTGGCGCAGGGTGTTTGAGACGGCGATCGTGTATTCGCGCGAGTGCTCGGGTGTCATGAACTTCTGGATATCTTTGAGCTGCTGGATAGCTTTTTGCTGGAGGTTCGGGATGCGTTTGGTTTCGGCGCGGCGTTTAAGCCAGAGGATGAACGCGATGACGATCGAAATAGCAACGATGCCGCAGAGCGCCCAGAGAATTAGAGGAAGGGTGGATGATTCAGCTTCTGGGGTGGACGTGGGAATGGTGACCGCTTCACGAATGGGTCTGATATCTTGGGGTGGTGCTGGTGGTAGGGGGGAGGGCATGGATGTTGAGTTTTTTACCGTGAAAGGGGTGGGGAGGCTTTGGTTGATGCCTGCGGCGCTGGACAGGATTAACAGAATTTTTCAGGATTTACAGGATGGTTGATTAGTCGTTGTTGGGGGGCTTGAGTTGATCAGGGATAGGCAGATGACAGGCCGGGAGGCCTATCCTACTTTTTGCGGTCGCGGCGGCGGAAGAATTCCATGAGGGTTGGCATACATTCTTTGGCGGTGGACAGTTCCATGACGTCGGTGCCGGTGCGGACGAGAGTTTGGTGGAGTTCTTCACGGCGGTCGGCGGCGTGTTGTTGGAATGTTTCACGCACTTTGGGGTCGCTGGTGTTGACTTCGACTTGTTCGCCGGTTTCGGCATCTTCGAGGGTGAGTAGCCCGACATTGGGGAGTTCTGAGTCGCGGGGATCGTTGACCCAGACGGCGATGAGATCTTGGCGCCGTTTGCTGGCGCGGAGTTTGGGTTTGAGCTGCTCAAGTGCAGTGGGGAAATCGCCTACGAGACAGAAATCTGAGATCAGGAAGGTGACGGCTCGTTTATGAAGCACGCTGTTGAGAAAATCGAGAGGCACGATGAAGTCGGTGCCTTTTCGCCGGGGTTCGAAGAAGAGGATTTCTCGGACGAGGCGGAGGATGTGGCGTCGGCCTTTTTTTGCGGGGATGTAAAGTTCTACTTCATCGGTGAAGAGCACGAGCCCTACCTTGTCGTTGTTTTTTAAGGCTGAAAAGGCGATGATGGCGCCGATCTCTGCGGCGTATTCGCGTTTGCTCGATCCTACGGAGCCAAAGTCGCCGGAGTTGCTGATGTCAATGGCTAGCATGATTTTGAGCTCCCGTTCTTCGCGGAATCGTTTGATGAACGGGTGGCCGGTGCGGGCTGTGACGTTCCAGTCGATGGAGCGGATGTCATCGCCGATGGCGTAGGGGCGGACTGAATCAAAGTCCATGCCCCGGCCTTTGAAAACGGAGTGGTATTTCCCGGCCAATGCCTGATCGACCAAGTGGCGGGTGCGCACTTCTAGCTGACGCACCTTGCGGAGAATTTCGCGGGCGCGTTCGGGCTGGGTGGTGGGTTGGGTGGGCATGGGGAAGATGGATTTTTTTGAACCACGGATCTTACGGATCTTCGCTAATCTTTGCTTGGGTTGAGGGTCGAGGGTTGTTGCCTGCGGCGCTGGACAGAATTAACAAAATTGACAGAATTACTTGGGATAGGCTAGTAGCTGATCGCTTCCTGACGTGGGTTTGGTTGGTTTGGATTTTAGGTCTTAGAGTTTAGAACTTTTTTGTGCTGGGGTTGATGCCTGCGGCGCTGGACCAAGAATTGACAGAATTGACAGAATTACTTGGGATGTGTGCTTGGGTGAGGTTGCTTGGGGTGATCAGGGATAGGCAGATGACAGGCGGGAGGCCTATCTTACTTTGCTTTGGGTGATTTTATTTGTGCATTTATCCATTTTTCATTGATTCAATTCTTTAGGGCACCGGGATGGTGTCGAGGATGGTTTGGACGATGTTTTCGGGGGTGATGTTTTCGGCTTCGGCTTCGTAGGTGACGGCGACGCGGTGGCGGAGGACGTCCATGGCCATGGATTTGACGTCTTGGGGGGTGACGTATCCTCGTCCGGCGAGGAAGGCTGAGGCTTTGGCTGCGAGGGTGAGGTTGATCGTGGCTCGAGGGGAGGCTCCGTTTTCGATGTGATGTTTGAGGTCGAGCCCAAACCGCTCGGGATCGCGGGTGCTGTAAATGAGGGTGACGATGTAGTCTTTGATGCGGTCGTCGATACGAATGGTGTTCACGACTTGGCGGGCGTGGAGGATGTCTTCAGGTCGCACGACGGGTTGCACTTTGATTTTCGGTCCGATGCTTGCTGCTAGCTCGAGGATCTCTCTTTCTTCTTCAATGCTTGGGTATCCGACGACGACCTTGAGCATGAATCGATCCACCTGAGCTTCGGGGAGCGGGTAGGTTCCTTCTTGTTCGATCGGGTTTTGGGTGGCCATGACGAGGAAGAGTTCGGGAAGTTTGAAGGTTTCTTCGCCGATGGTGACCTGACGTTCTTGCATCGCTTCCAAGAGGGCGGCTTGCACTTTCGCGGGAGCGCGGTTGATTTCATCGGCAAGCACGATGTTGCTGAAAACCGGGCCTTGTTTAACGATAAATTGGGCTTGGTCGGGGCGGAAGATTTCGGTGCCTACGATGTCGGCTGGTAGCATGTCGGGGGTGAACTGAATGCGTTGGAATCCGGTTTGGATGGCATCGGCCAGGGTGTTGAGCGTGAGGGTTTTGGCGAGACCGGGAACGCCTTCGAGAAGGACGTGGCCATCGGCGAGGATGGCGACGAGGAGTCGATCGATGAGGTCGGATTGGCCAACGATGACGCGGCTAATTTCATCGCGGAGTGGCTCGACCCATGTGGAGGCTGCGCTGATGGCATCCGCGCTGATGGCAGGGGGTGTGGTGGTGGCTTCGGCATTCATGATGGTGGAAAGAGATAGTGGCTTTCGGTTTATGGCTTTCGGTTTATACTGGGAACAGCGAAACTGAACAGAGATTTGTGTGTCTTTTTTGGTGTGGCTTTGAAATGTTTTTGGGGCGTCTGATGGCCAGAGATCATCGGTGAGAGCAAATACGCTTTTCATTTAGCGGATTTCGACGATGCTGTCGCGGATGTCAGCCGCTACTTCAATCAACCTAGATCGTGAACTTGAATTACTTTCTCCTGCCGGGAGTTGGGACTGTGTGCGTTCGGCCGTGGCCAATGGGGCGGATGCTGTGTTTTTTGGGTTGTCGAAATTCAATGCCCGCTTACGGGCTGATAATTTCACGGAAGAGGATTTGCCGGAGTTAATGGAGTTTTTACACGCCCATGGGGTGCGGGGTTTTGTGACGATGAATACGCTGATCTTTACCGATGAACTGGAGGAGGCTGAGGCGCAGCTTCGGTTGCTCGATGGGTGTGGTGTGGATGCCATCATTGTGCAGGATCTGGGGCTGGCTCGATTGGCTCGGGTTGTGGCTCCGTCGCTGGAGATTCATGCCTCGACGCAGATGACGATCACTTCACCCGAGGGGTTGGCCTTTGCCGATCAACTTTACCAGCTTGATCGCGCGGTGCTGGCTCGTGAGCTTTCTCTGAAGCAGATCGAGAAATTTAGCCCGCGTGACTGTGTGCCGCTTGAGGTGTTTGTGCACGGGGCGCTTTGTGTGGCTTATTCCGGGCAGTGTCTAACGAGTGAGAGTCTAGGCCAGAGGTCGGCGAACCGTGGCGAGTGTGCGCAGGCGTGTAGGATGCCCTATACTCTGGTGGTGGATGGCGAGGAGCGCGAGATGGAAGAGGTGCGGTATTTGCTCAGTCCGCAGGATTTGGCGGCGGTGGATCTCATCCCAGATCTTGTGAGGCAGGGGGTGGTTTCTTTTAAGATAGAGGGTCGTTTAAAATCTCCTGAGTATGTGGCTGCCATCACACGGGTGTATCGGAAGGCGATTGATGCGGCAGTGGCTAACGAGTCTAGCCCGATCACGGATGATGACCGGTATGCGATGGAGATGACTTTTTCCCGTGGTCTTTCCACGGGCTGGTTGGAAGGCACAAATCATCCGCTTTTGACACATGGGAAATTTGGCAAAAAACGAGGTGTTTATCTCGGTGATGTCATCAAGTGTGAGCGTGGCTGGGTGGATGTGAAGCTGGCGACACGTATTCCGGTGAAGGCTGGCGATGGTGTGGTATTTGATGCAGGTGAGAACCGGGATCATGAGCAGGGGGCTCGCATTTGGAAAGTGGAGGGAGAAAGGTTGTCATTTCACCATGAGCAAAGTGGGCTGGACTGGAAACGGATCCAACCCGGGCAAAAAGTATGGAAAACAGATGACCCTAAACTCAATAAACGTCTGACGGCGAGCTGGAAAAATGCGAAGCTTGAACCTATTCGGGATAGCTTGGATATCACTGTTCGTGGTGCTGCTGGGGAGTCGATGATCCTTTCCTGTGGTAAGGTGACGGTGACGTCATCTGAGAAATTAGAAGTGGCTGAGTCCCGACCATTTACGGATGAGTTTTTAGTAAGGCAGTTAGGTCGTCTTGGAGGCACGGAGTGGAAGCTGGGTGAGGTCACTAATGAGCTGCAGGGCGAGGTGATGATGCCGGTGTCGGCGGTGAATCGATTGAGGCGTGCTTTGGTGGAGGCGATGGATGCTCAGGTGAAGGTGCCTGATGGAGATGTAGGTGTGCAAGTGAGCCTGTCGAGCCACGGAGATGATTTGAAGTCACTGATGCCGAGAAGGGAGACGGACGAGTCATCAAAGCGTGAGCTTTCAGTTTTGTGCCGCAGCATGGAGCAGATTGAGTCGGCGCTGGAAGCCGGTGTTTCTAACGTGTATGTGGATTTTGAGGATATTCGACGTGGTAAGGAGGCTGTTGCGTTGGTGAGGTCGGCTCCCAATACTCGGGTGCATCTCGCTACGCCACGGATTCAGAAATCGGGTGAGGCTGGATTTTTCAAAGTCGTGGAACGTGCTGAGCCCGATGGTGTATTGATTCGTAATTTAGGAGGAATCGCGTATTTTAAAGGCCGAGATGATCTTTATAAAATCGGAGACTTTTCACTCAACTGCGCAAACCCACTGACGGCTAAAATTTTAAAGGAAGAAGGTCATCTTGATCAACTGACGGTATCGTATGACCTGAATGTAAATCAGGTGATGGATCTTCTCCTAGTGGCTCCGACTGATTGGTTTGAGCTAGCGATCCACCAGCACATGCCGATGTTTCATATGGAGCATTGTGTGTTTTGCTCGTTTATGAGTAGTGGGACTAGCATCCTCGATTGTGGTAAGCCGTGTGAAAAACATCATGTGCAGATGAAGGATAGGGTGGGGCAGTTACATACGCTGAAAGCGGATGTGGGGTGTCGGAACACCCTGTTTAATGGTCGGGCCCAGACGGGGGCGAGATTTTACAATCAGTTTCGCGGCACGGGATTGAGGAAATTTAGGGTGGAGCTGCTGGACGAAGATCAAGGAGCTTCGCTGCAAACGATTCAGGCGTATCAGGCATTGCTTGCTGGAGAGACGTCGGGTCAGAACCTTTGGCAAAGTCTGGATGTTACGGAGAAGTTGGGGGTGACTGAGGGGACGCTGGAGGTGCGTAGGACCGATTTGTAATCGGTCGGCTTGATAATTTCTAACTTTTTTGAAGTCGGCTATGACGCTTATGGAATAAAGGATTTCTTCTATTATTGGTTGAAAAACTCAACGCCTCACATAGCAACGAATTGAAATAAATAACGCCTAACATGATGTGTTTAATTCTTTGCGACAAACCAGAATTTTGACCTGTTTGGGGCTTATTTTAATGGATTGCTTCATTTTTTGGTGAGGGTGCTGTCTTGGAGCGTTGTCAGTCAATATCAGCAGGCACCTCAGGCAGGAGTTTTTGCGTGCCTTCGACTCGTTTGGCATAGTCTGTGAGCGCGCCTTGTAGTTTCTTTTTGTCCTCGGGATGGATTTCTCCCCAGAGTTGTTTTTTGCGATCGAGATACACAGCTCCATGCCCCGTGCCTTTCTGTGCGATGGCGGCGGCTGAAAATTTCAGCGCGTCCTTTTCCTTCTGACCGCGTGGTTTATGTCGCACCATTTTACCTTTCAGACTCCACAGGTCCATCTGCAAATACTCGGTATCATCATGAAGCTGCACTCCTTGAAGTTCAGCATCCGGCCATCTTTTTTCTTTCGTCCTGCAGGTCGAAAAATTCCGGATTTCAAACAATCGGAGATAGCCTGTTCTTGCCACTCTTTGAAGTGCTGATCAGAGAGATGGGAGGACTTCCCTCCCTTTCCGAATTTAACAGCGTGAGTAAATCCCTCACACCGCAAATCTCCTTTTTGTATGAGAAAGGACGGCTTCACTCCTGTGGACGGAATGGAGATGGAGCTTATCGCCGTGAATAGGCTCCTCCCTCCATTCTCCACATCCACGCGATGTTTCTCTGATGACACACTACTGTGGCCCGTTGATGCGGGGGATGATCCGCTGCCTAAACCTGATTGTCCTCTCATGCCATTCTCCGAGTTGACGTTTTAAAAGTAAGAAATGTCAAATCGCTGCTCGACTCAACATTTCCTCCTTGCTCTGCGAGGCCCAGAGCTGCGCAAAGCGCAGCCTCCAGCAACACCCAGTTTTCAGAGTGCCTCATGATCTTACGCCCCGTCCTCTGGCCGGTATTTGAAGTTGCGCCAAATCTGCGAGAACCGTGGGCAAGTGATAGCGTAAGCAACGCTCGCTAATACGCAAAACGCTGATTTTGCGTTTTTTGGTCCAAGAGTGAATCGTCCTTTCGGACACCTGTAACGCCTCAGCCATTTGAGGCACCGTCAATAATTTGAGTTCTGTGTTTTGTTTCATTTGTAACAATCGGCCCCTATCTCAAACGCTGGAGCCTACTGTTAAGGATGATGGTTTAAGGAAACAATCACACTCAACCTCTAGAGGCTGAGAAGGTTAGCTGTTACAAGCTTCCACTCTCTTATGCTTCATAACCGTTACCTCGGCGAGGTTGCTAGAATCCTACTGACTATTTGACCCTTTAAAAAGTGACTCGAAGGCAATCGAGTTTTTCTTACCAAGACTAATCTAACGCATGATCCAAATAGAAAAAAACAATAAAAAGTTAGAATCGTGATTCAGCCCTCATCAATTATCATTGTTCTGATTAGATTTCATTGCAATTCGAGCTACAACATTAAAGCTTTTCTTTTTGATTGAAAAGAGTTTGGTGTCGGTACTTCAAGAAAACAAACTTCCCAACTCCTGCTCTCGCTGCCGTTTCCGGCACCCGCTACTCATCCGGCGCTACCGGCAACCCACTACTCGAAGTCATGGAAATGACGAAGGAGTGGCAGAAGGCCTCAGCGATCGAAGAAAAGGTGAAATGACCGATCCTTGTTATTTTACCGAATCACCCCTCCCCAGCGTTTCCTTCGGGTTTTCAGCGAAGTGTGTTTTGTATCGGCCTGCAAAGCGACCGAGGTGGTAGAATTGCCAGCGGTAGGCCACGTCACCCACGTTATCCGAGCCCGTAAGGAGATCGGAGCGAGCTTCATTGAGTCGGCGGATTCGAATGTATTCGGTGGGACCCATGCCATAGATTTCTTGAAAATACTTTTGCAAAGTGCGTGGTTTCATTCCGATCGCGTTACAGATTTCTGCGAGAGATGGAGGATTGTCTTTTTTTTGGATCAGTTGGTGAGTGGCCTCGATGAGGTGCATCCGGAATGTATCACCTGCTGTGAAGTCTGGATCAGAGTCCCGATAAACCACCCGGTTAAAAAGGAGCTCGTTGACGGTGGTAAGCAGGTCGCTCTCCTTTGGGAATTGGTCTGGAAAATCGAGGGCGTTATCAATCCATTGGATGAGCGCTGTAAGTGAGCTACGTGAGCCTTTCATGAATACCTGCGAGAGCCCTACTAGTTTTTCAATGGTGAAGGGTGGGATCGTTTGAGTGAGTTTCTTTTCGGGGATGGAAATATTAACCCACGTCATGTCTGGGGGGAAAACTTCATGCATACCGATGGCATTCCGGTGGATGGTCAGAGTGCCATCGTCATACTCATGGGCCTGGACGATGGCAGAGTGGCCCGGACTGAGAATAAATCCAATATGTAGGGTGTCTGGGTTGTAGTTTCCTTCACAAACGACCGCTTGGTTAAAGCTGCCTACGGCAATACGGCAATGCTCCATATGGGCTGAAAACATCCACCCGTGGAATTTGCCGGGGCTGAGTTGAATGAGGTCTATTTGTGGGAAATCAGTATGGAGGATACGTGAATCAAAGGTTTGATGTTTTATCGTGGACAGCTCTTTCATTGGGTGGAAGA
>CAYNNY010000029.1:0-23514 GCA_964398555.1 uncultured Verrucomicrobiales bacterium
CATCGAGAAAGAAGTTACGAGTATTAACAAAGATTGTTTTTAGTTGTCAGCTATTAGGCGAATTCTCAGAAACCATAGAATTGATTTGACACGGAGGCAAGCCAAACACGGAGTGCGGATAGCTTGCTTCCAATTTCTCGACATAACACCTAACCCAAGTTGAGCTTCGATAGACAGTCGGGGACTGGAAGTCCCCACTCCATATTATCACTCCAACAACTCCCTCATTTCATCTTGCGTCAACCCACTCATCATCGGCGCAGCTTCATCGGACATTTCGCCCATGGCGGCGCTGATGACGCTGCGTTTACGGTCTTGGAGACGGAGAATCTTTTCCTCCACTGTGCCTCGAGTGATTAGCTTGTAAATCGTGGCAGGTTTCGTTTGTCCGATCCGGTGGATGCGGTCAGCAGCCTGGGCTTCCACCGCCGGGTTCCACCAAGGATCAAAGAGCACTACGGTATCGGCAGCGGTGAGAGTGAGGCCATAGCCACCCGCCTTTAAGCTGATCAAAAACACGGGAGGCCCCGTTGGTTTTTGGAACTGATCCACCACGGCCGAGCGGTCTTTAGTGCCGCCATCGAGATAACAGAAATCAATATCCTCCTTATCGAGCTCGTCCCGGATCAAGGAAAGCATCGAGGTAAACTGACTGAAAACAAGCACCCTGTGGCCGCCACGCTGGGCTTCATCGAGAAGCTCCATCAAGCGAGCGAGCTTAACAGAAACATCCGCAAGTGATTGTCCTTCTAACTCATCATTGAGCAGTCTGAGATCACAACAGCTCTGACGCAGACGAAGCAGCACCGTGAGCATCTGCATCCGTCCGGCATCCGGGCCCGCCTGCTTGCGGAGCGCCTCTACCTTTTCCGCGCCGCGACGCAGGATCGATTGGTATTGATCTTTCTGCATCGGTGAAGGATCACACCAAATAATGCTTTCCAGCTTCGGAGGAAGGTCTTTGGCAACGACGGACTTGGTGCGACGCAGTATAAAGGGAGCGGTGCGCCACCGAAGCCTCTGCATCGCTGCCATATCCGGAACTTCCGCCTGGCAGGGCAATTCGTAACGAAGGCGGAAATCCTCACGACTACCAAGGTAGGTGGGCATGAGAAATTGAAAAATCGACCACAGATCACGCACACCATTTTCCACAGGAGTTCCCGTAATGGCAATCCGCGCTGGGGCGTTCACCTTCCGCGCCGCTTTCGCCGCGCGGGTATCCGGGTTACGGATCGCGCTTGCCTCATCAAGGATCATCATCCCTAAATCGATTTTTTGATATTGCTTACAATCTCTATCGAGCAAGGCATAGCTCGTGATGATAATATCCGCCACTTCCATCACCTCAAAATACTCTTTCCGCTTAGGGCCATGCATCACTAACACCGTGAGGTCAGGCACAAACTTAGCCGCCTCATCGCGCCAGTTCCCCAGCAGAGTAGCCGGACAAACCACCAGTGCAGGTCCTTTCGACCCATTATTTTTCCAAAGCTTCAAACATGCCAGCGTTTGCAGGGTTTTCCCCAATCCCATATCATCAGCTAACAAGGCGGCACCTTCACTGAGCATTCGACGATACAGCCACTTTACTCCATCGAGCTGGTAGTCACGCAAGATTCCCTGAAGATCATCCGGCAGATTAGGCACCGGAGCTTCTGTCAACTTTACGGGCTTTTGATCTGAATCATAATAAAAACGCAAGCGCTCCAGATAGGCCTTCTGCTGTGCGGGAAAGAGATATTTGCCCGCTTCTTGGGTAGGATCGGTATCGAGCATAAAGCCCTCCATCACCTCGGAATCAAAATGAGATATCACCGCCTTACCGCCGCCGGGCAGCGCCATGCTTCGGCTTCCGGACATCAGTAGCTTCCGCACCTCCTCTCCGCTGAGCGAGTGCTCGCCACATTGCCACGCCACCTCACAGGCAAGCCAGTCTTCACCCCCAGCCTGACCACCATGACCACTTCTTCCTTCCGCATCCTGCACGCTGATTTGAGGCACAATCCGGTGCACTCTCGATTCCACACGTCCAAGTTTTTCCTCGGTATGCACCTCCCACTTCTCACGAAGCCTCGGCAGAACTGCCGTCAGAAAATCCAGCACCTCATCCTCACCTCGGAGAAACAACATGCCACTGGTATCGAGCAGTTGAAATCCCGACCGCATGAGCTCAGCAGCAGCCGATTGCTCAACCTCTGGGTTTCGCACCCACCAGAGGTTTTCCTGCTCTTCTGAAGGAATCGGAAAACCAGCATCGGCCCCAGGCGCCGACTTCGCAACGGCGAGCGGCACACGCACACCACCCGGATAAATGCCGTGCAACTGCACCTGCAATGCCCGCGTTGAGCCTGATATTTCAAGCTCTATCTCAGGAACCGCCGATCGGATTCCCAACCCACCAAGATCCTCAGGAAGCTGATACATCTCCCCGAGAGCTGGCAACATCTTTATCAGAGCCTTCGTCTTCATCGGCTGCCAGCCATCAATGGAAGCACCTTGGCTATCCGATTGGTCCATGACCAGCCGACCTGCATCCCGATTCCATTCAGCTAGTGAGGTGCCCAATGTGATCAAATTTTCACCCAGCATCCGCATCCGGGCATCAGAACCATCGATTTGCATCTCAAGCACCGGCCGCAGCCGACTCGAAAAAACCTCCAACTTCCCCTGCCCGCAAAAAATCCGCTGATGCCCAGCCAACGACCGATAAAACCCCGCCACTTTATCCTCAGGCAGGGAAAGCATCGCCGCATCTGCCAGACCCACATTGGCATGAAGCCAATTCGTCAGCACAAAATCCGCATGATCAGTTTCCTCGCTCTCAGATCGCCGCAAATGGACGGCACGCGCTCCTTTTTCAGGAAACTGCGGCGAAATGCTGACATCGAGAGCAATCGCATCGATGGGAGCTGGGACACTTCTCTTCCCCTCAGACATCGCAGATGACGAGGATGCCGCAGAAGCTCTGGCCCCCGGCATCCTTTCCGGCGGAAGCACACTCGCCAGCATCAGCGCGGTGGCATGCTCACACAGGGCCCCTGTTCTCCGGCTCATAGAGCAGCCGCAGTGATTTCGCACCTCATTGGGCCCCAGCACCTTCACCGCCACCCGCATCGGCCGCTTGCCGATGTCCAGAGTGCCCTGAAACACATCCTCTTTGCGGGTCACTTGGATCACCTTCCGCATTTTCAAAAGGTTTCGAGCCTCCTTGAAGATCCGCCCACCTGCGGCCTTGCCAATCCATTGTTCGGTAATTTCCATCGTCGTTTGAGCCGCTACTTCGCCTCTTGGGCGAGCACAGATTGCCCGATTGTCAGCACAGTGCAATGACTCGTTTGAAGATCCGCTCATTTTTGTCTTTGGTGCGGAGCCTGAATCGTGCATGTTGCATTTCGCCCCCAGTCTTGAGTCCCACACAGTCCAGATCGTTTCCAGAAAGATGAAAATCGTCGCTATCGCCAACCAAAAAGGAGGAGTCGGAAAAACCACCACCTCCATCAATCTCTCCGCAGCACTTGCCGCCCGCGGACAGCGCGTGCTTCTCATCGATCTCGACCCCCAGGCGAATGCCACCAGCGGACTTGGATCCGAGCCAGATGGCCAGGAAAGCATGTATTACCCACTCATCGGCGAGTGTGATATGGAGGAAAAAATCATCCCGTCCCGACTCAAAAACCTTTCTCTCATCCCCTCCGGCATGGATCTCGCCGGAGTAGAAATCGAACTTGCCCGCCGCGACGACCACCTCATGCGCCTGCGCTCACTGCTCTCGAAATCCAAGCAGCACAATCAGTTCGACTTCTGCATTCTCGACACCCCGCCGTCACTCGGCGTGCTGATGACCTCCGCGCTCGCCGCCGCCGATGAAATTCTGATCCCGCTCCAGTGCGAGTGGTTCGGTCTCGAAGGACTGGCCAAAATCGTCCAAGTCATCGACCAAATCCGCGACACCGGTGCCAACCCCAACGTCATTCTCGAAGGCATCCTGATGACCATGTATGACGGCCGCACCAATCTCTCACGCCAAGTCGTTGAAGAAGTTGCCAATTATTTCCCGAACCAGATCTACAACACGGTGGTGCCCCGTTCTGTCCGCATCGGAGAAGCGCCCAGCCACGGCCTCACCATCTTCGAGCACGACCCGAATGGCACCGGCAGCAAAGCCTACAATGCCTGCGCCGATGAGTTCCTCACCCGCCACGCCGTCTGCGGCCCGCCACTGGCGACCGCTTAATGCAAAATCGATAGAAAATCGGGACAGCTCGGCTCCCAGCCCATGGCCCTGATTTTACCTGAACCCACTATCTTGCTAGAGCTTCCCCGCCGTTTCGTGCGCTGTCCGGATTCAGCCACCGGAGGAAGATCCCGTCCGTAGTGATCCGCCAGCGATTGATAACATTGCCGCTGACTCAGAGAAGCGGCGGAGACATTGTAAATTTGCCCCCGTGCCTCACGCCAATGATCGACAATCAATAAGCAGGCCGATGCCGCATCGTCGCGGTGGACAAAATTCAAGATCCGCTCCCCCGCTCCATCCATTCGGGCAGTGCCGTTCAGAAACGACTTCAAGGTGTGGCAACGACCAGGTCCACAAAGCGCGGATAGCCGGACAACCACACCTCCGGCAGCAAGAACAAGATCTTCCGTTTTGCGTAAAACACGGGAAGTTTCAGCCGAGGGATTGGCGGGGCTTAGCTCGGTTACTTCAGAATGATCTGTCTGCCCATAGACCGAGGTGCTGGAAGTAAAAATAAAAGGAGTGTCCGGAAAATGAGAGCGTAAATTCCGGCAGCCATGTAGGTAAACGGAGCGGTAGGCATCTTCGCCACCTCCCCGGGTGGCTGCGCAGTGGATGATGAGGTCATACTCGCTATTCAGACCAGCCACGGCTTCGGCATCGGATAAATCACACGCCTGCGACCCATCAGCTCCGCTGCGGGTCAAGGAATCCACCGCCCATCCTGCGGCAGAAAAGTGGTCTTTCAGAGCGATGCCCAGAAACCCGAATCCTGCGATGAGCAACCTAGCCATCCATCTTAATGCCGAGCAACTCCTCCGTCGCTTCGCGCGGGCGGGCGGTCAGGATGTCGGGCTTACCTTCGGTGACGAGCACGGTGTGCTCAAAGTGGGAGGAGTTTTTACGGTCGTTAGTGATCACCGTCCAGCCATCACTGAGGATGGTCACACTGGGGACACCCGCGTTCACCATCGGTTCTATAGCAAGCACCATGCCGGGGCGCAGTTTAGGAGAGCGGCCAGCAGGGCGAAAGTTAGGAACCTGCGGCTCTTCATGGAGATTCCGTCCGACACCGTGACCGACAAATTCCTTCACCACCGTAAAATTATATTGTTTCACATGAGCCTCCACCGAGCCACAGAGATCGGCAAGGTAAGTGCCGCTACGCGCATGGTCGATCGCCTCATAGAGTGACTGCTCAGTGGCGCACAGAAGACGCTTGGTCTCAAGGTTAATTTCCCCGGCAGGCACGGTGGTCGCGTTATCGCCGATCCATCCACCCTTGGTAATTCCGACGTCGATTTTAAGGATGTCGCCGGGGCGGATCACGGTGTCTGAGCCGATCCCGTGCACCACTTCCTCATTGCGGGAAATACAAATATACCCAGGGAATCCACGGTAGCCGAGAAAGGCACTTTTGCACTGCCGCTCTTTCATCAGCTCAGCGGCGTAGGCATCGATTTCGCCGGTTGTTTTTCCGGGGGCCACGGCTTTGGCGCAGAGCTGAAGGATCTCGCTTGCGGTTTCACATGCGATCCTCATCTTGCGGATATCGGCTGCGCTTTTAATAGGGATTCTGACTTTTTTGGCCATGATTGAGATTGTTAATGGAAAGAGATAATTGCGGATGCGGGTGGTCTAAGCCAGAAATACCGCCTTTCCTACCGATGAAAAGAAAAAAGCCCCGCTAAACGCATCTGCGCAGCGGGGCTTTTCAGAATGAATATGAAGATTATCGAGAAGCTGAACTCTTGCGCTCATTGAGCACCTTGGTCAGCAAGCTCCTGTTCGATGACTGGGTGCGGACAATCTCGCCGTCCACTACGATATCACAAACGATCCCTGTCATGCTGTCTACCCGGCGACCGCCAGGTACATTAGGGCCACATCATCCACCGCCATCAGCGGGCTTACTCTTGCGCACGATGTAAATCTTGGCTGTCTCAATCGTTAAAGTATCACTATCATACATCTTTCCGGTGGATTCCTCACCCTCTTGGGTTTTAGCCACTGTGCCTCCGGCCTCAAGATCGCCTTGTCTGTAGTAAAGTGTGTATTTCAGGGTAACATTTTCAATGGAATCCTTACCACGGTTATTAACCTCAATCGCATAACCAGTAGGAATGGCATCGCCATTCTTAGGGTCCTTGCTTTCGGTAAAGCGGAGAGTCACATTTTTGGAAATGTTCAGGAGAGCTTCTTTGGAAAGCACATACGCCTGACAATCCTCTGAAATAGCACTGAGAGGAAAGCTTAATGACTTCCCCTTCTGGTTAATCACCGTGACGCTTTTTTTCTTGGCATCATACGCTGTCAATGTGGCTGCAAATGAATCGATTTTACCGGCATCATTTTCTTTGGCTGCCAGGAATGCTCTTTGCTCCAGCGCCTGCGACGGCAAAGCTAGAGCCAGAATGGCTATGGCTGTGTGTAATAGGTGTTTCATATCGTAAGTTCAGCGATACCATGGGAGATTTTTGTGTCAATTTTTTTCTGTTGGATCATTTTCATCCCGTCCATCCAAAAGAACGGCAGCCTTTTGCATCAATTCCAACGCCTCGCGGCGTTCATCGGAAAGAACCGAGCCATCCTGAACCTGCATCATTTCCAGCAACGAGCTAAGTTTGACGGCATCCAGCTCCCCCAGCGAGCTATTCCCCGCCATCATCATTCCCGAGGCCGCGATCATGGATGCAAACCGCAGATCGGCACTGGCGTGAATCCAACTAAGGACTCGACTGGCAGGTAGGCGGGAACTCTCCCCCAGCACCAAGGTCGCCCATGGCTCCTCGCTCTCTGTGAAGCCCTCCAGATCAAGTTCATAGAGAACATAATTACCTCGGGATTTTGATATTCCTCGTCCCCGAGCCGTTGTTTCCATGGAGATCTTCTTCGTATCCCGCTGAGGAATGCGGCCATATCCAAGCAGCTGGGCACGGCCTACTCGTGTGGAATCAAACTCCAAAACCGCTTGCGCACCAGCCAACTCAGCCCCCGGGCGCGGGCTCACATGCACCGCCAGCAGAAGGGTGCTGGGATTCCACGGCGTGCTGCAAATTTCCATATCAGCCACGAGCGCATCAGTGGTCAGCATGCTGGGCGTCCGATACTGAAAATGATTGATCATCTCCTCGATCCGCACCGACCTCTGTGGCGGCAGAGTCTTTTTCTCCTCCACATACCGCTGCAGCCACGGCCAGCTAGTCGCGCCCGATGCCATAGGCACATCAAACCGTTTCCCAGGAACCACCTTAACCCAATCGTTTTCTTCGAGTTCGGGTAACTTGGATGCGGCGGAGAACTCACTACGCTGAATGCGCGTGGCGACTTCCTTTCGATAGCTCTCGGTATCATCGCTAATCGCAGCCATCATGATACGGGTGGTTTCTGACGCAGAAGACGCAGAAACCGAGCTCTTTTCCCCAACCTCCACGGGCGAAGTCAGCTCATCCATCTCCACCTGGGACCAATCCCAAACAGGCTCCGTATCAGCCAGACTCCTAGCCGATGGCACAGCAACGGGATCCACCACTATGTAAAGAGTCAACGCCACCACAGCCGCAACACCCAGCCCTGCCACCAGCGGCCTTTTCCACACCGGCACATGAGAGCGAGTCGCTATATCCGTAATGACAGCCGCGCCCCCGGCGCTACGAACGGTCATTCTCTGGGACGAGGTCAGCATCTGCGCCTCCCCGGCGCCGAACGTTTCTTGCAATAAGTAGGACGTCCCCCTCACCTCATCCACCGCCTTGCGAATGCGGGCGTCCCGATGAACGGCACGCGCCATCTCACGGGCATCGCGCCCTTGAAGCTCGCCAAGGGCGAAGGCGGTGATGCGAGGATCATTGATATCGATTTTCATCTCTAATAGGGGGTTGATTGAGGGAGGTTACTTGCGGGAGTAAAAAGCTTTGGTGAGGAAAAGTGATTAAAGGTCATCTGGCAACAGTGCGCGGAGCCGCTTCATGCCAGTGTGAATGAGAAAGCCGACATTTCCTTGGCTCAGCCCGGTTTGCGCACTGATCTCTTGGTAAGTGTATCCTTTCTCAAATTTGAGTAATATGACGACAGCTTGATTTTCTGGCAAGCGCTCGATGTAGGATTTCACCAACTCCACACGCTCGTTATCGGCGACCGTTTGATACGGTGAGGGTTCACCACTATCGCGACTCAGCAAGACATCGTCCTCCATGGCCACCATGCGCTTTTCTTTGCGTAGGATATCAAGAGCACGGTTCCGGCACACGGTAAACAGCCACGACTTCAGGCCGGCGCTGACTTTACCCGCGTCTTGCTGGTAGAGCCGGATAAAGGTATCTTGCACCACATCACGCGCCCGATCAAGATCATGGACGATGGTTTTGGCATACCCGATCAGCGGCGACTCATACTCCGAGATCGCACGCTCAACGAGTTCAGCACTCGTTTCAACCATATCCACTGTTTCCACCATATCCATTTCATCCTGAGATCCCAGATTATCAGGACTACCCGAATCACCAGAACTACGTTTCATATCACTTTGTTTGCCCATGATAGGCACTTTCTATGAGGTGAAACGTGAACGGTCAGGATTTCTTGGAGGAAACTTCAACTTTTTTAAGAAAGTCTATTTAGCACCTTCATTGGCCGCATTGGCGATTTGATTGGTGATCTCCAATGCCAGATCAAGAGCCGCAGCCCCCTGAGCGCCGGACACTTCAGGGACAGATCCCGCCTTTGCGCATTCAATAAACGACGCCAACTCAAGCTTCAACGGCTCATCTTTCTCAATGTTCACCTCCACTTTTTCAATCTTCCCGCCATCCATCCGATACATGCCCGCGCTCTGCTCCTGGTAATCGAGCGAGAGATAACAGTCACCTTGGAAGACGCGAATTTTGCGCATCCGCTCCGGACTGATCCGGCTCGATGTCACATTGGCGACACAGCCATTTTCAAATCGAATCCGCGCATTGGCAATGTCCTCACGCGAGGTCATCACGGCCACGCCTACGGCATCGACACTGACGATGGGCGAACGCACCAGATGGAGGATGATTTCAAGATCGTGAATCATCAGATCCAGCACCACTCCGATATCGATACTCCGGTTAGGAAAGGGTGATAGCCGATGTGCCTCGATAAACCTCGGCTCTTTCAACCTATCCTCAAGCTCGCGCATCACGGGATTGAATCGCTCAATGTGACCGACCTGGAGAATTTTATCATACTTCTTCGATGTCTCGATCAACGCCCGGGCATCATCCAGAGTATCAGCAATCGGCTTTTCCATCAGCACATGCACCCCATTTCCCATCAAGCTGCAACCGACGGCACGGTGGGCAATCGTCGGCACCGCCACCGTAGCGGCATCCACCATCTCAGCAAATTCATCGAGCGAATCCACCGCCTGACCACCGAACTCAGCGGCCACCTCAGCAGCCCTCACCTTGTCCTGATCGTAGATCGCTACTAGCTCAGCTCCTTCAAGGAGTGAAAAAACTCTAGCGTGATTCCGCCCCATCGCCCCTGCTCCAGCTACACCTACTCGTAAACTCATGCCGATAAGTCTAGAGCAAAGTGACCTGCATGACAAGACTCAGCAAAAAAAAGTCTGGAGCGCTGAGGCTTGACTCAGCTTTGCGGTGGGCGAGGGTTGGTTTGAGTGAACCGGCATCTCCCCACATGGCATCGAGTCGCTGCGCGAGGGTGCGGGTCATGCGGGTGGCTAGCTCCGGCTGGCGGGCGGCGAGGTCGTTACTTTCGGTGGGATCGATAGCCAGATTGTAGAGCTGATGGGAGTTACTCTGGTAGTTCTAGATGAGTTTCATATCCCCCTCTCGGATAAAGGAAAAGAAGTCACTGCGGTGGTTGTGGGGCCTATGAAAATCTCAATCTCACGCGTAGTAACACCACTGGCATTGGTGGCCGTGAGTGTGTAGGTGCCGGCGGATGAGTGCCCGCAAAGCCGTTTACTGCTCTAAAAGCAGCTTCACAAAATCATGTAATTCAGTCGCAGGTAAACTCATGTCTACTACCATATGAAAGTATGGTAGCATTTTCTAAACAATTAATTGTGTGTTTTTTTGAGATAATCCTAAGGAACTCTGGCCTAGAGCCGTTCCCCCACCGTATCATCGATCATGATATTTCGTATTCCCACGAATTTTTCGCTGGTCACCTCAACGAGCCAATCTATGTTTCCGACCAGCACAATTTTCAATTACCCCACAAACACACACCACCTACTTAACCCACACACACCTACACACCATGAGCTTACACGCCCAACTTTCACCTGAAGCCCAGGCACGCCTTCACGCCCAGCAGAGGAACTCCACCATCACCAGTGTCATTATTTCCATTCTTTTGGTGGTCTTGGTCGGCATCGTCCTCCTCTTCATTTTACTCGATCCCATTGATAACTTCACCCCAGAAATCGTTTCTTACCAAGCGGGCACCGAGGATGTCGATAAAGTCAAAAAGCGGGAGATGACTCGTTCCGTCGAGCGAAAACCCTCCGCACCCTCATCCTCAATGGCCAAAGTCATTGCAGCCGCCACAGTATCCAATACCGCCATCCCGGTTCCCGAAATCGATGTCCCCGATCCGTCCACCGACTTCGGTGACGGTAACGACTTCGGCGACGGCTGGGGAGATGGTGACGGTGACGGCGGTGGATTTGGAGGCATCCCTCAGACCATGCGTGACCGCTGCTCGAAAGATGATCGCCTCAATCGCCTCGCTAAAAACGGCGGTAATGAGCAATGCGAAGAAGCCGTGATGAAGTCACTCCGTTGGCTTAAGCAAACTCAGAATGCCAATGGCAGCTGGTGCACTAACCACCAAATCGCCTCCACCGGCTTTGCCCTTCTCGCCTTTCTCGGTCACTGCGAAACTCCTAACTCGGAGGAATTCGGAGACGCCGTCACCCGTGCCATTGTTTATCTCACCAATATCAGTATGAAAAATGGTGGTAAAATGGCTCAGGACCTCAAAGGTCACTGGAGCTACGAACACGGAATCGCCACCTACGCTCTGGGTGAGGCCGCCACCTTCTGCATCAAGCTCAACATCAACATCCCCAACCTCAACGAAGCCACCAAAAAATCCGGGGACTGGATTCTCGAACACCAGCACGAGAGCGGATCATGGACGTATCAATATGAGGCTTCTGGCGGACACCCAGATAACTCGATTGGACTCTGGCAAATTCAAGCGCTCAAGGCTTGCAAGCACACGGGCCTATGGGAAGAGAAGGAGTTTAAAGGAGTCATTCAAAAGGCCCTCAATTACGTCAAAAATTGCCAGCACTCCAAAGGTGGAGTGGGCTACAATTCAGCCAAAGGTCGTGACATCGGCTGGACCATGACTGGAGCTGGAGCTCTGGCCTTCCAGATGTGGGGGAAAAGCCATGACTCCGTGGTTCGCAAAGCCTCCAAATACATCAAGACCAATGCAAAACTCGACTGGAACACCGCGGACTCCGACCTCTACCGCCACTACTACCATGCCCAAGCCATGATCAACCGTGGCGGAGGCGACTGGAGTTTCTACAATAAGATTTTCCGCGACCAAGTCCTCAAAAATCAAAATGACAACGGCACTTATAAAGATGTCGGAGGTGGTAATAAAATCAACGGTGTAGGCACAACATACAAAGGAAGATCGTCCTTTGCGGTCCACTACCGCACCTGCCTGGCCACCTTCATGCTGGAGGTTTACTACCGCTTCCTCCCCGCCACAGGCGCCAAGCACTAGTTCATCACGCCTCATCACTTCCTCTCCAACGGCGCTGTGTCCTGCACAGCGCCGTTTTTTGCCTCTTTGATTCCACCCCAAACCTGATATTTTTCACTTCGCACCTTGCCCCAAATCAAAAGATCACTAACATACACCACAGCAATGGCTAACGCAGACCAATGGCACCAGATCGCCAAACAAACATCACGCAAGATCAATTGCGGCTGGTGCTTGCAAACGCTCGCCACCCCTCTACTCATCGTCTCACTGATCATCGCCGCCACCCTCCTCATCATGAGACGGGAACTCGAGACCCTGCCCACCATCCCCCTGATCCTAGGGAGCCTGGCCACTCTGACCCTCACCGCCACCGCCTGCTGGCTGGCCGCAAAAAAGCGCTTTGAAACCATGCCCCAATCCCTCGTGCGTATCGAATCCTCCATGAGACTACGCAATGCCCTGACCGCTGCAGATCAAGGCATCACCCAATGGCCCCCAGTTCCTACCATGGTTAACGACGGCGTGCAGTGGCAGTGGAAACGCCTCCTCATACCCGCCGTCACCTCCGCCATCATTATCAGCTGTGGACTGATGATCCCGATTCAGGCCAAATCTCAGATCACCCCACCCCAGCCACCCATCGCATGGAATGAGCTCGATACCAGCCTGGATCAACTCGACGAGCAGGAAATCGTTCAGGATGAATACCTCGATGCCATGAGAAAAAAACTCGAAAAACTCCGCGAGCAATCCCCGGACGAATGGTTCAGCCACTCGAGCCTGGAAGCCACAGACCACCTTCAGCAAAACCATCAGTCCGAACAAGAAAACCTCAAAAACAACCTGCAGCGCGCGGAACGAGCACTCAACACCCTGCAGAACAACCCAGGAAAAATCCCACCCGGACAAAAACAACGTCTACTGAACGAATACGATCAAGCCGTCCAAAAAATGCAACAGGGTGGGATGCAGCCCAATGAAAAACTCCTTCAACAACTCAAAAAAATCGACCCCCAACAGCTCAATAACCTCACCAAAGAACAAATAGATCAAATCCGCGAAAACATGCGCCGCCACGCCCAAGGACTCGACGCCAACGGCCAGGGAAAACAACCTGGAGAAAACAATGATGATTGGATGAACGACGGGGATGAAGAAGGTGAGGGCGAAGAAGGGGAAGGTCCCGGACGGGGCGGCATCGACCGAGGCCCCGGCACCGCCCCTCACGTTCTAGGAAAACCCCACGAAGACACAGGAACCGGCAAACATCAAGGACTCGAATCTGACGACATCCGCAACGCCCTACCCGGCGACCTCCTCCAAACCAGCGATGCCCAGCACGATGTCGACCAAACATCCCACGCGCCCACATCCGGAGGAACCACCAGCGGCAAAGGCCGAGGAGGTGACCGAGTCTGGAAAAACTCCCTCATGCCCAACGAGAAAAAAGCCCTGAAAGAATTTTTCAAATAAAACTCCAAGCTCTAAACTCCAAATACCAAAACCAGCACGATGAAATTACAGCCTCTGCAGCACTCACCTTCCCTCCCCATTCCCTATTCCATCAACTTGGATTTTGGAGTTTAAAACTTAGAACTTAAAACAGCATGCAATTCGCCACCGAATCCGAAGTCTCCGCCGCCAGCAAACACATCCGCTCGCTTGCCACCACACTCAATCAAGTTCTCTTCGGCCAAGAGGAGCTCATCAACCTCGTCATCACTGGCCTACTGGCTCGTGGTCACATTCTCCTCGAAGGCCTTCCCGGCCTTGGGAAAACGGAGCTGGTGAAAGGTCTATCCAAAGCGCTCACCCTCGATGCCAAACGTGTCCAGTTCACCCCCGACCTCCTCCCCGGCGACATCACAGGCAACCCCGTGCTCCAAGAAAAAGACGGCCACCGCGAATTTGTTTTTCAACCCGGCCCCCTCTTTGCCAACATCTTATTAGCGGACGAAATCAACCGGGCATCACCTAAAACCCAATCCGCCATGCTCGAAGCCATGCAGGAAGGCTGCGTAACAGTGCTCGGGGAAACCCACCCGCTGCCAGCACCATTTTTTGTCCTCGCCACCCAAAACCCAATCGAACTCGAAGGCACCTACCCACTTCCCGAAGCTCAGCTCGACCGCTTTCTCTTCAAACTCGAAATCCACCGTAACAACGTCGAAACCCTTGAAAAAATCGTCAACCACCGCGAACTCGGAGCCGTGCCTGATGTCACCGCCGTGATGGATGCCGCCCAGCTCGATGAAGTGCTCACTCTGGTCCGCCGCATCTATCTCCCCGATGTCGTCGCCAACTACATTGCCCGCCTCGTCGATGCCACCCATCCGGGCCAATCCACCGCCTCCGCCGGCATCAAATACGGCTCCAGCCCACGCGCCGCGCTCTCGCTAGCCTCCGCCGCCAAAGCCCGCGCCCTGATGAAAGAGCGCACCCACACCAGCTTTGAAGACGTCAAATACGCCGCACCCTCTGTGCTGAGGCACCGGATCATCCTCGATTACAACGCCCGCGTCGAAGGAAAAACCACCAACGACGTCATCCAAACCCTCCTCGACGAAGTCCCCTTCCAAGACATCGCCACCCCCAAAAACCTCAAGTAAATTTTAAATCCAAAACCCCAAAACCAACAAAAAACCATCTTCCTATCTCCTATCCACCAGCCCCAACGTCATACCACCTACCACCCGACAGCCCTAACGGGGCGACCGAATCACCGAATCACTCACCCATGCGCCATCTCATTCTCCTCGCGATTCTTCTCGCATCACCCCTGACTCTCCAAGCCCAGCATCAGCTGGTGCGGCAGGTTTACGACACTCCGACCAACACCTGGGTGGAAGTCACCAGCCTCTTCGGCAAACTCCCCGCCTACGGCTACGCCCCTATCCGAGTGACCATCAACAATGGCACTAAGGAAAAACAAAATTTCGGACTAAAATTCACCTCAAAAGACGATCACTCCTACGGCGGGGAATCCGGTAGCCGTATGAATTCATCGTTCTCGTGCTCATGCGATCCCGGCAGTAAGGAAACCTATGATTTTCTCGTCCCGCTCACCAGCATCTTTCAAACCAGCAGCTACAATAGCGGCACCGGACTCGATCTCACACTCTCCTGCTCTGGGTATGCCAACACCAGCGGACACATGTTTACCGAGACCAGCGACACCTGGCCCGCCATTCTCCTCAGCAACACACTCTACGTCCCCAACGCCTCATCACTCACAAGCCACATCAACTCCAGCCACTCGCGAAGCGGTAGCGATCTCCAGTTCGCGGGCGAATTCTCAGCCAAAACCATGCCCACAGACTGGCGGGCCTACCTCGGCCAAGATGTGATCATGCTGACCAGCGATAACTGGACAGCTCTCGACCCCGGTGCCCGCACCGCCATTCTCGAATGGAACCGCTTTGGGGGTCGACTCATCATCTACAGCACCAATGACGCCACCACCCTAAGCAGTTTAAACATTGCCGAATCCTCCACCGATTCCACCTCCATCCAGCGTAGCTTAGGGCAAGTTTCCATTCTTCCCCTACCCTCCTCAAAACGACTCAACGCAAAAAAAACAACCCACATGATCGAAACGATCGGCGGAGCGCCCTACGAAACTAACTACCAGAGCATCCTCAACGACTACTCAGCAAGATGGCCACTCCAAATCACCCTCGGCGAGAAGAATTTCCACATCGCCTTTTTCATTATCATTCTCGTGGCCTTTGGTGTGCTCGTCGGCCCTATCAATCTGTTTGTATTTGCCAAAGCCGGCAAACGCCACAAACTATTCATCACCACACCCATCATCTCGCTGGCAGCCAGCCTGCTACTCATTGTCATCATTATCTTCCAAGACGGCTTCGGCGGGCGTGGACATCGACTTCTTCTCATGGAAATCACCCCCGGCGAAAACAATGCCTACATCATTCAGGAACAAGCCGCCCGCACGGGAGTGCTCCTCAGCAGCTCATTTGAAACCTCCGAGCCCACCCTGATGACCCCCGTTGCGCTGAAGAAATCGCGCTGGTCACGCATCGTGATCAATGGCCAGTCACCCAGCCGCTACACCGCTAATCACGGTGATCAGGGCCTCGATGTCAGCGGCGATTGGTTCCAATCACGCAGCGTGCACGGCCACCTCCTCAAAACCATCCGTCCCACCCGTGGACGTGTTGAGCTTTCCCCTGGCTCAGGAGCCCCCCAACTCACCTCCAGTTTTGATTTTAATCTCGGCACCCTGTTCTATCAATCCCCCGATCAATCATGGTGGAAAGCAGACGCCTTAAACAAAGGCAACACCACCACCCTGACCCCCTGCATCGAAGCCGAGTTTAAGGAATGGCTCAACATTCAATCGGGCCGATTTTCCAAACACAACGCACAACAACTCAAGAGCCTCACCACCTCGCCCGGACGCTTCTACGCCATCACCGATGACGCCCCGGGCATCGATACCTACAGCTCCATCAAATGGCTCAGCACCACCACCATCATCACGGGAACCGTGGGTCATTAAACTCCAAGTTTCAAATTCCAAAAACCCAGCCTGATCAACTTCGCATCCTTTTGCGCATTTCGCGGTCAAAACCTGAAGTATCAACCTAAGAAATTCTGTGAATTCTGTAAATTCTGTCAAGCGCCGCAGGCATCAACCAAAGCCACTTTCAAAAAAATGAATCCATCCTCCTCTGCCATTGTTGTTAAAAATCTCTACCGTTACTTCGGCCCGCTCAAAGCCGTGGACGGCATCAACTTTGAAGTCCCGCATGGCTCGGTCTGCGGATTTGTCGGAGCCAATGGGGCGGGAAAAACCACCACCATGCGCATGATGGCGACCTTGGATTATCCCACCATGGGCACGGTGGAAATCTGCGGCGTCAACGTCGTTAATTATCCCGCCAAAGTCAGGTCATTGATCGGCTGGATGCCGGATCACTTTGGAAACTACGACCACATGACCGTGATCGAATACCTCGACTTCTACGCCCGAGCGCTCGGATACAGCGGCAAAGAACGCCAAATGCGCATCCAGGAAGTCATGGAATTTGCCGATCTCGTCCCGCTCGCTGACCGACTATCCAACAAACTGTCCAAAGGCATGACCCAGCGCCTCTGCCTAGGCCGCTCACTCATCCACGACCCCCAAATCCTGATCATGGACGAACCCGCCGCCGGGCTCGATCCCAAAGCGAGGGTCGAGCTCAAACACCTCATCCGGATTCTTGCCGAAGAAGGAAAAACCATCTTTATCTCCTCCCACATCCTTTCTGAGTTAGGAGAAATGTGCGACAGCCTCCTCTTTATCGACAACGGCCACATCGTCCACCACGGCGATGCCGAATCCCTCAAACACAGCACCGACTCCAGCGGCGGCGTCCACTATGACGTCCAAGTGCTCGGCGACCCCATCTCCGTCTCCAACTGGGCCATCACCAACCCCTACACCGAGTTCATCGAATCCCGAAAACACGGAGGCCGCATCCGCATCGAATCCGCCGACATCGCCTCCGCCGTCCTCGCCAGCATGATCAAAGACGGCCTCCAGGTCATCGAGTTCCACAAAGAGCAGCGCAACCTCGAAGACGCCTTCATCGACATGATCGACAACCTAAAAACCGGAGCCGAAATCCCCAAAGCCTAACCATGACCTCCATCAAACATCTCACCGACTTTTCGGACAAGCTTAACCCGATGCTCGTGAAAGAACTGCGCCAAGGCCTCAGGGGTGTTGGCTTTGTCATTCTCTTTATCACCCTGCAGGCATTTCTCGCTTTTATTCTTCTCACCACCGCCGCAGGGGCATCCTACCAAAATTCCGGCCACCTGCTCTCGCGGATCATTTTCTTTTTCTTTTCCTTTGCGGTTCTCATCGTCCAGCCTCTGCGTGGCATCACCGCCCTCTCCTCAGAAATCAAAGGAAACACCATCGATCTCCTGTGCCTAACGCGGCTCAGCGCCTGGCGTATCACCTTTGGCAAATGGGTATCTCTCATGAGCCAATCCGCGCTCATCCTCACCGCCATTATCCCCTACCTCATCCTTCGCTATTTCTTTGGCGATATGCATATCTTCTCCGAGCTGCTCCTCCTCTTCACACTCTATGTTATCTCGGGACTCTTCACCGGTGTCACCATCGGATTGAGTGCCATGCCCTCCGCCTTCCTGCGTGTCCTCATCCCCATAGGCGCGGCCTTTTTTGTGTTTATCATGATTAGCACTTCCTTTGCTTCCGGTAAATTCACCTACCAAAAGGTCATCGATTCCGTGACGTTAGGCACGATGAAGGAAGCTTTCACCTATCTCGGCCTACTCCTATCCTCCCTCTACGGCACCTGGATTTTTCTCGATCTCGGAACCTCCGTGATTGCCCCGATCTCGGAAAACCGCGCCACCTTCAAACGGGTGGTTTCCTTTGCCCTCATCGCACTCGCTCTTTTGGTATTTGTCTTCGCAGATATGGAACCAGCACTCACACTGGCCATCAGCGTTATTCTCGCCATCCCTATTTGTTCAATTTCTCTCACAGAGAATCCCAGCCTAACACCACCCATCACCGCTCGATTCCTTCAGAGTGGCCGCGTAGGTAAAATCGCAGGTAGGTTTCTCTATCCCGGGTGGGCAACCGGATTACTCTATGTTTCCCTCCTCTATCTCCTACTTCACATCCCCTTATGGTTACAAGCCGATCACTGGGTTACTGGAGAACACATCGGACTCATCACCATCAACACCGTTTTTGCAACGATGCTGATGGCTCTGGTCCTCACACGTATCATCGCCCGGAAATCCGCCAACCGCATGGGATTTTTCATCCTCTTTCTTCTCATCCAAGCGATCACTCTCGGCGTCATCACAACGATAGAATCCATCAGCCATAACCTGCATGTCTTCGAAATCTTCTTCTGGTTACCCGTTTCTGTTATCTGGCTTCAAGACGGCAACCGTTTGGCTCCGGAGGAAATCCTCGTCCTTAGCTACCTCAACCTCATCGTCTATTTCGTGATAGCCCTGATCTGCTCCCGTCCGATCTGGAAACACATCCGCGAGGTCGAACAACAAACAGAACAGACAACTACCCCCACTGCATAACCCATGGTGAATCTCGACCCTGACATCCTCCATCGGCTCCACGCCCAGGCCTCCGTTTGCGCGGAACGCCTGAGCCTGCCGCTGCGCAGCCAGGTCTGGCGCGGTATGGCAGGCGAGTTTCAAGGAGCGGGCACCGGCTCCTCGATCGACTTTCAAGACCACCGCGCCTACGTCCCCGGAGACGACCCCCGCCATATCAACTGGCAAGCCTACGCGCGCACGGGAAACTACACCATGAAACTCTACCGGGAAGAAGTGCGTCCGGTGATCGAAATCGTGCTGGATGCCTCCGAATCCATGTTTTTTGACCCCACCAAAGCGGCCCGCACCGCCGAGCTCTTTTACTTTGCCGTCATTTCCGCACTTCAAGCTGGAGCGAGCACCACCGTGCACCTCCTCCGTGGCGATGCCCATAGCCTCATTCCACTGGACGCCATCACCTCCCACCGCTGGCCCGAATCCATCGCAGCCATGCACCCCCGTCACCCAGAAAAACCGCTGGCTCTCGAGCTCATTCCATTCCGAGGAAATGCCATCCGCGTCCTGATTTCCGACCTTCTTTTCGATGCCGACCCCTCCCCCCCCCTGCGCCTACTCACGCGACAACAAGGCAAACCCATCATCTTCGCCCCCTACCTTCAGAACGAAGCCGATCCTATCTGGGATGGAAACTATGAATTTATCGACTCCGAGCAACCCGGACACCACCCGCACCGGGTTGAAAAAACCACCCTCACCCGCTATCGCAAAGCCTACGTCAACCACTTTGCCCAGTGGCAGGCATCCGCCCGCCGGTTCAACACCTCCCTCGCCCGCGTCTCAGCCAACACCGACCTCCTCGCCGCCCTCAACGAAGAAACCCTCCAATCCGGAGCCCTCGTCGTCTCCTAATGAATCTCTTCCTCTCTAACCCTCACGGCCTATGGGCGCTTCTCGGCATCCCGGCGGTGATCTTTATCCACTTCCTGCAGCGGCGGGCGAAAGTGGCGACGGTGAGCACCCTATTCCTCCTCCAACGCACTCAGCGGGAATCCACCAGCGGCAGACGCTTCGATCGACTGGTGCACTCGATCCCACTCTGGCTACAAATCCTCGCCGTCATCCTCATGGCCTGGCTGCTCGCCCAGCCACGCTACATCAAGGCGAAGTCCACCCAGCGTATCGCCATCGTGCTCGATAGCTCTGCCTCCATGCGGGTCTTTAAAGATCGTATCCCAGCCGCCCTGCAAAAAGAAATCCCACGCCTCCAAGGCAATGCCGTCAACGTCGAAATCTGGCTGATGGAATCCGATCCCGCCAAACCAAAAATCTATCAAGGCACATCCCCCAATGCCATGCTCACCGCTCTGAAAAACTGGCAACCCAGCTCAGGAGCCACCTCACCTGGGAATGCCCTCCGTGTCGCCCGCAGCCTGATCGGTGCCGAAGGCGCCTTGAGCTACATCACCGATACCCCGCTCACCACCCCCCCGCCCTACAACACCTCAACCATCGCCATTGGAAAAATCACAGACAACTGTGGAATCACCGGTGTTAGCTTTGAACAACGTGGTGAAAACCTCATCTGGAAAGCCGTCATCCGCAATTATTCAGACAGCCGACAGTCCCGCAGCTGGCGGCTGGAAACACCGGCAGGAAATAGCCCGGAAAAACAACTCCACATCGATGCCGGCCATCTCACCACTATTCAAGGAGCCTTCCCCACGGGCCAACCACGCTGCCGCATCGTCCTCACCCCAGACGCTTTTGATCTAGACGACACCCTACCGCTGATCCGCCCAGCAGCGAAACCTCTGCTCATCCACTCCACCCTGCCCAAAGAATCCGCAAAGATCGCCGAGAAGATGCAAACCAGCTTCCCCAGCCTCCGACCCGTTCGCCAAGCCGCCGATGCCGACCTGATCATCACCTCCACCGAGACCACACCACAGGCACAGCACCTGATCGTTTTCCCACACGACAAAGCCAGCAAGCGCCCCTACCTCACCGGCAACATCATCGCCACCAAACACCCCCTCACCGATGGACTCAACTGGCAAACCTTACTCGCTAGAAACAACCTCTCCCTCCCCCACCAGTCCAGCGACGTCGTCCTCCTCTGGCAAGGTCACCGCGCCCTGATCTATCTACGCACGCACCCACAAACCCGTAATCAAGCACTGATCTTCAACTTCGATATCCACCAGTCCAACGCCCTCAAACAACCCGCCACCGCCATCCTCCTGCTCCGATTTTGTGATCAGCTGAGAAAAGAGAAAATCGCGCCCGAGTCCCGCATCACAGAAACCTCAGAACCCATCGAGCTAAGCTACCATCAGGAAAAGACAAACCCTCCCCTGATTTTCCAAACCATCCAACTCGATGGCACCGTCATCGAAACATCCACAGACCCCGCCCCGTTCAAAGCCCCTGACGAACCCACCTTTTTCACCATCAGTCAAGGGGACGAAACCCTCTTCACCTCCGCCGCCTACTTCGCCGATACCCGCGAAGCGAATTTTTCTCACTGCGGAACCGACGACCTCCCCGCCACTGCATTAGCCACCGCCACCGACCGCCATTCACGCGACGACCATCTCTGGAGACTCTGGGCCTGCCTGATCCTCGCCACCCTCCTCGGTGCCTGGCATTTCACCAAATCAACCCCCACCTCCCCCACAAAAAACCATCACCCCATTCATAAAGACCACGGTCAGGAGAACCTCGTTTAAATGAAAGAAACCCTTATTCTACAACAAACATGCTCAAAACTAAATGCCAGGCATTATGTTTACGACCCACATTCACAGCATGCAATTTCTCAAAGCGGACAAACTTTCGTCGATACCGTTTGTGGCTTTTATAATACTCCTGCATCAATGGCCCCAGCCTGCCCGAATGCCTAACAACATAATCCACCCCATCGGCGCCGCTGCCTTTTCTTGATCCCACCCCTCTTCCATGTTTTCTGAAAATTCATCGTCCCCCCCCCCCAATAATCTGAGACTCCGCAGGCTGAGATGATTGAATTTTCATCTTCTCTGTGCCAGCTTCACGCGAACTTAACCTCCTAGACCCATCAGAGGTTTCATTGTCTTTTTTCATCATCACAATAATCCAATCAGCATATTATAATCTCAGATCCAACCACTGCTGCATCGTTTCAGCTGGATTATTAGCACGCATTAAAGTTTCGCCCACCAAAATCGCATTCGCTCCAGCCTCAAGCACACGCAGGCAATCTCTGGAATCCTTGATGCCTGACTCGCTTACCAATAAAACATCATCCCCAGCCTCATCAGCCAGAAGCTCGGTGGTGGCGAGATCGGTTTTGAATGTTTTTAGGTTTCGATTGTTAATACCGATCAGGTCGGCGCCCAGATCCAAGGCCCGCTCCATCTCCGGAAGATCGTGCACTTCCACCAGGACATCGAGCTGGAAATCCCGCGCCGTCTGGTAAAGACGCGTTAACGTCTCGTCATCAAGACATGCCACAATCAACAAAACGGCATCAGCCCCGGCAATGATCGCCTCGTAGATCTGCACTTCATGCCGGATGAAATCTTTTCTCAGAAGAGGAATGTTGGAAATAGGAGAAATCTTGATCAAATCGGCCAGCGACCCTTGAAAATATTTTTCATCGGTCAGCACCGACATACAACTCGCTCCGCCATCGAGATACATCCCAGCCTGGCGCAGCGGATCAAAATCAGGATCAATCACCCCGGCCGATGGAGAGGCGTGCTTCACCTCCGCAATGATGCCCAGGCGATCTGGCCCACGGTCCAGCGCCGCGCGAAACCCGCCAAAGTCGTTACGCTCCAGAGCCGCAGCCCGGTATTTTTCCAGTTGGGGCAAGATCGCCTCCACCTCGCGAAGCTTCTGCTCCATGATCTCGTCGAGAATGTTCATGCACGGGTTCTAGAAGCCCAACTCCAAGTTTCAAGTTTGAAATACAACGCCCGGATATCAAAAACCTCATTTTTTGCTAAAAAGGTCTTGCCAGCAGAAATTCTCCGTGTAAATAACCCCCGCGCAAGCGAAGTGAAGCCAATCAGGCCAAACCAAGCAATGCGGGTGTAGCTCAGTGGTAGAGCGCGACCTTGCCAAGGTCGATGTCGAGAGTTCGAATCTCTTCACCCGCTCCATTAATTTTCAAGGGCTTAGGAGAAATCCTAAGCCCTTCTTCGTGTCTGGGTGTCGCAATTCCATCGCAACTACATAATGCTTGAAACAACGGAGGGCAATGGTCTTCCTGCCAATTGTCGACAATGTCATGCATCATCGCACTCAGCTCTTCTGTCTTATCGCTCTTGCTTGTAGTCTCTGGGGATCATCATTGGCCAAAGCGGAGAAGGCTGTCCTAGTTTTTGAAAATAAACTCGCAGAGGTCACGGCAGATCCTAACCAAAAAAGATCACCATCACTCCACGCACCCTAAGCTGGAATTTGAACAGTGAAGCTGCCGAGCA
>CAYNNY010000030.1:0-23072 GCA_964398555.1 uncultured Verrucomicrobiales bacterium
CACCGTCCCTAATCTGACCCAAATCACAGGGCCTGAGTAGTTACGTTCAAGGTATATAAAGAATGGATCAATTGGCCTGACCAAAGTGAGAGAGTCATGTTTTTTGATAGATCGAGAAAAGGTTCGGGTATTGATTTATGTCGAATTTATAGAGATATAGATAAATAGGTTGCCCTCTTTTTGGTTTGCTCGTCTGGCAAAATGGTCTTGCATGGCATCGGGCGGTTTATACACTGCGCGCCTATGAGTTCTCTTCGCATTGTATTTATGGGCACGGGCGATATTGCCCAGCCATCGTTTTCATCTTTGTTGACCGAGGGGTTGATTGATCATTTAGACTGTGTACTGGATGTGGCTGGGTTGGTGACGCAGCCTGATAAGCCGGTTGGGCGGAAGCAGGTGCTGACGCCACCTCTGATCAAATCTTTGGCTGAGCAGCACGGTGTGCCTGTCTTTCAACCTGTGAATGTGAGAGAGGAGTCTTTTCTTGCCGAACTGTCTGCGCTCAAGCCGGATGTCATCGTTGTCATGGCCTACGGACAGATTCTTTCTCAGGCTCTGCTCGATATTCCGCGTGTGGCGTGTATCAACCTTCACGCCTCCTTACTACCGAAATATAGGGGTGCGGCTTGTATCCAGGCAGCCATCGATGCGGGCGATAGCCACACGGGCATCACCGTGATGCACGTGGTCAAAGCGCTTGATGCTGGTGATGTGATTTTGAAAAAAGAAATAGCCATTGGCGCAGAGGAAACCGGCGGTGAACTTCATGATCGGTTAATGGCTCTTGCCCCTGAGGCACTAGCAGAGGCGCTGATTCAGCTGGCTGATGGCACGGCTTCCCGCACGCCTCAGGATGAGTCTTTGGTGAGTTATATCCCGAAGCTTATGCGGAGCGATGGCGAAATTGATTGGTCGATGCCGGCGGAGGAGATTGAGCGGCGTATCCGTGCCTACGACCCCTGGCCGGGAACGTCGACGTCTTTCACTGAGAAAAAAGGAAGGCATCAAGGGAGAGCTCGCCGATTGAAAATATTTCCTCAGGTGACTGTTGTTGAGGGGGCGGGGGCAGCTGGTGAGGTGTTAGACTATGGCGAGGTTTTGAAGATTGCTTGTGGTGAGGGTGCGTTGGAGGTTAGATTACTTCAGCCTGACGGTTCGCGTCGGATGAGTGCTGCTGATTTTCTTTTGAGTGATCCTCTGGAAATGGGCGATGTATTGGCTTCGGCAAGGTGAGTTTATGTTTGTTTGGAGTCTTTGTTTCTCAAAATGCTAAATATATAAAGTCCGACCGCGAGCCAGATTAAAGCAAAGGATGAAAGCCTCATCAGTGGTAGAGGCTCATTGTAAACCATCCAACCAATAAGGAATTGTCCTGTGGGTCCGATGAATTGTAAGATGCCTAAGAGGGATAAGCTGATGGTGCGTGCGCCTCGGGCAAAAAAGAGTAGAGGTGCCGCCGTTGCCAATCCCGTGCAGCATAGGAGGACTGTTGTTAATTTGTCGGTGCCAAAGGCGGCGTTTCCTTGGTGGGATTGAAGCATCAGATAAATCACAGCAATCGGGAGCATGAGGGTGGTTTCCATCATGAGACCTGAAAACGAACCCAGAGGTGAGAGCTTTCTGATCAGGCCATAAGCGGTGAAGGTTACCGCCAAACTAAGTGCGGCCCATGGTATTCCTTCTACGTCGAAAAACTGGAGCGCCACGCCGATGATCGCCAAGGCTATCGCGTAGAGTTGCAGTCTGGAATGGCGTTCGCCCCAGAAAATAAATCCTAACACAATGTAGAGAAAGGGGTTGATGTAATACCCGAGTGCCGCTTCGAGGATGTGCCCGTTGAGGGTGGCCCAGACGTAGATCAGCCAGTTGGCGGCCAGAGTGGTGGCTGCGAGTGTGTGGATCAGGATGATCTTGGGGGATCGAAAGGCTTTAAGAGCAGTTGGGTATGATTTTCTTAGAATGATAAGCGGAACAATGATTGCCAGCGTCCAGATCACTCGGTGTGCGGTGACTTGAAGGACGGGCACATCTCCGAGCCATTTCCAAAACAGAGGAAGGACACCCCAGAGCGAAAAAGCCGCGACTGCGGCTAAGGCTCCTTTGGATGATTCTCGGTTCTGGGGTAATTGCATTTTTATTGTGTTAGCTCGGCTTGAAGAAATGGGGCGGTGCGGGAGGTCTTTGATTTGGCAATGTGTTCGGGGGTGCCCTGAGTGACAATTTTTCCGCCTTTGTCACCGGCCTCAGGGCCGATATCGATGATGTAATCGGCCTCTGCCATGATGGCGGTGTGGTGCTCGATGACGATGACTGTGTGCCCTTCCTCGACGAGACGGTGGAGGACAAGGATGAGTTTTTCAACATCCTGCGCATGGAGTCCGATGCTGGGTTCTTCGATGAGGTAGAGGTTTTTCTCGCCGGACTCCCGTCCCCTGACGCCTGGTCCGCGACCTTTAGTGAGTTCGGCGACGAGTTTGATTCTCTGGGCTTCCCCGCCGGAGAGCGTGGGGCTGGGCTGGCCAAGCTGGAGGTAATCTAGTCCGGTATCGGTGAGTAGGGAGAGGGTGCGGTGGAGTTTGGAGTGCGCTGAAAAGAACTCGGCTGCCTGAGGGATGTTCATGCGGAGAACTTCACCGATATTTTTTCCGTTGTAGCGGATTTCAAGAGTGGCAGGGTTGTAGCGCATTTCGTGACATGTTTCACAGGGCACCCATGTGGTGGGGAGGAAATCCATTTCTAATTTGATGCGGCCGTTTCCTTTGCATTCGGGGCATTGCCCTTCTTTGTTGTTAAAGGAAAACCGGGATGCTGTGAAGCCACGGGTGCGGGCGTCAGGGAGTTGCGCAAAGAGCTGGCGGATGGCATCGAGCAGTTTGACGTAGGTGGCGGGACAGGATCGGGAGGTTTTGCCGATGGGTGTTTGGTCGACTTCAAAACAATGTTTGATGATTTTAAAGCCGCTGGATGATTTGAAGGGGGCTTGTTTTTTTATGGCTCCCTTGGATGTGACTGCCGTGGCAATGCAGCCTCGCATGAGGGAGGACTTGCCACAACCCGATACGCCAGTGAGCACGGTGAGGCGACCGAGAGGAATTCGCACGTTGATGTTTTTGAGGTTGTTGGCATGGCATCCTGTTAGTTTTAGCCAGCCTGTTTTGGAGGTAGCTTTAGGGAGCGACCGCCTAGGGTAGTGATGTGTGGTTTTTTGTTTTTGGAGTTTAGAATTTAAAACTTCACCTCCTAGCACGCCGGCTCCTGGGCCTAGCTCGATGACGGTGGATGCTCGGGAGATGGTTTCGTCATCGTGTTCAACGATGATGAGGGAGTTTCCGCGATCTCGAAGGTTTTCCAAGGTGTCGAGGAGTTTGACGTTGTCACGTGGGTGCAGACCAATGGTGGGCTCATCAAGCACGTAGAGAACGCCGCGAAGGTTGGATCCTAACTGGGCGGCGAGTCGGATGCGTTGGGATTCTCCACCGGAGAGGGTGTCCGCTGAGCGGTCGATCTGGAGGTAGCCTAGTCCTACGTGATCGAGGAAGTGGAGGCGCTGGATGATTTCGGGGAGGATGTCTCGGGCGATGAGTTTTTCTCTGCCGGTAAACTTCCATGTTTCCAGTAAGGCAATGGCATCCGTGATCGAGAGATGATTGATGTCTTGGATGGCCCGCTTGTGAATGATGACATGGCGGGAGTCTTCGCGGAGTCGGGCACCGTGGCATTCGGGGCAGGAGGTTTTGAGTGTTGATTGTTTATTTTTGAGTTTTGATCGGGAGAGTTCCTCGTGGATTTCGGCTTCGAGGGTGGAGTTGTATTGGTGGGCATGGCGGTTGGAAACCGCCGCCACGGTGCCGTAGCCTCGGCAGGTGGGACACCAGCCACGGTGTGAGTTGAATGAGAAGTGGTGGGGGTCGAGGTCTTCGAAGGATTTTCCTGTGACAGGTGAAACTTGGTGGATGGAGAATGTTTGGATTTTGGATTTTGGATTTTGATATTTTACGCTGCACGAGCCTTTACCCATAGTGAGCGCTTGGGCTGTGGTTTCACAAACGGCAAAGATGTCGTGGGGTTTGAATCGGGCTAGGGGCTGAAAGTTGGCGGTTGAGGTGAGCTTGCCATCGACGAGGAGTTGTTCGATCCCTTGACGCGCGGCGGCTTTGGCAACGTCTGTGTGGAACCCTTTGCGGGCACGGATGATGGGGGCGAGGATGAGGAGTTCGGGGTGTTTTTTGCGCTGCAGTTGGATTTGTTTTTCAATGGCATCCACGGTTTGTGAGATTACGGGTTCGCCGGACTCCGGGCAGTGCTGGATGCCGAGCTTGGCGTAGAGGAGGCGCAGGAAGTGGTAGATTTCAGTGACGGTTCCGGTGGTGGATTTTCCTCCGCCACGGGAAACTCTCTGCTCGATGGCGACGGTGGGGGGGAGTCCGGTGATGCGATCGATGTCTGGTTTTTCTAATTGCCCTGCAAATTGTCGAGCGTAGGGAGACATGGAGTCGAGAAAGCGGCGTTGGCCTTCTGCGAAGATGATGTCAAAGGCGAGGGTGGATTTTCCTGATCCAGAGAGTCCGGTGACGACGACGAGTTCATCGCGAGGGATATCCAAAGAGATGTTTTTGAGGTTGTGCTCGCGAGCGCCGTGGATGGAGATGGTGTTTTTGAGTTTGGGTGCTTTTTTGACAGGATGAGCAAGAGTGCCTTGGGTTTTTGTGAGTGCTTTGGCTGTTTCTGTGGTGGTTTTGAGAATCGCTTCGGGGGTGCCTGTGAAGACGATTTCGCCACCTTCGGTGCCTGGGCCTGGACCGAGGTCAATGAGGTGGTCGGCGGAGCGGATGACATCGAGATTGTGCTCGATGACGAGCAGTGAGTGGCCGGCCTCGGTGAGTCGGTGGAAGACCTGGAGGAGGTTTTCGATGTCTGTGAAATGGAGGCCGGTGGTGGGTTCGTCGAGGATCAGGAGTCGGGTGTCTGGGAACGGGTTCCGGGAGGAAGCTGTAGTCGAGAGAAGTTTGCAAAGTTTCAGTCGCTGTGACTCGCCGCCTGATAGGGTGTTGAGCGGTTGGCCGAGTCTGAGGTAGCCTAGGCCGACGTCGATGAGGGGCTGAAGGGCGGTGGTGATTTTTTTGAGAAGGGAGAGTTCTTTTTTTGTTTTGGATTCGTTTTTCTCGGTCGACCAGATGACGGCCTCTTTAATTGTGAGTTGGAGGGTTTCGGCGATATTTCTACCGTCGTATTGGAACTCGAGCGCGTTGGGGGTGTAGCGTTTTCCTTCGCACTCGGGGCAGGTGATGAAGAGATCCGAGAGGAATTGCATTTCGACTTTTTCAAAGCCGTTTCCCATACAGCGTTGGCAGCGGCCGAGGCCGGAGTTAAAGGAAAAATACCCTGGAGTAAGTTCGTGAATAAGGGCTTCTGGGGTGAGTGCGTAGAGTTGGCGGATGGCATCGAAGGCGCCGGAATGGACGGCGGGGGTCGAGCGTGGGGTGCGGGTGAGTGGAGATTGATCGACGAGTTCGACGCCAGTGAGATGCTGTGCACCCGTTAGTTTTTTGATGGGGGCGGCTTTTTTATCGCTAGGAAGTCCGAGTTGTTTGGCGAGGTTGAGGTAGAGGATGTCGTGAGCCAGAGTGGATTTTCCTGAGCCTGAAACGCCGGTAAGGCAGGTGAAGACGCCGAGGGGGATTTTGAGGCTGAGGTTGTGGATATTGTGTTGGCTCGCTCCTGTGATGCCGAGGTGTTTTTTTGCGCGGCGGCGCTGGCTGGGCACGGGGATGCTGCGTTGACCTGACAGGTAGGGGAGGGTTTGAGATTGGGGGAACTGTTTGAGTTTTGATTTTTGGTGGGCTTGTTTGCCTGATACTTCGGCGACGATATTCCCCCCGTGTTCGCCTGCGGCAGGGCCGAGGTCAATGAGGTGATCGCAGGCTCGCATGACAGTTTCTTCATGTTCGACAACGATGACGGTGTTGCCTTTGTCGCGGAGGTCGTGCATGACGCGGACCAGTTGATCGATGTCCCGCTGGTGAAGTCCGACGGTGGGCTCATCGAGCACAAAGAGGGTATTGGTAAGGGCCGCTCCGAGGCAGGTGGTGAGGTTGACGCGTTCGATTTCACCGCCTGAGAGAGTGTTGGCTGGTCGGTCGAGGGTGAGGTAGGTGAGGCCTACGTCGCAGAGGTATTGGAGGCGGGATTGCACTTCGGTGAGTGCGTGAGTTACTGAGGAGTTCGATGATTGGAGGTTGAGGTTCGATTGGCACCAGTGCAGCAAATCTTGGACGGGCATTTGCCAGAGGTCGGGGAGGGTTTTGGAGGCTATTTTAAAGCAAAGTGCCTCGGGCTGGAGTCGGGTGCCTTGGCAGTCTGGGCACTTGGTGTAGGCGCGGTAGCGGGAGAGGAAGACTCTCACGTGCATCTTGTAGGTTTTGGTTTCGCACCAGTCAAAGAACCCTTTGACTCCATACCATTCGTTGTTTTCCCAGGCATGCTGGGTATCTGCGCATTCTCCGTAGAGGAGCCATTTTTTTTCGTGTTTGGCTAGATCGTGGTAGGGGGTGTGGATATCGATGCCTGATTGTTTGGCCGCCCGGAGGAGGTCGGCTTGGCATTCGGCGCCTCTGGGGGTGGTGAATGGGGTGACGCACCCTTCCTGGATACTCAGTGATGGGTTGGGGATGGCTTTGCCGAGATCGATGCCGATGGTGCGACCAAATCCTCGGCAGTGTGGGCAGGCTCCGATGGGTGAGTTGAAGGAAAAAAGTCCAGCGGTGGGTGGGCGAAGGGTGAAGCCGGTGGCGGGGTTGGTCCAGTTGGTGGTGAATGGCTTTTGAATGTCGCCAGAAATGATTTCGAGTCTGCCTTTCCCAAGTGTGAGCGCGGATTCGATGGCTTCAAGTAGCCGTGTGCGGTTTCGTTTGCCGATCTTAATGCGATCTTGGACGATGAGGATTTCGGGAGGAAGTGGGCAGGAGTTGGGTGGGAGGTCTGCATCCGTGCGGAGGAGTTCTCCCCGATGGTAGATGCGGGTGTATCCTTGCTGGTTGAGAATGGAGAGGATGTCTTCAGCTGTTGCATTCTCAGGGACAGCAACGGGGAAGGTGACTAGAGCCTGGTAGTTTGATGTGTTTTCTAGGCACCAGCCGGCAATGCTATCAGGCGAGTCCGGTTTGATTTCTGCGCCAGTGTGCGGATCAAAGGCGGTGGCCAGATGAGGGAAAAGTAGTTTGAGGTAGTCGTTGAGTTCTGTGAGCGTGCCTACGGTGGATCGGGTGGAGCGAATGGTGTTTTTTTGTTCGATGGCGATGGCGGGTGGAATGCCATCAATACGATCAACCGCGGGCTTGTCCATGCGGTCGAGGAATTGGCGGACGTAGGGGGAGAAGGTCTCCACGTAGCGCCGTTGACCTTCGGCATAGAGGGTGTGGAAGGCCAGAGATGATTTGCCTGAGCCGGATGGGCCGGTGATGACGGTGAATTTTCCGAGAGGGATTTTAAGATCCAAATTTTTCAGATTATGCTGTCTGGCCCCATGGATGTGGATGTAGTCCGATGTTGCCTGGCTGCTCTGTTGAATGGATATTGTCTTTTTATCGGGCACTCGATGACTATGCTGTGGCTCACAAAAAATGCCAATCAATGATTGGCATTTTTCTGTTTATAGGCAAATGGCGGGGTGAGGTTGATTCTAGGGAATGAGGTCAACCTCTGCCATACTGGAGAAATCGCCACTATGAGAGCTAATGACTTCGATGCGTAGATGGTGGGCGGCTACTTTTTCATCGAATGTAATGGTGTGAGTTGCATGTCCTTCTGGCAATTCGCCGGAGGATATTTTTTTCCATTTCTGGCCATTTTGACTGATGTGGATGATGTAATCCTTGACGATGCCGTTGGATTCTGTTGTTCGGGGGGTTAATGAAATACCACGAAACGACATCTCTTTACCGAAGGAAATATCCAGTGTATGAGGGTGATCTTGAGTAGGGTCATCGGAATTCCATTGGGTGTGCCAGTGCGTTTCAGGGTTCCCGTCGATAGCCATACTGGCCGGAGTATTATCTTGGGCTGAGCTAGCTACAGCTGACCAGCCTTGACTTGATTTATCGGGGCCGGCCTTGATGTTTGTATCCGAGGATGAAGACGAGGGTGTCTCTCTTCGGACATTTCCGCCGCCATTGATGTAATCGATGAAGGGTTGACCTCCTTTTTTTGTACTGGCGAGTTCCTCTTCAACGAGTCTCTGGTTGGAGGTGAGACCTTTTTCTTGGAAACCGAGGGCGATTTTTTTGAGTTGTTTGCGGTAGCCTGCTCGAAGGTCCTCGGTGTCTGATATGAGCTTAGCGTCAATGCGGTATTGTTTACCGAGTCGGGAATCGAGGATTTGGCTGGCTTTGGCCGGCATGTTATCACGAGCGAGATCCGACGGAATTTTTTCGCCTGGGTATTTTTCCTGCATCTTGAGCAGCTCTGGTGTGTAGGCATCCTGAATGGTCGACGTCAGGCTGCGCTGAAAGCTTCTGAGTTCTTGTTCGTATCCTTTGATGTTGCTGGTATATTCTTTGGCGTAGCGGGTTTGGATTTTCTTCAGTAGGCCCCGGCATTTGTCGCGAGTTGGGGAGATGGGGTCGGATGATTGAGTCGCCTTCGCTATGGCTTTTGTGCTTTTCCCATCGCTGCTCCATTCGATGAGAAATCCGGCTTGCTCACTATCGGAGGGGAAGTCCTTCCATGCTTGCTTTGTCGTAATCGTGTTTCCTGCTGTGGATGAGTTGTCTTTAGATGGGGCATTGGGTTCCCATTTTGCGAAACTCCAGGGCTCACCCGTGATCCACTGCCATGTGCTCTGAGATTGTCTTAATCCTCCGATCCAGCACGAGCTACCCGATGAGATGTGGGAGCCTGCGTATTCGAGCATCCACTCATTTTCGTCGGGGTTCGAGGGGACGGCAAGATTGCCACCGGCGGCTATTGCCAGGGTGTTGGCTGTGTCCCAGTCGATAGAGCGTTGGACAAGGAGGTAGTGACGGTTATCGTAGGTGATGGTGCCGGCGGGGAAGAGCGGGGTGCCTGAGTTCAGAGAGGAGGCGCAGCGTTTGAGTTGGTTTTCGAGGCTGCCGGATTGATTGCCTGTGGTGTCCCACTCGATGAAGAAGCTGTGTAAATTGGAGGGAGCTTCTGGTGAGAATATCTCTGTGTCATCCACGACGACGTAAGATGATTTGGAGGTGTTTCGAATATCGTGGGTCCAGGGGGAGCCATCGATCCAGGCGTATGCTTTGTCGCCGCTGGTTCCAGCACCGAGCCAGACTGGCTCACTTGATTTGATATCGGTGGAAAGTTTTCGAGATAGCCATGCTAGATCCGCATCTTCTGGGAAAATGGCAAGATGGCCGCCGTGTTTTTCGCAAAAGGTTTGTGCTTGATCCCATGTCATGCGGTCTTGAATATAGAATCTGGCACGTCCGGAGCGGGTGATGGTTCCTTTGGGTAGCTCCGTTAGGATTCCCCGGCGGAGTTGAGATTCGAGACGAGTGAGGGTTTCGCGTGGGGTTTCATTTTTAGGTTTGGGGATTTCGAAGTCTTTTTTGACGATGGGTTGCGTTGGTTTTTTAAGTGCCGACTCTCGTTCTTTTCTTTTGCGATCGAGCTCTTTTTTTCTAGCGGCTTCTTTTTCGGCATTGATCGCTGCAATGGCAGCATTTTCGGCTTTGCGGCCAGTTTCTCTATTTTTCTTAATTTCCCATGCGCCGGCAATGGCGAAGAGGAGAACGACGATGATGATGAGATTGCGGACAACAGGAGAGTTTGAGCTCGCTTTCGTTGGGGGGGGGAGGTGAGCTGAGGGTTTTGGTGTGGAGTCCCCTGTTGGTGAAAGAAACTTGGTGGAGCTTGGACTGGATCCTTTGTGACTCGCCGTTGCGATGAGCGGTATACTGGCTGTTGTTGCTGCTGGGGCGGCAGGTTTTTTGGTTAGGAGAGGATTGGCCGCGACTGTTTCATCAGTCAGGGGTTCCAAGGCTTTCGCCATGTCTTCAGCCTTGCGGTAGCGCATGGCGGGGTTGGGGTGGGTGGCTTTGCTGATGATTTGATCAAATTTTGGAGAGCAGTTGACTAGGGTAGATGGGGTTCCATGTTCTTCATCCGGTGATTTGCCGGTGAGTAATTCATAGAGAACGATGCCGACAGCATAAATGTCGGTGCTTTCATCGACCGCTGTGGGGTTATGAACCACCTCGGGAGCTGTGTATCCGGGGGTTCCATAGATGGCGTCCGTTTCATGCTCTCCTAAGGGGCGCGCCAGGCCGAAGTCACCGATTTTAGGCGAGGCTGAGGGGTCGAGAAGGATGTTGGCAGGCTTGATATCGCGGTGAAGAATGCCGTGTTTGTGGGCGTTGGTTAGGCCATTGCAGATTTCTTTGACAATGCGCGCCGATGTGGCCGGGGCGATGGTCTTGCCATAGGCTGAGTGGTAGAGTGATTTTCCCTCAACCAATTCCATAATGATGTAAAGCAATCCATCCACTTGGCCGAAGTCAAAGATTCCAATGAGGTTCGGATGGTTGAGTTTGGCCATGCTTTTGGCTTCGGTTTCAAACGAGGCCCTGAAGCTAGCATCCTCACCGAAGTGGCGGGGGAGGATTTTGATGGCGACGGGGCGATCAAGTGATTTTTGATTGGCTCTGTAAACGGCTCCCATTCCGCCCTTGGCGATGAAAGAGAGAATGTCATAGGCCGGCAGGAGGCTGGAAATTTCTTCGATGGTCGGAGGTGTGAAGTCCGGATTGGCGTTGTCGGTGCTCATGGTCTAAAGGTTGTGGATTTGGAGATATGTGGATGTTGTTGTTAGCGCAACATAATAATAACGCCGCAGAAGGGGTTTTTGTTGGTTATTATTTACTTTGAATGGATAGATTATCGAGGAGGTCGCTGAGATTCTCCGAGATGACGATGTCTAAAGGTGGGGAGTAGAGGTGATCCTCGCTTGAACCTTGGTGGAGTCTGATGGTTGCGCTGGGGTCGATGCTTTCTCCTTTTTGACGAGCGTAGCCGCGGCTAATATACACACCTGTGCTATCGAGGAGCTCAAGGTGAAGGTGGGCGGGGTAGCGTAGATGGGCGGTGCCTACCGTGCCGATGGTGTCTCCCCGGGGGACAGTGTCACCATAGGCAGCGTAGATTTTTTGCAGGTGGGCATACATCGAGAGCTTGATGTCTCCTGAGCGAGTTCGATGGGCAAGAATAGCCATGTTTCCCCATCCCGGTGAGGGTTCTCCACGGTAGATGACGAGGCCGCTGCCAATCGCGTAAACGGGGTCGCCAAGATCCGTGTTCATGCCGCCTATGCCGTTGATGTCATCGCCGCTGTGGTGACCCCCTCGTTGTGGGTTGTCACTCCAGAAGGGTTGGGCATTGTAGGTGAGAGCTCCGTGTTCCGTTCCCATGGCTTCGGCCATGTGGGTGGCGGTGGGGATTTGGGCACGCTCAAAGGCAGTGAGCTGGATGAAGCGCGAGTCAAAGGCGGGCGTGGAACCATCGACTGGAAATCCGATGGGGGCATCTGCATTCTGCCATGAGTCCATGGATTTGACAGGCACGCTCTTCGCTGAACGATTGCGTAGGAATCCACGGGCCGCTATGGCTGCGATAGCCAAAAAGGCGATCACTACGGCGAGGTGGATGAGGCGCTGTTTCATGGAGAAATGAGGTGGAGGTGAAAAGGGGGGTAGGTTAGAAGTCGAGTCGGATTTCTGCGCGGCGGTTAGCGCGGCGGCCATCCGTTGTGGTGTTCGGCCTGCGGGGTTGGGATTTTCCAAAGCTGGAGACTTCCATTTGTTGTGTGCCTACGCCTTGGCTAGCGAGGTAGGACATGACTTGTTGTGCGCGTTGGTTAGATAACTTGAGGTTGTAATCATCGGAGCCTATGGCATCGGTGTGACCTGAGATGGTGAGCTTTTTATCGGGGGTGGATTTGAGGAGGAGGGCGACGAATTGGAGTTGCCTCTGAGTTCGTTTTGTTAAGTTGTTGGAGTTGAGCTCAAAATAGAGGACGATGGCATCTCCGCCTTTCGGGTTTTTAACGAGAGGGAGGTAGTGGATGTCACCTCCAGAGTATCTGCTGGCGAAGTCGGACAGAAGCTTGTCAAGATTGATCTCTGTGATTTTCCAGGGAGCTTGCGGATTTGCGCGTTTAGTGCTGAGGGCTAGCGTGGCAGGTTTTTCTGTGTCAGGAGAATCTATCCGGATGATCCAGCCGGCTGTGTTATTGCTCAGAAACATATTGCGCACTGCTTTTTCTTTGACGAGCCGGTAGCGGCCTTCTTCGGCGATGATGCATAGGCCCGCTAGGGTAGCGTAGGAAATTTTATCGCTGGCGATGTATTTCTCTGCCGCTGTGGGGTCGAGTTTGAGGATGGCTTGGATGAAGTCGTTGACCGTGGCTGCTGCGATATCGGTTTTGGAAGCTGGGGTAGGCTTAGCGGTGTCCTTTGAGCTGATAGTTGGGTTTTCTTGCTTGGTCTTTGTTTGGGGCAGGGTGATGCTGTTGATTTTCCAATCGCCATCAGAGGTCTTGGAAAGTTTAAGGTCGATACTTTGCTGGTTCTCCAAATGAAGTGACCAATGAGATGGGTCTTTGCCGATAGGTGAAAATGGGCGGGATTCATTGAGTTTGAGTTTGGATGCCGCCGCTAAGCTCTGAAGCTGAGATGCCTGGAGTGCACTCAGGTTTCCTGGTCCAATTAGATTAATGAATGGTTGTAGGTCTCCGGTTTGATTCGCGCGGATCATGACCTCGCTGATGTGGCCCACGAGCTCTTCGGGGCTGCCGTTGTAGCTGGTGTCGTTATCATCGACGTGTTTGCCGTTGACGGTGAGGGATATGGGGTTTTCGACTTGGGTGGTTTTTTCAGGTTGATCCGATATTTCAGGATCATTTGATGTCAGCCTATTGATCAAAAAGAGCACTGCGATGATCGCAATGACGGCGATGATCGAAAAAATGAGAACGGGTGTTTGACGGCGGGGCTGCGGCATGGCTGGACTTTACGTATAAATGTATGAAGGCCAATCCCAAAACACGCCATTATAAGACACTAGATATTTTATACCTGTTGCCTTTTGAGGATGGATGCCTTGAGTGGATCGCTGGTGGTGAGGTGGGCGATGGCGATGGCGATGGCGTCAGCCGCATCGTGAGGTGGTGTTTCGCTGAGTTTGAGCAGGGCGCGCACCATAAAAGCGACCTGTTGTTTGTCCGCAGAGCCGTTGCCGGTAACCACTTGTTTGATCTTGCGCGGGGCGTATTCAAAGATTTTCAGCCCAGCTTCAGCTCCGGCAATCAGGGTGGCCGCGCGGGCTGCACCCATGGTGATGGCGGTGCGGTGGGATTGCACGTAGATGATGCCTTCTACTGCGGCTTCATCGGGTTCCCATTTTTTGATGATGTTGGAAATCCCCGTGTGGATGGCAGCGAGTGCCCCGGATTGAGGGATTTTGGCAGGGATGGAAATGACTCCAAAGTCGAGCACCCGTTGTTGTCTATGGTCGCCCTCCAATACGGCATAACCGGTGTTTCGGATGGCGGGGTCAATGGCGAGGATTCGCATGGGAGGAGGGTGATCGGTGATCAGTACGAGCCTAGCGGCGTCTGCGCTTGGGTGCTGGACGGCGTTTTTTGCGCACTGATTTACCGGGGGAATCATCCAGAAGTGCGGTGTAGATGTAGTCGAAGTTTTCCAGCTTGCGGCGCTCGATTTTTTTATCGATGAAGTTTTCCACGGACTGGGCGAATTCGATTTCGTCTGCGGTGAGGATGGTGTAAGCATCGCCCTCTGTTTCGGCACGTCCGGTCCGGCCGATGCGGTGCACGTAGTCTTCTGAGTTTTCAGGCACGCGGTAGTTGATGACGTGTGTGACGGTTGAGATATCGATTCCTCGTGCGGCGACGTCTGTGGCGACTAAGATATTGTAGGTGCCGTCTTTAAAGCCTGCGAGGGCCTTGAGTCGGTCAGATTGTTTGACATCGGAGTGCATGGCGACGACTTCTTTGTGGCCAGTTCCTTTAATGAGAGTCGTGAGAGCATCCGCTTCTCTACGGGTGCGGGTGAAGATCATGACGGAGTGGAAGTCGGTTCTTTCCAGCAGAGCAAGCAGGAGGTCATCACGCTGGTCCATGGAAACGGGGTAAAAGGCGTGTTTAACAGTGTCGGGCACAGCGGCGCGTGCGATTTCCACGGACACAGGCTCGTGCAGGCACCACTGGGCGAAGCCTTGGATGGCCGGGGGCATGGTGGCGGAGAAAAAGAGAGTTTGGCGCGATGTCTCCTCGGTGTTCCATGGGCAGAAGTTGACAATTTTTCGGACGATGGGGAGGAATCCCATATCGAGCATACGGTCGACTTCATCGAGAATGAGAATTTTAATATCACCAAAGCGCATGGTGCCGCGGAAGAAATGGTCAACGAGGCGACCGGGAGTGGCGACTACGATGTCGGCTACGGCCATTTGCTCATCCTGTTTGCCGTAGCCCATACCGCCGTAGAGGAGTGCGACTTTGCAGCCAGTGTGTTTGCCGTAGTGTTCAAACTGCTCAGCCACCTGGTGGGCGAGTTCGCGAGTAGGTTCGAGGACGAGAACCTGTGGTCTGCCGAGAGGTTTGATCTGGGAAAGGGAGGGGAGGGCAAACGCTGCGGTCTTGCCTGTGCCAGTCTGGGATGCGCCAATGACGTCCTTACCTTCAAGAATGAGGGGGATGGCTTTGGCTTGAATGGGGGTTGGTTTCTCATAGCCAGATTCAGAGACGGCTTGGAGAACGGCTTCGGAGAGCCCGAGATCGGTAAAAGACATGCAGGTAACTAGGCGTTTCACCCGTCTCTGTAAAGAATAACCTTTTGAGAGGATTTTGGCTTGAATTGAACATCGACTTTCATAAACTCGGCCATGATTATTTTACCTAGAATGAGGGATGTGCTGAAACGAGTGATTCCGTTGTGGTTTGTCCTGTGTTCATCCTTCACGATTGCCGAAGTAGAGGATGCTGGGCCTTCCGCTATCAAGGTTTTGATTGTTGATGGTTTTAGTAATCACCATTGGAAACAAACTACGCAGATCATCAAAACGCAGCTTGAGGCGAGTGGACGGTTTTTTGTGGAGGTCTCAACGACCCCATCGACGAAAGAATCGCTCGGTTGGGATGAGTGGCGGCCTGTGTTTTCTAATTATGATGTGGTGATCCAGAACTGCAATAGCCATGGCGGACGACCGCTTTGGCCGCAGGATGTGCAGCGCGATCTGGAAAAATATGTGAGAGGTGGCGGGGGACTCTATATTTTACACTCAGCGAACAATGCATTTCCCGAGTGGAAAGAATATAACAGCATGATTGGCTTAGGGTGGAGAAAGAAGGATTTTGGCGTAGCGATTACGATTGATAAATCGGGAAAAGTCATGCGGGTTCCTGCTGGAGAAGGGCGAGGCACTAGTCACGGGAAACGAATCGATGCTGTATTAACTCGCATCGGCGACCACCCGATTCATCAGGACATGCCACGACGATGGATGGCGGCGGATCTGGAAGTTTACAGCTACGCCCGTGGCCCGGCAGAAAATCTCACTGTGCTTTCTTATGCCCGAGAACCTCATACTCAGCTTAATTTCCCGATTGAGTGGGTGGTTCGTTATGGCAAGGGGAGGGTTTACAATTCAACCCTTGGACATGTTTGGAAAGATGCGTTGAATCCGCCAGCCATTCGCTGTGTTGGGTTTCAGACACTTTTATTGCGAGTGACGGAATGGTTGGCGACGGAGAAGGTTACTTTCCCTATCCCTGCTGATTTTCCGAGTGAGGATAAGGTGAAGCTTCGTTAAGGGCTGTGAGCTTACCCCTAGATGGTTTTCTAGGCGGTTTTTTTAGACGGTTTTTGAAAACTTGCTTTGCCGGAGTCGAGGTAGGCATCGAAGGATATCGCGATGTTTCGGGTGAAGAGTCGGCCTTGACTTGTAAAATAATGACAGGCATTTATAATTGATTTGCACATAAGGTTGTCATAGACTTCTGACATGACTGATATAAATACTGATAAATCGTTGATTAATAAGGAAAAGGTGGCATTGAGCCGATTGGAAATGCTGGATGCGAAGACGGGGAATACGTATATGAAGTGCGGGCGCGTTTGCCGGATGAACTCGAGCGGAAGGAGTCGGATTTTTGGAAGTGAGCATGGCAGTCAAATTTATCATGTGATGAGTCGGACAACCGGAGGTGATTATTTGATGGGGACTGAGGAAAAAGAGGCATTTCGTAAAATAATGCGGAGGATGGCTAAGTTCTCAGGAATCCAAGTGTTAACCTGGGTGGCTATGGATAATCATTTTCACATCCTAGCCCGGGTGCCGGAGAGAAAAAGCTACTTAGAGCGTTTTGAGGATAAGGATGGCGAGTCGTCCGGATCGGGTGAGGAGCGTTTGATGCAGCATTTGTCGAGCTTGTATAGTCGAGCTTATATGAATCGGTTGCGTGCTGAGTTAGTAGATTTTCGGGAGCGAGGAATGGCTGAGCAGGCAGAGAATTTTTTAGAAAGGTATAAAAGGAGGTTCTGCGATATTAGTCTGTATATCAAAGAGGTGAAGGAGAGGTTTAGTCGTTGGTATAATAAGAAACACTCGCGTAAGGGCACGCTTTGGATGGAGCGTTTCAAGAGTGTTCTGGTGGAGAATGGCGAGGCTTTGAGGGAAATGGCAGCATATATCGATCTGAATCCGGTTCGTGCTGGGTTGGTGGAAGAGCCTGAAAATTATCGGTGGTGCGGATATGCTGAGGCTGTAGCTGGAGTTAGGGAGGCCGGGCGCGGGTTGTGCCGTGTGATGGCAAAGCCTGTGGATAGTTGGAGTGTGCATGGCTCGTGGTATCGTTGCTGGTTGATGGCCGATGGGGAAGAAGTCGCTGAAGACAAGGTTTACCAAGTCAAAGCCCGAAAGGGTATACCGAAAGAAACGGTGATGGCTGAATTAAAAAAGGAAGGTCGGTTATCGAATGCTCAACAATTGCGTAGTCGGGTGGCTTATTTCACGGAGGGGGCTGCGATAGGGAGTCGGGCGTTCATTGAAAAAGTGTTTGAGCAAAATAGAGATCAATTTGGATCTGGGCGAAAGCGGGCAGCAAAACAGATGACAAAGAAGACAGAGCGGGATATAAACCACAAGGGGCCTAGCTGTGATCTTTATGCCTTACAGGGCGCGATTAGAACCTTTGAAAAATAAAAGGACTGTAGATTCAATGATTTTTGATAGATGGACAACCGAAACTCTGCTGAAAACTGACAGGCATTTTAACAAATTAGGGGTAGGAAGTAGTTCGTAGCAGCTTCTGATCTATTCATTTTTCGGGCGGGGTTAGTTTTTCCAGATGAGACAAGGTGCGTAAAATTTGATCGAGAATACTGGCGATGGATTTTCCGAGATCGGTGGCGAGAAAACGGAGGATGAAATATCCGTTTTCTTGAAGGAGAGCGTCTTTGCGCCGGTCGGAACGGTAGGCGTTGGCATCAGCGAGGTGTTGTCTGCCATCAATTTCGATGACGAGTCGGATGCCCGTGAAGAGAAAGTCCACTTCCATGAATCCTTGTTGGTTGAAGGGGATTGGTAAGTTGGCATTGAGTTTAAATCGATCTTTTGTTTCAGGTAAGGTTTGAAGTCGGTGATAGAAAAAGGCCTCGGAGGCACTGCGGGCACGGTCGATTCCTTTGGCATTAGCTTCGGGTGAAAAGTGCTGGTTGTGCGTGTCTATTGTGGATGATGCTTGTGAAGCTCCGACAAAGAGCGTTGCGAGGTTTTCATCTAAACCATCAGCAATGAGTCGCTGAATGCTAGATGAGTATTGTTGCTTCCATTGGGGATTCACGGTGAGTGGCACGGATTGCGGCCAACCTGGTAGGGCATTCCCTGGAAGTAAAATAGTGTAGCCGACGGCCTCGTAACCTTTGCACCGGCGGTCGAACATGCGGGATAGCATGGGGACATCGAGGTCGGCGTAGTCGTAAACATGCACTTCTTTTTTGCCGTCATGGAGTCTGTGAAGCCGGCCGACGTATTGGGCGATGGTTCCTTTCCATGAAACGGGAAGGGTGAGGAAGAGAGTGTCAAAACGGGAATCATCGAAGCCTTCACCGATGAATTTTCCTGTGGCGATGAGGATGATGGGTGATTTTTCTGTAGCAGTTTTTTTTAATGTTTCCAATGCTAGGGTGAGGGCTTTTTTTCCCATCCCTCCTTGTAGCGTAATTATTTCGGCTGGGCTGTCATGTAGGGCTGATGCGAGTGTTGTTAAGTGATCGGTGCGCTCGGTGATGATCAGTGGCGTGCGTCCTTGCAGGAGCGCTTTATGGACATCGCTGCATATAAGGTGGTTGCGAGACTCAGAGTCGATAAGTTCTTTGTAAAGTCGTTGGAATTCAATGCGAATATCGTCGTCAGTTTCTCCTGATGATCGGAATGCTGTTGGTCGGACGATGACGTGATGTTGAAAGGGTCGTTGAGCGGCTTGGTCTTTGGCATTGACGCGGTGCCGCACTGGGCCACATTGCATGAAAATGATAGGGTGGTGGCCATCTTTGCGAATGACTGTAGCGGATAGTCCTAGTACAAATTGGGCTTTGGCACGGCGGACGGCGAGTTCAAAACTTCTGGCTGATAGATGGTGGCATTCGTCCACAATGATGTGGCCGTAATCAGCGACGCAGTCATGAACCTCCCCCTTGCGGACAAGGCTTTGAATGAGGGCGATGTCGAGCTTCCCTGAGAGTTTTTTGCGACCACCTCCGAGACGTCCGATTTCTTTGGTTGGGATTCCGAGAAATTGTGAGAGTCGCTCGACCCATTGTTCCTGCAGTTGTTTTCGGTGGACGAGCACTAGGGTATTGACTCCCCGTTGAGCAATCATCCATGCCGCGAGAACGGTTTTTCCAAAAGCGGTGGTAGCGGCGAGCACACCGATGTCATGAGCCATCATCGCATCAGCGGCTTTTTGCTGATCTGGACGGAGTGTGCCGTGAAATTGGCATTCTAACTTTTCACCTTTGTTCCGTTTGTCTTGAACTTTTCTTTTGACGTGGATGGCGCGTAGGAGGTGGTATAAATCATCGCGGCAACCGCGCGGGATAGCGAGATGTTGGGCGAAGTTTTCAGAGCAGTCGATGATTCGAGGTTTGTCGTAAGTGGGAATTCGCATCGCCTGTGCTCGGTAGAACTCCGGGTTTTGAAAGGCGGCCAAACGGATGAGTTGGTTTCGGAGTGCTGGCGGGAGGTTTTCTTTGGAAATGTAGATTTGGTCAGCGAGGACGATATCGAGTTTCTCGGGGAGAGGGCTGTCGATGAGGAGTTCTTTGCTTCGGCGTGATGGGCGGTTTTTCCATGGGGCCTTGGCGTTTGGATCATCATCATCCAATGTAACCGTTTTTACGCCGAGAATTTTCCCGTTTTCCTCAGCGGTGTTGACCCAGTGTTCAAGTTGGCTCAAAGACACTTTTATGATGGAATCGAGAAATGCCCATTGATCGGGATGGGGGCTGAAAGTATTATCGATAAAAACTGAGTGGCCGTGGGTGCGTGGTGTTTGTTGAAGTGGCAGGGCAATGAGGTTGCCAAATCCGCCTTTGGGGAGGGTGTCTTGATTTGGGAAAAAGCGATCATAGGAGTTGAGCCCGATATCAGGGTGCCGTTCCATGGTTTCGGTGATCAGGAGGCTTCCTAGTTTCCTAGCGAGGGTGGCTGGAACGGCTTCTGAAAAAAAGATCCAAATATGTCCGCCATTTCCCGATCTTGATCTTTCCAATACGGCGGGGACTCCTATCTGTTTGCAGGTTTGTAAGTAGGCTCCGGCATCGACCTGCCAGTCGGTTTTGTCAAAATCGACTGCGAGAAAATAGCAGGTCTCATCGAGTAGCATCGGATAGACGCCAATGACGCAAGCTTTCCCCGAGTTGTCTTTTCCTGTGAGGTGCCAGCGGATAACCTCTGCGCTCACTGGGGGGAAGGCGCGGACTGGACATTCTGAGCATTTTACTCGTGGTTTTTCACACACGCCGCGAACCCATTCATTGGTGCAGGCGGGTTGGTAGCCTGATTTGCCCGTGCGCATGCTCTCAAATCGGCGAGGGTAAACGTCAGACCTTCCTCGGAACAGAGCGCGGAACAGCGCAATCTTTTCGTCGGCTGGAGAGTTTTTATCCACGGTTTCTAACCGTAGTGAAGAGTCGTCAGCTTGTCGACTCCCGTTTTATTTTCAATGGTGATGAGATATTGCAGCGGTGTCGAGAAGTAGGGCTGTAGAAAATTAGGTGAATATTTCTGGGCGCGAATAAGCTCTTTTCGAAATAAGAACGCTGTTAAATCAATGGTTAGCCTGTAAAAAGGTCATTATAAAATGACAGGCATTTTTTAGGTGAGGCTGGAGGTTTTGCTTCAGGCTGGATTTTTACGTGATGGCCTAAGCGGTTTTTTCAGACGGTTTTTGAAAACTTGGCTTTGCCGGAGTCGAGGTAGGCGTCGAAGGACATGGCGATGTTTCGGATGAAGAGTCGGCCCTGCTCGGTGACTTGGAGGGCGTCTTCTTTGAGTTCGACGAGTCCGTCGTCTTCCATGGGTTTGAGGGCCGCGATGGCGTCGGCGAAGGTGGATTTGATGTCGATGCCGTGCTGGGCGGACTTGGCTGAGTAGTCGAGCCGGAGCTGGCACATGATGGACATGATAAGGTCGCGGCGCAGCACGTCTTCATCAGTGAGGATGATGCCTCGGTCGATTGGGTAATGGCTTTCGGCGATGGCTTGGCCGTAGTCGGTGATGTCTTTGAAGTTTTGGCGATACGAGCGGCTGGTTTGGGAAATCGAAGACATGCCAAATGCGCAGATCTCGACTCCGCCGTGGGTCGAGTAGCCTTGGAAGTTCCGCTGGAGAGTGCCATTTTTCTGAGCGATGGCGAGTTCGTCGTCGTGTTTAGCGAAGTGATCCATGCCGACGTAGTGGTAGCCGTTGTCGGTGAGGATGGTGATGATTTTTTCCAACATCTGGATTTTGGCATCGGGTCCTGGGAGGTCTTTTTCCTCAAGGATTTTCTGGGCGGGCATGATCCATGGCACGTGGGCGTAGGAAAAGACGGCGAGTCGGTCCGGGGTATACTCGAGGATATCGTAGAGGGTTTGTTCAAACGACTCGGGAGTTTGTTTGGGAAGCCCGTAGATGAGATCGAGGTTGCAGGAGGTGATGCCTGCTTCGCGCAGCCATTTCAGGGCATTGCGGTTGTGTTCATCGGTCTGGATGCGGTGGACGGCTTCTTGGACTTCGGGTTTTGTGTCTTGGACGCCCATCGACGCGCGGTTGATGCCGAGTCGGCGGAAGGCGTCGATGTGTTCTTGGGTGAGTGTGCGGGGGTCGAGCTCGGTGCCGAGTTCGGCATCGGGGTGGAACTCGAAGCGGGTGTGAATGATGTTTGAAATGCGGTCGATCTGCGTGGGGGTCAAATAGTTAGGTGTGCCGCCTCCGAAGTGGAGTTGAGCGACTTTGCGTCCGGTTTTGATGCGCGGCACAAAGAGATCAATTTCTTTCTCCAACAGGTCGATATAGCGGTCGGCTTTGTCTTGTTGGGTGGTGATGATTTTTGTGCAGCCACAGAACCAGCAGAGCGAGCGACAGAACGGGATGTGAAAGTAGAGGGAGAGGTCGCTATTTTCAGAATCTGTCTGGGCGGTAAGCGCAGCCTTATCCGTTTCATTGGAAAAATGAGGTGCGGTGGGGTAGGAGGTATAACGTGGGCCAGGCTGGTTATACTTCCGGATGAGATTGAGGTCTGGGATGAGCATTTTGTCTTTAAGTTCTAAGTTTTAAGTTCCAAATTTCAATGATGAGGTGATCGCTTATACGGAACAGTGATAGCTGGCTATTTTCTAGGAGTGAGGAGTTTGAGGTTTTTTCCTTGGGTTGAGCGGCGATAGGCAGTCGACAGGCTTGGAAGCCTATCCTACGTGAAGTTGGCGATGGTGTCGCAGAGGACTTGCATGTTTTCTGGTTTGGCGCTGGGGAGGATGCCGTGGCCTAGGTTGAGGATATGGCCGTGGCGGCCACGCATGGACTCGAGGAGTCTGGTGGTTTCTGTGCGGACGACGTCTGCTGATGCGGTGAGGATGAGGGGGTCGAGGTTGCCTTGGACGGCGACGTTTTTCGGAAGGGCGTCGTAGTAGGCAGGGAGATCGATGGTCCAATCCATGCTGAGCACGCTGGCACCGGAGGCGACGAGGTCGTCGCGGCGGTGGCCCATGCCTTTGGCAAAAAGGATGACGGGGAAGTCGGCGGGTAGGGAGGCGATGATTTTTTTAATCCACTGCATCGACATCGCTTCGTAGTGTGGGGCTGGGCAGAAGGCTCCGGCGGAGTCGAAGATTTGCACGGCATCGATCCCTGCAGCGATTTGCATTTTGAAGAGGTCGATGACGGCGGCGGTGACCTTGTCCATGAGTTTATCAAAGAGGGGTCGGTCTGAGTAAAACATGGACTTGAGGGCGGCGCAGTCTTTGAGTGAACCTCCTTCGGTCATGTAGGCGGCGAGGGTCCATGGGGAGCCGCCGAAGCCCAGTAGGGCTTTTTCCTCGCCAATTTCTTGTTTGGTTAAGCGCAGGGCGGCGGGGAGGTAGGCGAGTTTTTCTTCGATGCCGGAGGCGTCGAGGGCGTTGATTTTGGCTTTGGAATCGAGCAGGTAATCCATGGCGATGCCACCGCCGTCTTTGAAGTGATAGGGCTGGCCGAGTGCTTCTGGGATGATGAGGATGTCGGAGAAGATGATGGCGGCATCGAGTGGGAATCGCTGGAGTGGCTGGAGGGTGACCTGGGTGGCGAGCTCGGGGGTTTGGGCGAGTTCGATGAATGAGTATTTCTTTTTAAGCTCTCGGTATTCGGGAAGGTAGCGTCCGGCTTGGCGCATGACCCAGACGGGTGCGCGGTCGTGAGGTTGGCGGTGGACGGCGGCGAGAAAGCGTTGTTTTGAGGTCATGGGGAAAGCGTTATTAGGAATTTGTTATTGGGAATTTGTTATT
>CAYNNY010000031.1:0-23050 GCA_964398555.1 uncultured Verrucomicrobiales bacterium
TTTTGAGGTCATGGGGAAAGCGTTATTAGGAATTTGTTATTGGGAATTTGTTATTGGGGAATAGGGGGGTGTGCGCCGCTGGGGCGGCGGAGGGGGCTTTACCATTTTTCGAGGCCTTGGTCGGGGAAGAAAATGAGGATGAGGCCGATAATGATAAGCCATGGGCCGTATCCCGTTGGGTTGTAGCGGCCTATCGAGTCAAAAGATGAAAAATAGATGATGATGAAAACACCGAGGGTGACTAATGCGATGCCGAAGGTTCTGATTCGCTTGCGAGGAGGGTGTCGGGGGGAGAATGCTTGGGCGGCTTTAAATTCAAGATTCATTTCATGCACAATCTGTTTGGTTCTCTCGTTGAGCAGTCCTTTTTTTTCGAGTGTGTTGAGGATTTGGTTTTCGTCTTGGTCACGAAGTAGCAGCTTTTGAATTATCTTTTCGGCTTTTGAGTGGTTGGAGAGCATGAAAAAATAGTGACCGTGAGTTTGTCGTTGGGTGGACCCGAGGGGGGCTGGAAATATCTTTTATTTTTTGACGGCGAGATCGCGGAAGTAGATGATGAGCGTAGGAATGACGGTGAGGGCGAAAATTGAGTAACAGGCGACTTTGAGGTTGTAGGCCGCACCCTCGGTGAAGCCGTAGTTGTGGAGTCCTACGCCGAGTAGGTTGACGCCGAACCATGCGAGTAGCACGGTGATGTTCGTGAGTGAAAGCATGGTGGCCATGCCGAGCTCTTTGAGTTGTTTTCCCCATTTTCCGTGCAGGACGATCAGCAGCCAGAGACAGATGAGCAGGGCTCCGTTTTCTTTGGGGTCCCAGCCCCAGAATCGGCCCCAGGATTGATCGCCCCAGATTCCGCCAAGGATGGTGCCTACGATGCAGAAGAGGAGGGCTAATAGGCTAACTCCGATAAAGTTTTTCGAGATACTTTGGAGAAGTTTTTTATCGTTGGGATTGAAGAGTCTGACGTAAATGTAGCTGGTGGCAATGAGTCCGGCGATGGCTGCTGCTCCATATCCTATGCTGATGCTGACTACATGGGTGGAGAGCCAGAAGTTAGAATCGAGGACGGCGACTAGGCGTCCCATGGTGTCGCCTTCTGCTGCGTATTTAAATCCGACAAAGTGGAGGATGCAACCGGGGATGATAGCGAGAATGAGGCCCAGTCCATCACGACGGCGGAACTCGATGACCAGTCCGAGTAGGACGCAGATAAAGCCAACGAAGATAACGGATTCGTAGATATTCGTGACGGGGGCCGGGCGGCCACGGATGTACATGCGCAGCAGGAGCCCTGTGGCGTGGATGAGGAAGCCGATGAGAACAATACCCCAGCTTGCCCAGCGAAGTTGTTTGCCGGCGAATAGCCAGCTGAAGCAGAGGAGGAGGAATCCGAACAGGTAGAAGGCGAGGCTGTTGGTAAAGGCGTCTAGCCGGTTGTAGGTCAGCTCGGCTTTAGCGAGTGAGTTGATCTTATCGCTGGATGCGGATTTGAGGAGTTCGAGTTGTTTGACGGCGGTGGTGCTGTCGTTGTTAATCAGCGCGGTGACGGCGGACTCTAGGGCGGTCATGGCTTTGATTTCCTGATCGGTGGCCTGATGGTCTCCATCGAGTATCTGCCAGGGGGTGCGCCAGTTTCCGAGAATTTGATCGTCTGCCGGTGGGATGATGGTGAGTGCTGAAAATTGGCTTTCGTGTTGTTGCATGTCCCTGAGTTGGGAGGCGAGTTTAAAAATTTCCAGATGGTAGCTGTTGGTTGAATCGTAGTTCTCGCGGAGTAAGTCGACCAGAGGTTTGAGTTTATCCCAGCGTTGGTGCAGTTGGAAAAAGCTGAAGGGCTTGCCGAGAGGGAGATCGAGTTCCTTGGCCAGTTGTTCGTTGGTGATGACGAGCTCGGGGGTCAGGCAGGTGAAGGCCCGGCTGATGGAAAAATAGCCGTGCACCGTGCTGTAGAGTTTGAGGAGTTGGGACTCTACAAGTTTGTGGTCCTCCTTGGGGCGGGCTCCGATTGCTTGCACACGCGTGCGCTGGGCATCCATGATGGAGCGGAGTTCATTGAAGTTATAGAAGTGTTTGCCGTCGGGGCTTTTTTCCAGTCCAAGATCAGCGATGAGGTCCTCGTTTTTGATTCGGAAGCATTTGATTTTGTAAGCACTATCGGGGTCGAGTAGAAGCTGGGCTAACCAGTCGGAAGCTGAGATTTTGGTTTCACCATCCTTGATCTTTGATTTGTGGTAACAGGCGAGCAGGTTGAAGCGGGCGAAGGAGTCGAAGGGTTTGGTCCGGCCTTCATTTTGCACCGCAATCGGGGCGAGAAGTTGGCCGGCATCCGGAGAGAGGTTGCGAGGTTCCTGCTTTTCCTGGGCCATGAGTAGGCTGGGGAGGAGCAGGAGGATGAGTGTGAAGAGACGGGGCATTGGGAATGATAAAATTAGGAATGATGAATTAGGAATACTTGGGTTGATGTTTCCTGGGTTGATATTTCCTTGGGTTGTCGACAAGTTAGAAACTTGTCCTACTTTTTGGAGGCTGCGATTAGCTTGGGGACTTGGATGATGATGTGGATGAGGAGGCCTAGGGTGATGACTACGACGGCGATGTAGGGCATGAGTTGGCCTCTGTTGTGGACAACTTGGAAGATGCTTGTTTCTATGCCGGATGGGTTGGATTGATCAAAGGATGATTGATAGAGGGTGTAGCCACCTCGGCGGAGTGGGTGGTTCATGTAGATTTTGGTGTCTTCCGTGGAGGCTCCTTCAGTGACGGTGACTTTGGAGCTGTAAGCGCGGGCCATCATGGTGCCCGCGTGGTCGAGCTTTTCAAAATCCTTGAGGTGGATGGAGAAGGGGAGTTGGTAGTGACGGTAGCGTAGGGAGAGGTCGTAGCTTTTGCCATCGGCTCCGGTGATGCTGGTTTGCCCCCACTGCTGGTGGTTGAGGAAGATGTATGTGCCGTTGTCTGCATCGGAGGCTCCTGAGATTTTCACTTCGATTCCGCCGAGATTGCGGTCGCTTTTATCGGGGGGGAGTTGTTTAAACTGGAGTCGGCTGGCCCGTTGTTTGAGTTCGGGGGTTACTTCAGAGGCTGGGCGTTCGACGAGTTTACAGTTTTTGTAAAAGTGGGTGACCTTGAAGCTCATCGGTGTGGCTGGATCGGAGAATGATTGTTGATCCGAGAAAAATCCAGCGGTGAATGTGGTGACGCTATCGTGGTCAGCGGGTGAGTGATCGGTGACGGCGAGTTCCATTTGATGGAAATCCTGAAAAGTGGATGACTCCTGACCTTCTTGAATGGCGATGTTCCCTTCTGTGGTGGTGTAGGCGGTGATCATTCCTCCGATCATTAACAACAGCACACCAAAGTGGGTGATATTGATGCCTATCATTTTGACTTTCCACTTCGAGCCCACCGCCATTTTTGCAGCGAGGTTAAGCATGATGATGGCCATGATCAATCTTCCAGATGGGAGCCACAGGGGCATCTCCATCGGCTGGATGAACCATGCGGAAAAGTATTTTTCCAGGCTGTTTTGGAGGCCGAAAAACTTTTGCGAGATCGTGCCGACGACGACTAGCACTACGAGCCAGAGTGTGGCGTAGTAAAAAATGGCGGCTGAGGCGAATGGCCGCAGGGCTTTGGTGACGGGGTTCATTGCTTGAGTGATTGCGTAAACTGGCTGAATGGCTCGGCGATGGATTTTAGGGCATCGGCCGGGCCGGTGACTTTAATGAAGACTGAGGTGCCAGACGGGCGCGGGATGATGGCCGCGAGCATCGCTTTTGCGGGCGATGCTGGATTGATGAGTGTGACGATGTAAGCTTTGCCTTCTTTGCCTAGAATGGTTTCAACGATTTTCAGGCCGGGCAGGATTTCAGCTTTGGAAAGCTGGGGTAATCCGATTTGGCCACGCCAGCGGTTGACGTTTCCTGCGAGGTCTCCGCCAAACTCTGTGATCGAGGCGTTGAGCGAATCCGTGGAGGTGGGAATCATGATGGTTGCCAGTCGCATGCCGCTGGCAGGTTGATCCGTCCATCCTTCGGGTAAGGTCCATGAATATGGGGCGCTGGAAGGCTGGGCCGCTGTGGGAGATTTTGGGGCCGCTGGGGCCGCTTTGGCTTTTTCAACTTGAAAGTGGTGCACTTCTCCTTTCTCCCGACAGGAGGTGGTGCTGAGCAGTGGGAGCGTGACGGCCAACGTGGCGACAATGGTGATGAGTGCTTTCATGGCAAGTGATGGGAAGGGTTACGGTTGGGGTGTCCACTCTTTCAGCAGGGCTTCCGCCTTCTTCTTTCCCTCGGTGTCTTTGGTGGACTGGATGTAAAGTTCGAGGTGAAAGATCGCCTTGTCATCTTGATCGAGTGCCTTGTAACACTGAGCAATCGTGGTGTGTAAATCGGTGAACGTGGAATCTTTTTCCAGCATCATCAGGCAGTCGTTGAGCGCCTCTTGGTGTTGTTTGTTCCGGTAGTAAATGAAGGCGCGGTAGGCGAGTGCTTTGGTGCGATCAGGGTCGATCTTCAGAACATGAGTGAAGTCGGTGATGGCTTTGTCTGACTGGTTGAGGTTCAGAAAAAGGGCTCCCCGCTGGAGGAGGTAGTCTATATTTTCGGGCTCGATTTTGATCGCCTGATCGTAGTCGGTTACGGCTTTCTCGTAGTCTTTATTAGCAATGTAGGCATTGCCACGGCTGGCATATGGGGCAGCTTTGGTTGGAGATTTTTCAATCGCCTGAGTGTAAAGCGCTAGGGCCTGATCGATGTCTGGATGCCCCGCAGGTTGGCTTTCTGCGCTCTTTTGCTTTGGCGGGTCTTGTGACCCGTGGGTCTCTACCGGTGTCGATTTTTGAGCAGCAGCCTTTTTTTGCGGTTCGATGCCCTCGACGAGCTTCGTGAGGTCTAATACAAGAAGGACAGTGCCTAGGAAAATAAGGGAATAGAGTGCGATCCTCATGCGGGGTCTGTGAAAGCGGATTTAAGAGTCATTGTCAATGGTAGAAAGGCTGGTCTGCTCAGATGAGTTTGGCAGCAATCGGGTCGACGAGGAGTGGGCCGTCATTGATGAGTTGGAGGTGGCCGGAGCTGAGTTCGGCGAGTTGATTTTCGAGGAGTTCCTGAACGGCACCGGAGGGGGCGGATTGGAGGTATTTCACCGGGAGTCCCGTGGTGGTGCGCAGCAGTAGGGCGATACGCTCGATGCGGAAGGCTTCGTCGTCAATGGTCTCGGCTTCGCTTTTGGCGTGGCCTACGGTTTCGATGGCGTGGATATAGCGGGCGGTGTCGGGCAGGTTTTTCCAGCGTTCACCATCGATGGTGGAGACGGCGGATGGGCCAAGTCCCAGATAATCGTGCCCCTGCCAGTAGGCGAGGTTGTGTCGGGATTCTTTGCCGGGTTGGGCGTAGTTGGATGTTTCGTAGTGGTGAAATCCAGCTTGGGTCAAGGTGCCGTGGGCCAGTTTGAAGTGATCGGCATTGGTGTCCTCGCTTTCCTTGTATTTACCTTGGGTGAGGCGCTCGATGAAAGCGGTGTCTTCTTCGTAGGTGAGGTTGTAGGCGGAGATGTGGTCGGGTTTGAGACGGACTGCGGTGTTTAGCGTGTGTTGCCAGTCCTCAGTCGATTGTCCGGGGATGGAGAACATGAGGTCGATATTGACTTCTTCCATTCCGGCCTCACGGAGGATACGCACGGACTCGGAGGCTTGTTCGGGGTTGTGCTCACGGCCGAGTGTTTTCAGCACATGCGGGGCAAATGATTGGATGCCGAGCGAGATCCGGTTAACGCCGAGTTCTTTGAAGAGTGCGGCTTTGGAAAGATTAAAGGTGGCGGGGTTGGCCTCTAGGGTGATGTGGGTTTGTGAGAGGTCAAAGTTTTCATTGAAGCCGCTAAAGAGTTCACGCAGGTGGCTGGGGGAGAGCATCGATGGTGTGCCGCCGCCAAGGTAGAGGGTGGTGATGGGTTCATGACCGAGACGGTCATGGTTTTGAGCCTCCTTGGTGATGGCTTGAATGAAGGCGCGGATATCCGTGTCGCCCGGGGTGTGTTTGTAAAAAGAACAATACGGGCAGATCCGGTGACAAAACGGAATGTGGATGTAGAGGATCATTCTGGAGGGGGTGTCAGCCGGCATGATCTTTTTTTCACGACTGTGGCTCTCGGATGATGGATTGATCAGCGATAGTCAGTCGGAGACTGGAAGTCTCCCCTCCATATTGAGGCTGCGCTCGGGATCTCGTCTTAGATGCTCATGGCTGAAAATCCGCCGTCGACGATGATTTCGGTGCCAGTGATGTAGGAACCTGCTTTGTTAGACGCTAGCAGGAGGGTGGCGCCGGTGAGTTCGTCAGCCATGCCGAAACGGGACATCGGTGTGTGGCGAAGGATTTCAAGGGCGCGGGATTCATCACCTTGGAGGGCGGCTTCTTCTGATGGGAAAAACCCAGGGATGATGGTGTTGACGCGGATATCGTGCTCGGCCCATTCGCGAGCGAGATTTTTGCTGAGGTTGTGGACCGCGGCCTTGGCGGAGGAGTAGCCGAAGATACCTGAAATAGGCATTTTTCCCGCCATCGAGCCAACGTTGATAATGCTGTTGGGTTCGATGCTGTTGATGAAGTATTTGCCAAAAATCTGGCAAGCGCGGAAGACGCTGGAGAAATTGATGTCGATGAGTTGTTCGTATTCGTTTTCGCCGATTTCCAAGAAGGGCGTGCTTGACCCCATGCCGGCACCATTGATCAGGATGTCGACTTTACCAGAGCGTTTGATGGCCTCTGCGAGTAGGTTTTCGATGTCTTCACGTTTGCTGACGTCGGCTTGGTGGAACCAGGATTTGCCGCCAAACTCATCAATGGCGGCGAGCTTTTCGATGGCGCTTTCTGGATTGCGGCCTACGAGGATCACTTCGGCTCCAGCACGGGCGAGGGCGACGCCCATGCTGCCGCAGAGGTGGCCGGTTCCTCCGATGATCACAGCGACTTGGCCTTCGAGACTAAAGATGGATTCGAGATAGGACATAAGAGGTAAGGGGTGTGGAGCGAAGTTAGATATTTTTGGTGATCATCGCGTTTTTGAGTAGGCGCTTAATCCAGCGGTCTTGCTTGGCTTTGTTTTTGCGGGTGCGGACTCGAGCTTCGATGGTTTTACGGACTTTGCTCAGTGATGGCACTGGGCCGTAGTGTTTTTTATCGACTCTGATGATGGTGTAGCCTCGGGCGTCTTCAAGTGGTCCCAGGATTTTGCCTTCATCGGTTTCCATGAGGATGGCAGCAAAAGCGGGTGAGAGATCGGTGCGAGGCGTTTTTTCTACTTTTCCGCCATCTTCGGCATAGGAGTCCGTGGAGTGTTCTTTGGCAAGCTCGGCGAAGTCGCCACCTTTTTTAAGTTGCTCGGTGATGTCTTCTGCGAGCTCGAGTTGAATTTCGGGAGTGATCAGTGGATTGGTTTGATCAAATTTTGGGATGTAAATTTTGTGAAACTCGAGGGCGTCACCCGTCATGTCGCGCATTTTGAGTTTGTGTTTGTTATACTCGGCGCTGACTTCGTTAGGCAAGGGGGGGACGGAGCCCGAAAGCTGCTGAGCTCGCATTGCCTGAACGATGAGTTTTTTCTCGGTCTCGCGGCGGTGCTGCTGTGGTGTCATGCCGGCCTGGCGTAGTGCTTTGACGTATTCGCTGCGATTGTTGTTATAGAGCTCGCGGATCTGTCGCTTGATTTCTGAGTCGATGGCGTGGCTCGGGATCTGGCCTTTGATTTTGGTGTGAAACTCAGAAAGGATGAGTTCGCGCTCGATTAGGCTATCAAGGATGTCGGCGCGAGCTTTACCGATGAGCTGGTCATAGGCTTTTCCTTTGCGTGGCATCTGGGCATCGAGCTGCTGACGGTAGGGGGTGAGGTGGTAATTGACTTCGTTTTTGGTGATTACGCGGCCGTTCACTTTGGCGGCGATACCTGTGACTTCACGAGCCTGAAGGGCAGGGGTGAGGGCGATGAGTATGAGTCCGAGGGCTAGTTTGAGGAGTGACATAGAAGAAAATGGTTGTGATTGATTTTCTCACAAGGAGCGTTTGAGTCAAGGGTTTTCGTTTTGAAGAGTATCGTAGTCTTGAATGATTTTTTTGGCTCTTATGTGGACCGGAGGGTAAATCCTGGTTGGGGATGAGTTCGCTACTCGGCGGATGAGATGGAGGGGAGTTTTTGGGTTTCTTTTTAGAGGATTCTTGGTATTCGTTTTTTTTCTGGATTGGTAGCCGCCGATGGTGGATGAAATCGGGAAAAGGATGGCGCTGCCAATTAAGACGACCATCGGGACAGCAAAGAGGGGGAAGGCGTAAATGTTTTCCGGATCATTCGGGTATTTTGCTTTTGCGTAAATAACGGAGGAAATCGTAAGAATAGTACCGGCAATCAATCCTCAAAAACCAAAATAGAGCGACCCTAGGCCTAAAGATCCATCAATAAATCCTCCTATGCCAGCTCCTATGTTTGCGGTAAATGCAGATGCAATCATCCCGATAATACAGGCTATGAATAGACCGCAGCCATTGAATAAGGATTTGGGCGTTGGTGGGGATGTCGATTCACTCATGATGATAAGAGGCGTGTATTTTGGTGCCTGTCGTTTGAAATGAAAGGGGATTTGTGGTTTTTCTTGTCGCGTTTTTTTGCGCCGAGCTGGGGCTCGGCGCTCCCAATGAAAAAGCAGCTCCGATTTCTCGGAGCTGCTTGGGTGGGGGTGGTTGATTTCTCTCAGTTAGGCGTCGAGGACGGCTGAGCCTTTGGCGAGCACGTCTTCGCGGGTGATTTCACTGGCTTCGAGCTTGGCGTGGATTTCGCGCTGGGCCTTGTAGTCGGTGTTTTCGACGCCAGCACGGGACTGGATCATGCGCCATGACTTCCGGCGTTCCACACAGAAGAGGACGAGCTGTCGACTGATGGAGAAAAATGCCTCTTTGCCATTGAACTCGGTGCGGATAGTGACCTCAAAGTCGGGCACGTAGGCGGCGGACGCTTCGTCGTCGAAGCGGCGAAGTGAGACGTCTTTCTGGCTGATCAGCATGAGCATATTCTCCAGCGGGATGAGCTTGGCGGCTTCCTCTGCGCTGATGGGTTTGCGGTGCGGACGGAAGCGAGCCTCGGTCATGGCCCAGTGAGCGACGGTGAAGTCGAATGTAACTGACTTGTCGAGTTTGGATTTAAACTGCTGCCAGTCACGGTTCGTGTTCGGGTTGCCTTTGAGGTCGAAACACTCTTGGGCGGTCTCTCCGTTGAAGGAGTTGAAGGTGAACTCGGGCATGGCGCGTGAGTCACGAGAGAGCTTGGCTTGCAGGGCTGATGCGTCGTCGCCTACTCCGTGCTCGGGCTGACAGGTGGTGAAGCACTGGTAGAATGCGGCACCGCGATATTCCAGGCCTTCGAAGATGCTTTGGTAGAGTTTGGCAGCGTTGGCAATGGATACCTGTGCGACGTATGGCGAGCCGTGACCGTTGGTGAAGATGTCACAAACGGATTTTCGCTCGGTCATTTTCCCTTGGGTGCCTTCACCGAACTGGTTCATGTCATAACCACCGGGCATGAATGAGGAGTCGGAGTTCTGGCCGCCGGTGTTGGAATACACCTGGGTGTCGAGCATGAGGTATTTCACGTTGGGGCGTCCTTGAAGCATCGCTTTCGAGAGGTTCTGGAAGCCGATGTCACCAAGGGCACCATCACCACCGACACACCAGACTTTAGGAAGCTCTTTAATTTCCTGATCGCTCATGAGGAGATCGGTGAGGTGGGTAAGGTCGAAGTATTTCTTCTTGGTAATGACCTCTGCCTCTGGGTTTTCGTAGAGGGTGGTGAGCGCTGTGGCGAGTCGCTCGGGAGCGACGGAGCGACGGCTGTGACGCAGGATCAGGGATTCGCCCATGAGCCATGAGATGGTGGCACCGTCTTGGAAGAGGGAGTTCATCCATGGGTATGGGTGTGGGTTGGATGGTGGGGTGGAGCCATAGACGGAGTTACATCCGGTGTTGGCTCCCATCATCATCACAGACATTCCATTGGAAAGTCGGCCATCCACACTCTGGAGGGAGTTGTGGTTGTAGGCATCTACGCGCATGATGGAGATCAGGGCGCTGATGATATCTGCGTCGCTGATGATTCCATTTTCGGCGAGTCGGGCATCTGTATCGGCATCGTCCTCACCGCCGAGTCCCATAATGACGTGGGCAACAGCGCGTTTGAAGAGTGCGTATTCTTCTTCCGAGCGGGCTTTGAGCTGCGTGAGCAGCTCGGCACCTTTGCTTTCGAGGATGTCGGCTTTTCCGTTCAAGCGGTCGGCTTTAGCATGATAGAGCGGACGCATGTAAGCTTCCGTGCAGCTGGCAATTCCGCGAAGGATGGATTTTTCACCACATCCGGCGCAGGCACCGTCGCCGGAGACAAAGGCCTCGTAGTTGCGGCGCACCATGAGGTGGTTACGCAGCGCGGCAGGGCGGGAGTCCGCTGGGGCGTCGTCGTCGTAAAGACCGAGATACTTTTGCGGGGTGTCCGGAAGCATCCGTGAGAAGAGCTGGGCAGAGGCCAGAGTTTGGTTGAGTTCGGGGTTGTCCTCGACCATTTCGAGCGCGCCGTGACCACATTCCTCGACACACTCGCCACATCCTTTGCAGAGGTCAGTGACGAAGATGGAGAAGATTCCACCGTCGCCAGTTTTCTTTTCTTTGCCTCGGAAGATGGCAGCTACTTTGTTGTAAGCGATGGGGACGACGTCGAGGATGGCCATGAATTCGTCTTTGGCTTCTTGTGAAACCGCGCCGTTGAGGGCGACGACTTCATCCTTGATGATGTCTTTGAATGGGGTTTCACCTCGGGCGATGGTGATTTCCATCATACGTTTGCGAGCATTTTCTTCGACCTTGGGTAGGGCTTTGAGTAGGGCGAGTCGCTGATCGGGATCGGAGACGTAGGACTTGGCTGCGGTGCGGAGGACGGTGCCAATTTCCTGGGCGGTGTTTGGCATGGCGGTGTCTGGGCAGGCCGTGATGCAGTCCATGCATTGGGTGCAGTTCTCAGGGATGAAAACTGGGGTGCGGCGGCGGGCGACAAATTTACTGGTTGTGGCGGCTGTGGCAGCGGCGACGATACCCACACTGGCGAGTGGTGAGGCTGGCTGGTGGTATCCGAGACCTGAACGGAATTCGCTATCGAATTTCTCCTGGGTCTGAAGAGGGGAGCGCGCGCGCTGATCCTCAGGGCGAGGGATGAAGCATTGCATGCCGGAGCAGCTGATGGTGGGGAGTACGGGCTCCTCTGCATTGACTGGAGCCAAGGGAGGAAGGCGGAGTGAGGATGTGTCTTTGGCGTCGATCTCACCGTATTTGATTTCCACAACACGATCAGCACCTTCGGTCATCACGGTCATGTTGCTTTCAACCACGGCGTCACCGAAGCGGCTGAATTTTTTCTCATACTGCTTCCGGACGGTTGCACGGAACGTTTCTTCCGTGATCCCGTTATCGGCAAGGAAGGGGGAAACCTTGAAGAAGGCACCGAGGAAGGAGTTTCCTTGCATCCGGAGCTGGAGATCTGGGCGGGGGGTGGCTTCGCGGGCGATGGCAAATCCTGGGAGAATATAAACGCGGATGTTATTCTCTCGAATGAACTTGCGGTGTTGAGTCGGGATGGTTTCCCATGCGGTCTTGGGGTCGGCATCGGATTCCCAAACGAGGCAGCCTCCTGGGTTGATGCCGGCGAGTGGGTTGCCGTGGGTGAATGCTTTCGGGTCACAGCAGAGGACGACGTCGACGTGGTTGAGTTCGCAGTTGACGCGGACACGTTCGGGGGCGACGACGAGGAAGTAGTTCGTGGGTGAACCCTTTTTCTCGGAGCCGTATTTGGGGTTGGCCGCGATGTGGAGTTTGGGGAGGACTGCGCCCGTTTCGGGATCGTATTCCGGATTTTGCTCAGAGAGCATATTGCCAAACTCGCCGAGGATGTTACCGAGGTTTTTCCCTGTGGTGATCATTCCCCAGCCACCGATGGAGTGGAAGCGGACAGCGATCGACTTCTCAGGCAGGAGTGATGGGGAGTCTGTGGATATGACCGCGTAGGTGTGATCCACTCCGAGGGTGAAGAATGTTTTGCCATCAGATGCTTTTTTGCCGTCTTTTCGGGTAATTTGATTCTGGGAAAATTCGTAAGCACCGATGACATGTTCGGGGCGGAAGTCACGTGAGCCTAGGCCGTAAACACCACGGAAAAGGCGGGGAGTTTCTTCGGGGGCAAGGGCGGGGACGTTGCCGGCCCATTGGCGGGAGTCGCGGGACTTTCCAATCGTGGCGCGGATGTCGCGGGTGAGTGGGTTGTCGCCGGCCATACCTTCATCGGTCCGTTCGAGGACGATGAGAGTTTTCTTTCCACGGATGGCCTCGATGAGGACCTCTTCAGGGAAGGGGCGGAGGACGTTAAAGTGGATCGATCCCACCTTGTCGCCCCGGGTTTCACGGATGTAGTCGCAGGCGGCTTCGATGTTTTCTGCGGCACAGCCGATGGTGATGAAGAGGATGTCGGCGTCCTCGGTACGGTATTCGGAAAGGAGTCCGTATTCGCGACCAGTGAGTGCGGCAAATTCTTTATAAGTGTCTTCGAGCATCTTGAGGATCGGCTCTTGGAAGAAGTTGCGGCGACCAACCACACCATTCATGTAGTGTTCTTGGTTTTGCACGGGACCGACGAGGATGGGACTACAGATGTCCATCATTTTGGGCACGCGACGGCGGGTCGGTCCGAAAAGTTCTTTTTGGGCATCAGTAGGGCAATCGATGAGATCATCGGGAGCTCCGAGGAATTCGCGGAGAAATTCGGCTTCGGGGCGGCGGAATACACGCTCGGAGTGAGTGGTGAGCATGCCGTCCTGGATGTTCATGCCCGGGTTGAGTGAGAGTTCGCAGACTTTTCGCAGGATGATCGCTTGGTCGGCAGCTTGCTGGGCGTCTTTAGCGGCAAGCATCGTCCAGCCGGTATCGAGCGCTGCGTAGATGTCATCGTGACCGCAGTGCACGTTGAGGGCGTGTTTGGTCAGGGCACGGGCTCCGACTTCCACGACCATGGTTGAGAGTTTTCCTGGGGCGTGGTGGTATTGCTCCATCGCGTAGAGAATGCCCTGTCCGGATGTGAAGTTGACGGTGCGTCGGCCTGTGATGGCAAATGCTGTCGCGCCACCTTGGGCGGAGTGTTCGCCCTCGGTTTCCACCGCGACTTTCTGTTGACCGAAAACGTTAAGTTTCCCTTGCGCCCAAGATTGCTGGTAAAGTTCACCTCCTTCGGTGGATGGAGTGATGGGATAAAAAATCCCGCCATCAGTGATTCGGGATTCGACGTGGGTAGCTACAAGCTGGTTGCCGTTACAGGTAATGGGAGTTCCTGGATATTTGGGGGACGATTGAGTGGTATGGTTTGATTCAGACATAAAAAGATGAAATTAGACAGGCACTCTAGCTGAACTAGAAGGAGCTGTCAAAGCAGATGCTGTAAAAATCAATGCGGATTGTGTTCTGGTTTCGTTTTAGGATGTAAGCTAGGGCTAGCTCTATTATTGCTTGAAAACGTTAAATGCTTAACATTAAAATGTACGGCAACTTAAGGCATTAAGTAACTCAAGCCTGGAACTGGCAGATATGCGGGAGCGTGGATTGGACGCCGCCGCCCAAGAGGTGATTGAGAAATACAAACGTCGTTTCTGTGATTTGAGCCTTTATGTGAAAGAGGTTAAAGAACGCTTCACCCTATGGTATAACCTGAAGCATCAGCGCGTGGGCACTTTGTGGTCGGGTCGGTTTAAGAGTGTGCTGGTGGATAATGGCGAAGCGCTACGCACGATGGCACGCAAGTCGAGAGCGAGGAAGGCTGTTGACTGTGCGGGTATTCCGCTTAACGTTTTTAACCAAAAAACATATACCCGATAAAGATAGCGGCCGTGATCCCGGCGGCATCGGCCAATAATCCACAGGTCACGGCATGGCGGGTATGTTTGATGCCCACTGACCCAAAATACACAGCCAGCACATAAAAAGTGGTGTCGGTGCTTCCTTGCATGGTGCTCACGAGTCGACCGACGAAGGAGTCCGCACCGTGTGTCTCCATCGCATCCACCATCATGCCTCGGGCACCTGAGCCGCTGAGTGGCTTCATGAGAGCGGTGGGCATGGCGTCCACCCATTCATTGGGGAGTCCAGTGAAGGCGACAGCTCCGCGCAGTCCATCGAGCAGGATGTCCATTACACCGGCCGCGCGGAAGACTGCGATGGCGACAAGGATAGCGACAAGGTAGGGGATGACTTTGACGGCCACCGAAAATCCATCCTGAGCGCCTTCGATGAAGGCATCATAAACATTGACCTTTCGTATGAGTGCGAGTCCGATGAATCCGCTAATGAGCAAGAAGATGATAAAAGCGGACCAGGAGCGGGAGAGGGTGGCGATTTGTTCCTGAGGGAGCTGCTGAAGACCCCATAGGGCGGCAAAGAGGGACCCTCCAATTCCCAGTAACCACATAAGGATAACGGGGTCGTAGAGTTTGATTTTTTGGAACAATGAGACGGCGATTAGCCCGACCATGGTGGAAAACGCGGTGGCGAGAAGAATAGGCAGGAACACATCCGCCGGGTTGGCCGCTCCCATTTGTGCTCGGTAGATCATGACCGAAATAGGGATTAGCGTCAGCCCTGAGGTGTTGAGCACCAGAAACATGATTTGGCTATTGGTGGCGTGTTCTTTGTTGGGGTTGAGGGTTTGTAGTTCCTTCATCGCTTTCAAGCCAAGAGGTGTTGCGGCGTTATCGAGCCCCAGCATGTTGGCGCTGATGTTCATGAGCATGCTGGCATTGGCGGGATGGTCGGCGGGGATATCGGGGAAAAGCCGACTGAACAACGGCCTGACCAGCCGGGCTAGGATCTTCACCGCCCCTCCGCGCTCACCTATTTTCATAATCCCGAGCCACAGGCACATGCCGCCTGTCAGATAAAGCGCGATCTCAAATGCCGTCTTCGCCATGGCAAAGGTAGCTTCCAGCATTTCGGGGAAAACATCTTGATTGCCGTAAAAGACCCACTGCCAAAGTGCGAAAACAAAACCAATGAGGAAAAAAGCGGCGAAGATGATATTGAGAACCATGGTGAGGTGGGCGTTATAGCAGAGAAGTTGCCTGCGGCGCAGACAGGATTAACAAGATTTTTTCAGGATTTAACAGGATTTTTTATGGTGAGTGGGCGGAAGATTTTAATTCCCAATTCCCAATTCCCAATTCTTGATTCACGCATTCCGGCGATCAGTTGAGAGTGCTATCATAGCTGAATCGCCTTCGTGGAGTCGTTGAATATGGCTGAAGCCAAGTTGAAAGCATCTGAGATGTGTTGAATCAATGCTGCGCATTGGTTGAATAAGCGTCTGAGATATGGTTAAATGGTGAGTTCCCTAAGTTCAACGCACCGGCAGGTGCTTTCCACTCGCGCAGCGAATTCAACCTGCCGAAGGAAAATTCAACAATGATTCCCTATTGGTCGCCCCCAAATGTGAGTTAAAAAAATGATTGAAAAAATAGGAAAATCATTCATTTTCTCTGCCACCTGCTAAATCAGCTCAGGATGCATACGATGGATACGAGTAAGATGAATCACCCCACGATAGAACTCAAGGAAGGACTTGGGATCGGTTATAAAGAATGCCTAGCCACGGTATTGCAGGATATCGAGTTGCGCAGTGGCACTCATTACCTGTTGGCGAGGAATGGGCGGGGGAAGACAACCCTGTTGCGGACCTTAGCTGGTGTGTTGAACTCTCTTAAAGGGGGCTTCGAGTGTAAGGGACGGTGCCAATTGCTTGGGGAGGATCTCGTTTTTGATCGTGAACTGCCAGCAACGTCGATCTTTAAAAGCCTTTTACCTAAAAAAAGTCGAATCGAGGCCTTGAAATTGGCTGAAAATCTAGAGCTCGATGTGAAAAAAACTTACGGCAAGCTTTCAACAGGAAACAAACGTAAAGTCGCCTTGCTGGTGGCTGAATTTTCAGTCAAAGAGGGGCAGGCGGATATTCTTTTGCTCGACGAGCCCTTCACCGGGCTCGATGCTTTTGCGCGTGAAATTTTCCAAGATCTGTGGAGGTCTCAAGATGACGGGGTGCTTCGGCTTGTCAGCGCGCACCCGGATTTCGATAGCATGGTGATGGAAAGTTCAGTTCTTATTACGGAAGGAAAGATCGAGCATCTCACCGGCGGAGACACCCCGAAACAATGGCGCGATCTTAAAGACCAGCTGACCTAAGCGTTATCAAGAAAAAGATATAATATATAGCTATTAGAAGGAGTAAATCATGAAAAAAACAGACAAGTATCACAGGTGGGTTGAGTGGTCAGAAGAAGATCTGATATATATCGGGCGATGCCCGGATCTATTTGTGGGGAGGGCATGGAGATGATGCTGTGTGGAAGTGGCTGCGAAATTACAGAATGTAATTGATGAGTGTGAGGGTATCTTTAAGGCTGATGATAAAAAATGACCACCCGTAAGGACACGCCCTATGCTAGAGTTAGCCTGATTTGCTCCTTGTTATTTTTGTGTGTGAAGGTAGACTTCATACGATGGAAATCGTATTACAAAAAGGCAAATTATCAGATTTTAGAAAAAAGCCAAAGGGGGCTGACTTGAAGACTCCTGAGGAGCGCATGGCGGCTATGTCTTTGATTTGTAAAAGTAGAACAGAAGATGGACACGTTGAACGAAGATTTTACCGAATTCGCAAGGCTTTTTGAAGAAGCTGATGTGGAATATTTGATTGTGGGTGGCTATTCAGTGGCTCTTCACGGATTCCTAAAAAAGTAGCCATCAATCTTTAAGCTGACTAACTCCAAGACATCTGCTATGCTCCGCACCACGTGAGGCAAGCCTCACTAACCACAAAGCGGAGGCTAGCCGTCCGCACTCCAGATTTCAATATGCAACTCTATCGACTTACTCTCGCCACCATTCTTCAACGCAAAGTTTGGGTGATTGCCCTATTATGGCTCATTGTGTTATCCGTGGTGTTACCTAACATCATGGCTTATAATAATCCAACGCTCATTGAGCCTGCGAGGGCGCAGTCAGCTTGGGTGAGTTTGTGGCTGATTACGATGATTTGGATTATTTTCCAAGCGGCTCGCTTTGGAGAGGATAATGCGAGGTCTGGAATGGGCTCGTATTTTTTGGCACTCGGGAAATCTCATGTGAATCAGCTACTTCAAATATGGCTGGCGTGTTTGACGTTTTTAATCCCTCTTGTTCTTGTGACGATCGGGATTTGCCTTGTGGCGGCCATGCCTGGCGATCCTCAACAGGCTGAGGTCTGGACCGTGCTCAATGCTCAAAGCGGATTACTTTTCATTTTTGCCATTGCTCCTTTGCTCTTGTTGGCCTCGTCATTGGGGAGTCGCTTGGGAAGCACAGCGGGGCTTGTGGTTCCTGTATTTCTCCTGTTGTATGGTCTCTACGGGGTGGGGACGATAGGGATGATGTCGGATAAAACGGATAGCGCTTTTCTTGACTGGCTGATTGTCTTTTCGCCGCATTACCACTTGGCTGATCTCACTGAGCGATTGGTGTTCAGGTTGGGGAAAATGGTGTGGTCGGAGTATTTTCAAATACTCGGTTATTTTCTGGGTTTGGGGTTGGTGATGGGATCGTTCTCAGCCTTGTTGTTTCGTGCTAAATCCAATGCTTAATCGGTCTCTTTGATTTTTCTTCATCTCTGTAACCCTTCAAAAAATGAGCACCGCACATTCAAAAATCAGTATGCCCGTTCGTATGTCCGTTCTCATGGCCATCGGTATGGCTCTTTGGGTGGGTTTGACATTGAAGTTCCAAGACGCTGAGCGTTTGAATTACCGCCCTAATATTGCCTGCATGAATGGGAGCCCATACGGCAAGGTAATTGTTCTTATTATGCAAGATCCCATAGAGGCCTATGTGCATAAGGGGGCCAGACATGGAGAAGCGAAATATCTCAACGATGACGGTCCTGATGAACACGCGGAGCACCATCATGATCACGAAGGTTGTGCCGACTGTGAGAGCGAGGCAGCTTTGATCAAGGCCGAAAAAGAAAAAGCGCCTCTAGACCTGCCGCTTCATCGTGAGGCGAAGCAGTATGTTGAAAAATTAGTGGCCTATACTCACCGGAAAACAAGTGGCTATAAGGTGACCCCAGCACATGAAAAATACCTTCAGGGTGTGATTGAGGATAAAATGAGATTTTCCTATGAACTGGATCCCGCTAATAACACAAACTACGAAAGTCTCTACTTGTATTTAACCATCGATGATCTCGGCAAATCGAAAGCCGACCCCGAGGCTGCATTCGACTTGGCAAAAAGAACGTTGGCCTACTGTAAGCGAGATCGAGCAGATCCCGCCTCGATGCTGACGGGTGCGAATGCAGCAGGGGATATGGGTTATTATATGAGCTTGAATTCTAAAAGCTTCACCTGGGATGATGTGCAGGGGAATTTGGCTGCTTTTGAATATTGTCTGGTGCAATATGGTATCCTACTTCCTCAAATGCCTGAAAATGGATTCCGTGTGAGCGAAGCTCGTGTTTTAGAAATGAATGAGCGGGCCGGTCATTTGCTGACTCGCTTGAATGCCCAGAAAATATATTTAAAACGTGTTTTTTTGAAATGAGGCTTCTTAGTTGCTTGAATGGAAGAACGGAAGGGTGGGAAATTTGTAAATAAAGAGGCTAGGTTAAGTCTCAAAATTTTCGGTTTCATCTGGAGGGGTTGCCCATAATGCGAAAGCTATGGCTAAGTAAACACTAGGTTGAGTGTGGTAATACAAACCATCCGTTAAAGCATTGAGCGTTAATGTGCATATACATGCTCCAGCAGACAACGTGTAAGGATTCACAGCTTTAGGCTGAAGGTTGAATCGAAGTCCGCGAATAAACAATCTCAGTAATAGCCAAATAAAAGAAACAGAGCCAATGACCCCCCATTCTACTAAAAACTGCAAAATAACATTATGAGGTTGAACCCCAAATACTCGACCGGGCATGAAATAGTAGCCTTGAGGGCCTAAACCAAACCACAAATTTTCAAGTATCGGGTTAAAAGTAGCCTTCCAAACAGCTAATCTATTACTAGAGAGCTCATTGATTGAATCTGTCTCTACGGTCCTTTGTATACTGCCAAATAAACCATTCCACGGATAATAACTTAAGAGTTCACATAGTAGAATACCTCCCCCAATTGAAATGATCATCACGCCTATGATGCTTTTTAGGGGCATTTTTTTATGGTGTAGGGTCAGAATAAGCAGTGAAAACCCAAGCAATACTGAAATCATCGACATGCGGCCTCCTAAAAAACACAAGTATGCAATGAGCCATGTTAAAATGAAGATGTTCAAAAAGTTTTGCTTGGGATTTGCTGGCCATCGTCCTTCGCCTAAGCTGAGGAAGGCGCAATAGAACATAATAGCCGCAGTGACCTGATAGCCCGCATGCCTAATGTTGCAAAAGAGGGGGAGACATTTGTGCAATAAAAGATCAACGTCGCCGAATTCGGAGTTATCCCGCAAGAGGAAGAACCAAAAGAAATATACGATAAGCGTCAGTGAAGAGGCTGCAATTCCACCAAACAAGAACCGGAGGTTGATTTGTTTTTTTCTAAATACTCCATACAAGCAAAAGAAAAACACAAGATGGGTTAATGTTTCGAGAAATCGCCAAAGGCCCAACATATTCATCATTTCTACAGCAGGCGAGAGGGCAAATGAAATCGATACGCTGAGCAACCATATGATTAATAAAATAGTATTTAGCCTGTTTCGTAAAAGGCACTTACCGAAGCTCGCAATACCCTTTCTGCTTAATTGACCACCGCCTGCATTCAAAAGGAAGAAAGCAACGCAGAACAGCATCTCTAATTTCATTGTGAATTGAGCATTTTGCCATATTGAAAATTCGACAGCACCAAAAACCATATAGAAGACAACCGAGAGCAGGGCCAGTGTAAGAATCCAGTATCGGGCCATTTGCGCTAAAAAATACAAACGTTTGGTGTTGTCTGTGCCATCTTGATTGAGTGAAATCATTTCACTCATGTTTAAAGATTGATACGGCTTGTCAAGGCCCCTTATTTTTTAGATATGGATTGAAGACATTCGTGATCTGGGTGAAAAATGACTTGCTCGGCCCCCCCCCCAATGATACACATCGATCAAAGAGAATGAGCGCATTAAATGAAAATGTTTATGATTAAATTGATAAAGAAAAACCCTCAGCAAAAAGCATTATTAGCAAAAGTTGCTGCATACACGTTGTTTTTGTTTTGTTTCTTTCCGTTGATTGTTACTATTGTGTTGCCCTATTTTACAGGTTTGCCCGAGCACCCCTATGCCGATTTTCACACGAGGTTTTTTATTTTTATAGGGACTGGCTGCATATCGGGAATGGTGGCATTTATTCCTTTCTACGTGCTGTCCTTTGGGTTGAAAATCGTACAAAAATTGTATGTTTTTATGTTGTTGCCCTTTAGTCTTGTCGGGGTAGCGACTCAAGTTATTTTATACTTAGAATTTGGATCTTCAATCGATCGGCGGTTGATGGGCATTTTTGAAGGTAATGCTGAATCCTTGTGGGTCTACGCTGGCCGAGTGTATCACGTTGAATGGTTAATCGTCGCCACAGTATTAATTTCATATGGTATGATGAGATGGTTTTTCAAAAAAACAGCAGTGAAAACGGGGGTGTCTCGACGTGTTGTTTTCGTATTTGGAGGCTTGACCGCTGTTTTTTCTGTTTTTGCTTTGGTTCTTAATGCTAAGGAGGGCACGGTAAACAGTTATCACCCGATGAAGCTAGCGCAAGCTCCCATGTACCAACTGTTTTTTGTCAGTCGTAGTGTTCTAGGTGAATATGGGATCACGGAAGAGGTTAGCTGCCGTTCGATCCTAGAGAAAACAGCTCCAGTCAAGTCGCAGAGTGATCGAGGCGAGATTGAGAAGCGTCTAGGAAAAACGATAGAGTCCTATGTAAGTCATAAGGTGACTAGACCATTGTGGCTAAAGAAAAAACCATCGCATATTTTCATGTTTCTTATGGAAAGTTTTGGGGGGAATCTGATTACTAATCCTGAGCTTCAAGCTCTAGCTCCAAGAATCAATAGCTTTGCCCAAGGCGGGATCTCTGTCTCTATGGCATCTTCATCGGGGAAAAGTACAATGTTGGCAGTAAACGGAATAAGTTCGGGGCTTTCCGCGAGTTTGCCTAGCCCTCCAATATCTTCATTGAGGTCGTTACCGCTTGATACATTGCCTCAATTAATGAAAAAAGGTGGATATGACTCTTTGTTTTTGGCCGGCTCTTACAGGCGTTGTGGAGATAAGGGGGATGTTTGTGAGGCGTATGGCTATCGTTTTATCGGTTGCCCCGATGTTCAAGCTAGTTTTCCTACGAATGAGTGGGGTGTGTGCGATGCTGACTTTTTTGCCTGGTCGAAGTCCCTAGTTTTGGATCTTAAAAAACCTCATTTTATCACATTTTTAAATGTGTCGAATCATGGCCCATTTGATGCCCCTCTAGACACGATAAGCATTCCTGAGTTCTCGTCATCTGCATCATCATTGGTTTTTGGGGCTTCCCAAGCTAAGAAAAAGAAGTACATGGGGCATATATTTTACGCAGATCATCAAATAGGTGAAATGGTGGATGTCCTTAAGTCAAAATATCCAGATGCATTATTTATCTTTAGGGGGGATCATTGCAGTGCTAGATTTCGGCGGGATGCTCGGTCTTTCGTTCCCTTGATTTTCTGGAATAATTCAGTGATTGATAGCAGTGTCGATGCTTCAGAGTGGTTTGGTATGTCCATGGATATGGTCGCGACATTAGCAAATTTAATTTTACCTGAAGGTGAGACATTTCGGACAGTAGGTCTACCGGTGTGGGATCTTTCTCCAGAAAGAGTGTCTGTAGATATTTATGGGGTTTTGAGTGTTCTGAGTGGTTATGAGTCTAAAGACAATTCTTCGAAGGATGAGCATTCTTTCACGCTAGATGCTAATGAAATTCAGACTCAAAGTAGATTGAAAGCATCAGCTATTCAGGCCTTGTCTTGGGATTTATACAGCGGTAACCGGACCTTGCCTTTGAGTTTGCCTGAAGATTCTTAGTCTTCGGGGGTGCTTTATTGTTCTCGCAAATGTGGATGCGAATTTAAGAAAATACTTGACTTTCTGAAAAAATCTGATTACCTTCTTGAATCAGGTGGCATGCTTTCTGTGTTGCCTGATTTATCCCCCCAATCAGATGAAACGAATCCATACCCCCAAACCCCCATTAAAGTCAGGTGTGACCTTGATCGAGTTGACTGTTGTCATTATCGTTATGCTCACTTTGATCTCTGTTCTATTTTTTCTCGGAGCTGGTTATATTAAGAGTTCTAATCGAACTGTATGTTTAACGAATCAGTCGAAACTACAGAAGGCGATGAGAGGTTACCAAAGTCTTAATCAGCTAGAAGAGGCGTCCACGTTTCAGTGGACGAGCTTGAATGATGATGGCTATATTGCCGATGCTACTTTGATATACTGTCCATCTGATAAGCAGCCTTACGTTGAAGCTCCTGAGGGTGTTGTTCCGCCTATTGGTGATCGCGTGGCTCCTTGCCTTGATTCCAATTACGCCACTGATCACACGCCGACAGAGCTTGCTCTGTGGTAGGGTTCCTGGATGAGACCTATCTTTGCGCCTTTCCTATGTGCAGTGCACGAGAATGAATGCTCAGCGCTCCGAAAGCGTTGAATGCTGGAGTGGTCGTTTCTGCGCCTATAAAATCTCAAAAATCGTATTGACGGGCCGTCGCAAAAAAGGTTTAATGGTATCTCAATGAGTAATATTACAATAGAGGCTCCAGGTTTGACTGCCCCCCAGGCGGGCCCTCCAGCGTTTGGATTTCAGCCAGGTATGTCTTCGGCTGATCAGTTAGCAGTGATTTTTCAGGTTTGTGACTCTATGGGAGTTTCGGACATTCAGATCCGTTCGG
>CAYNNY010000032.1:0-22438 GCA_964398555.1 uncultured Verrucomicrobiales bacterium
GATTGTCGAACACTCATGTCGCTTTGCTCGACCCTGTGCTGTGTTGTTGTATCCCGTTGGGATAGGCGTAGCCATTTGTAAGATCATTTGAATGGCTGGGCTGGTTTTGACAGGGGGAACCGCAACACATCATGAATTGTAATTTTCTGAGGGGTAAAACTTTCGTTTGTCTTGATGGCGTGGATTTCACTGCTATGGTGTCGGTCTACCAGATTCTGGTAGTGCTTTTGTATGAAAAATCCGTTTAGAAAAGATATGGTGTCGAAATCACGGCCGGAGGCGTGCACTGTTGTCATCTTTGGAGCCACTGGGGATTTAACACACCGAAAGCTCATTCCGGCTTTGTATAACTTGCAGGTGGAGGGGGCGCTTCCTGCGGGGGTGAAGATTATTGGCTTCGCTCGCCGCGAGAAAAGCGATGAAGAATTTTGTAAAGGCTTGGAGGAATTGAATCCGGAGGTTTCCCGCAGTGGTCACGATGAAGTGATTTGGTCGGAATTTGCCAAGGATATTTATTATCATCAAAGCGAGTTTCAGGATGCGGAGGGATATCGCCGCCTAGCAGAGAAATTGGATGAAATTGACCGCGAGCGCGGGGGGCAGGGGAACCGTTTGTTTTACATTGCCAGTGCCCCCGCTTATTTTGATGATATTCTTGAGCATCTTAAGGATGCCGGACTTAGTGAGAGTAAAAAGGGATCGTGGTCGCGTGTGATTGTGGAAAAACCCTTCGGCACGGATCTTCCCACGGCGAAGCATCTCAATAAGGTGGTGAGTCGCACTTTTAAAGAGAGGGATACTTATCGGATTGATCACTATCTTGGCAAAGAAACGGCGCAAAACATCATGGTGCTGCGCTTTGCTAATGCTATTTTCGAGCCGCTTTGGAATAGCCGCTTCATTGATCACATTCAGATCACCACCTCGGAAAATCTGGGCATGGAAGGTGGCCGGGGCGCTTATTACGACCAGGCAGGGGCGCTGCGTGATATGGTGCAGAATCATTTGCTGCAATTGCTCAGTCTTGTCGCCATGGAGCCTCCGACGGATCTTTCCGCCGATGGGGTGCGCGATGAGAAAGTGAAGGTGTTGAGGTCGCTTCGCCCATGGGACACGCCGGAGCTGGTGGCCAAGAATGTGGTGCGCGCGCAGTATGTGGCGGGGCATGTGGATGGCGAAAATGTCTGTGCTTACCGTGAAGAAGACCGGGTGGATCCGGAATCGATGACAGAGTCCTACGTTGCTTTAAAGGTCATGGTCGATACCTGGCGCTGGAGCGGTGTTCCTTTTTATGTGCGTATGGGGAAGCAGTTGCCTAAAAAATCGACTGAGATTTCGATTCATTTTAAAGCACCGCCCACCGTTTTGTTTAATGCTCTATCAGGCGGGGTTCCCGGAGGGAATGTGTTGGTGATCCGCATTCAGCCCGATGAGGGGATCTCTCTGCGGATGGTGTCAAAGATCCCTGGATCCAGCCTCAGACTTGAGCCTGTGAAGATGGATTTTCATTATGCAACGAGTTTTGGTAAAAGCAGCCCGGAGGCGTATGAGAGGCTTCTTCTCGATGCCATGGCGGGAGACGCTACACTCTTTGCCCGACGCGATGAGGTTGAGGAGGCATGGAAATTTATCGATCATATCGAGCATGCTTGGCATCAGTCGAAACATCCGCCGAAGATGGCTGAGTATGTAGCTGGCACATGGGGGCCAAAGGATGCTGATGATTTGTTAGCCCGTGATGGGCGTAAATGGAGGAGGCTCTAGGGAGAAAATTCTAAATACTAAATTCCAAATATCACGTGACTAATACTAGCTATGACAAGTATGCGATGGCCCTCGGGAAAGAGGTGCCTATCGGGGAGATTGATCAGGAGTTGCGTCTCCTTTGGGAGGCGGATAAGGCGAGCACGAATGCCTCGCTGATTAATTTTGCGGTGTATTCAGAGGCCAAGGATGCCATTCTTAAAAACTCCGAGCTGGTGCAAGCGATTACCCGTGAGCATGCGTGTCGGGCTCTGTTGATTGGGATCGATCGCGAGGCGAAGAAGGCCTCGATCCGAGCCTGGGTGACGGCTCATTGTCACCTGTCTCATGGGCGTAAAAGTGTCTGTTGTGAGCAGATTGCATTTCAGTTGACCGGCAAGGCTACGGGCCGGCTGCGGAACACGGTGTTTGCGCATCTTAACAGTGACTTGCCTTTGGTGTTCTGGTGGCAGGGTGAGCTTTCGCCTATTTTTACAGAGCGTCTTTACAGTTTGATCGATCGGTTTGTTTTTGATAGCTCGGATTGGGCGGACCCGCTGGATTCCTTTCATTGTATCGAGCAGGTGATGGAGGATGTTTCTACCCTTCAGCCCATCGATATGGAGTGGACACGGAGTTATCATATCCGTCAGGCGATTGCCGCCTTGTTTGATGATCCGCTTGCGATGCGTGCTGCCGAGCACATGACCCGCATCTGCATTGTGGTGCAGCCTGGGCATAAGATGGCAGGGCTTCAGTTGTTGGCGTGGATTGTGCAAAGCACAGGTTGGACCCGCAGCATGGATCTGGGCTTAGATACTCTTTCTGAGCATGATTTGTTTTATTTTGAAACCCACGAGGGAGCTGATGTGACCGCGGTGATCGAGGTGAATCCCGCTGGGGCGCCTATTGGCTTAGTGGAAATTTCCTGCCCGAGCTGCACCGTTCAGGTAAGCCGGGATGTCGGATCCCCGCATTTACATCAGAAACTTGATGTCGAAGGGCATGAGGTCGATCGCTGCACGCCAGCCGGCAGCGATGATGCGGCAGACCTTCTGGTGAGCCAGCTTTCGCTCGGAGGAAAGAATTCGCTTTATCGGAAGATGATGCCCGTATTTTTCGACTTGCTCGGTGAGGGCGATGGGGCTCCAAGGTCTATGAGTGCGCGGTGAAACTCAACCTCCTGCGGCAATCGTGATGATCTCCAGGGTGTCGCCCTCCTTGAGGGGGTGCTTGGCATATTCACGCGGGAAGAGCGCTTGTTGGTTGAGCTCTACAACGACAGGTTTTTCACCCAGACCTATCGATTGGAGAAGTTGGTCCACACAGATAGTTGCATCGAGCGGGTGGTCTTTTCCGTTGAGTTGAATAGTCATACTGGAGCGATGGTGGTGGGTGCTGTGCCGGGGGTTAGGATGCCGAACTTAGGATGCTTTCATCCCAGTCTTTCCAGACGGGGTCGTAGCCTTGGCTGCGGATGTAGTCGGCAATGGTTGCCGGGCTACGGGTGTCATCGATGGTGAATTGCTCGGTGGCGCGTTGATTTTTAGAGCAAGGGGATGATGGTTCATCAAGTTCCACGCGTTTTCCCTTGATGGTGAGGTGGAGGTCATCGGTGCCGGCTCCGGTGTAGCCGCCGGGATCGGTTTGTGAGCCTGCTGACATGTGGGTGACACCAAGGGGAAGGAGGGCGTCGCGCAGGGAGGCAGGTTCGCGGGTGCTGACAACGAGCCCTACTTGCGGGAAGCAGAGTCTGAATGCGATGAGGAGTTGGACAAATTGTCGGTCGTTGAGAAAGAACTCGGGGTTAGGCTGATACTGGTAGTTTCCAGCGTAGGGACGCATCCGGGGGAAGGAGATGTTAAACGAGGCTTTCCAGCAATGTTTGTAAAGGTATTCGAGGTGGGATGCCAGGGCGAGAGCTTCCGTTTTCCAGTCGGCCAGGCCAAAGAGGGCGCCGATGCCGATTCTGCGGAATCCACCCGCGTAGGCGCGTTCCGGGCACTTGAGTCGCCAATCGAAATTTTTCTTTGGCCCTGCGGTGTGGAGCTGGGCGTAGGTGTCGCGGTTGTAAGTTTCCTGATAGACGATGAGTCCTTCGGCACCGTGGTTGACGAGTTCTCCGTATTGATCGTCTTCCAGTGGGCCTACCTCGATGGCGACGGTGGGGATGAAGGATTTAATGGCGTCGATACAGGCTTGGAGGTAGCCTTCTGAGACAAACTTCGGGTGTTCTCCGGCGACGAGCAGGATATTACGAAAGCCAAGCGAGTGGAGGTGCTTGGCCTCAGTGACCACTTGGGGGATGGTGAGGGTGGTGCGCAGGATCGGGTTATCCCGGGAAAATCCGCAGTAGGTGCAGTTGTTGACGCATTCGTTGGAGACGTAGAGCGGCGCGTAGAGGCGGATGGTTTTGCCAAAGTGCTTGCGGGTGAGGTCCCGGCTACGCATGGCCATGGATTCCAACTCGGCTCCTGACTTTGGCGCAATGAGTTGCTCAAATTTCCTGAGAAGCGGAGATGTTTCCTCAGCATTGAATGTGTCCACAAAGCTCATGCGGCGAGTTTTATGTGCGATGCTCTCAACTTACAAGCTCTTGAAGGTGAAAAATTCGCGATTTTAATGGTTGTTGTCTTTTAATACCCGTTTTCAGGCATCAGGGACGAGTGGTGCTCTACAAAGACCCAGCGGCCGATGATGTTATCGTGGCGGATGGTGAAGGTGAAGCGGGCCACTGTTTCTGTGGTAGGCTCTCCTTTTTCTTTGATGATGGTAAAGGTGTAAATGCCGGTGAAGCTGACAATTTCCGTGGTCATTTCGCGGGCGGTGCATTCTTTGACTTCGCATTCGATGGATTCGCAATCGAGAAAGTTGTCGTAATACGTTCTGAGTTCTTCGCGGGTTTTGCGGATTTTGTTGGCGAAGGTGCCCCAGAATGCGTTGTCGTTTTCACAGAATAGCAGCAGAAGGGTATCGATATCGTGGCGGTTGACGCAATCCATCCATTGCTCGACAATTTTCCAAGCGGCTTCTGTTCGAGGAGTGTGTTGTATCTTCATAGGGTCTCTGAGATAAATTACTTAGGAAATATTTACATGCAAGCAAGTTTCGTGTATTGTCCCGTAGGTAATGACAATGATTGAGGTATTTATCAAGTAACTATGGATACGACGTATCTTATATGGCTGGGTATCGTGGTTTGTCTGACACAATCCGCTCTGTTTTCTGGCTCCAACTTGGCATTTTTCTCTCTGGGGCGGATGCGTTTGGAGGCTGAGGTGGAAAAGGGGAGTGAGGCTGCCCAGAAGGTGCTGAATCTACGTGAGGATTCCAATTTTCTGCTGTGCACGATTCTGTGGGGAAATGTGAGTGCTAATGTTTTGTTGGCCATGCTGAGTGATTCCGTGTTTGCTGGGGCTGGGGCTTTTTTGTTCTCGACGGTGGGCATTACTTTTTTTGGTGAGATTATGCCGCAGGCGTATTTTTCTCGGCATGCGCTGAGGGTGGGAGCGCTGCTGGCTCCGTTGATCAGGTTCTACCAGATTTTACTCTATCCGGTGGCTAAGCCCTGTGCTGTGGTGCTCGATGGCTGGATTGGTCCGGAAGGTCCTTCGTTTTACCGCGAGCGTGATATTGAGATTATTCTTGAAAAACACATTCGCGAGCAGGATTCCGAGATCAGCGCCAATGAAGGGCGCGGGGCGTTGAACTTTCTCGATCTCGATGATCGTTATATTTCGAGCGAGGGAAATGAGATCGATCCATCGACGATTTATATGTTTCCTTTGAGTTTGGATTTACCTGTGTTGCCTAAGCTAGGTACGCCGGAGGGTGATGCATTTATTGGATCGTTGAAAGCTCACCCGAGGTTATGGGCGGTGATCGTCGGTGAAAAAGGCATGCCTCAGCTGGTGCTGGAGACCTCTGATTATTTGGGCGGGCTTTATGCCAAAGGGGAGGCTGTGGATGTTTACGATTATTGTCACCGGCCAGTGGTGGTTAGGGATGATGAGGTTAAGCTCGATGCTGTGTTAGGTGAGTTTGTCGTTGAGGCATCGGATATCGACGATCATGTAGTGGATAGGGATGTGGTGCTTTACTGGACCGAAGATCAAAAACGTATCATCACCGGAGCTGATATTTTTGGGCGTCTGTTACGCGGCATTGCCCGTAGGGAAGAGGGTGTGTGATGGGTGTGGATGAATTTTTTGAAAAGAAATACCTTAATTTGGAAATTGGAATTTCTCTAGGATTCGTTTAGGATCGCCCGCGATGTTGCAATTGGTAGAACAAGGAGGCCCGTTTGTTTGGGTGCTGGCCGTGCTGGCTTTTGTCAGTATGTTTTTTGTATTGGAGCGGATTTTCTTTTTTCAGAAGGTGCGGATCAATGTGGGTGATTTGCTGCTAGGCCTTGCGAATCATGTGAGAAAAGGGGCATTTGCCGAGGCTTTGCACGAGGCGGCAAGGGCACCGGGGCCGACGGCACGTGTGGCCCATGCTGTGTTGATGCGCAAAAACCTTCCCCGCCGTGATCTGCGTGATGTGGCGCAGGAGGCGGGGCAGCTTGAGGTTCCCCGGATGGAGCGCAACTTGCGTGCTTTGTATGGAATTGCTTTGGTGGCTCCTTTGGTGGGGATGCTGGGCACGGTGAGTGGTCTGGTGACGACGTTCATGGAGATGAGTGAGGATAAGGGGTTTTCGTCTTCCTCGGAAATGACTCGAGGTGTCTATGAAGCTCTGGTGACAAGTGGTCTCGGGCTGGCCATTGCTATCCCGGCTTATCTTTTTTATCTGTTTTTCTATGGTCGGGTGAAGCGCATGGCTCACCGGATCGAGCGCACTGGGATTGAGATGGTGAATATCATCTGCGACGCCCGCGAGCAGGGTGAAATTGTTTCCTTTCGTGACGGCGTCGATGAGGTCGCTAGTATGAGAAAAGGTAAGTGATAAGGACCTTAATCCGATCTGAGTAGGATAAATAAAGATGAAGCTTGAGCTGACATTACCCTCGACCCCTGGTTTTTTGCATGCCCTTCCTGGGTTGGATATGCTTGCCTTAGTGTTGGTGTTTCCTTTGCTGGGGTCGTCTTTTGTCAGGCAGGCTGGCATGGAGGTGACTTTGTATGAGTCCCCGTGGCGATATCAGCAGATGGACAGTCCGGTGGTGGTTACTTTGGGGGCTGGTGAGGGAAATCCCCTGTGGGTGAATAAGACACAGGTGCCTTTGGCTGAGCTGGAGGGTGAAATCAAGCGTCTGCAGGGCTTGGACGGGGGTGAGGCGATCACGACGGTGGTGGTTCGCTCTGATGTGAGTGTGCCCAGTGGGGTGGAGAAAGAAGTGATTGTTCGTATTCAAAAGCTAGGGCTCAACTGCGGTCTCGTAGGGAGTCCTGAGGGCAAGGATTGACGTGTGAAGATGCAAGATAGGAGAGAATGAATGTTTTTCTGGCGTAACAAAAAACAGAGGCGGGATCAGATGGCTGGTCTTGTTTTCCGCTGGCGTGGTGCCAGGCGGCATCATGCGGGGAAGATATTAGCGCTGTTTTTTACTTCTGTATTTTTTGCATTTTCCTCCTATGCGTTGAGGGTGGAGGGGCTGAGGCCTCCACTGGAGACAAAACGCACCGGGGAGGTGGTGATGCTCAGTGAGGATAATCCATACTGTGAGAGGTTGATGCTTCAGATTGAGGAGCGCTCGCCGTTTCCTCTGCGCTGGGATCCCGCCTTTGATCCGGAGACGATGGCGCGTATTGTCAGAACAACAAGGCGTCTTGAGGGGCGTGTTTGGGATTATAATCCTGCGATGTGGCCTTTGCCTGAGAGTAGTGAGTCGATGGCTTTGCCCTCTGTGACTGGTGGAGGGGCTGGATTTTTTGCGAGTGATGATCGGCCGTGGCGTGAGTTTTCAGAAAGCGGGGATGTTTCACCTGCAGGGTTTCGTCGGAATTTGAATGTTAGAGCTCTGCTGGTGGCAAATGGTCAAGTGGGGGGGCGGTTGCTTTCCTCGGATTTGCCTTTGCCGGGCGGGGTGATTGCCGATGAGTGGTTTGGTCAATCGTTCCGTTTTTTAATGAGTATCGATGCAGGAGGCGTGGTCAGGGGGTGCTTGCCTCTATCGGGGGGGAGTATGGAGGTCGCCAAGCCTACGGATAAACAGAAGCTTCTGGCAGCGTGGTTGCACAGGACTGCCTTCAGTTCTTCCCTTGATGGGTCCGTCTCGGTAGGGGTGCTGGAACTTCAAATAGAAGCGAGAGAGGAATGATTGATTTAACGATGGAAGAATTGATCCTCTGGATGATCAGCGTGCCCATTGTGATGGTGGGTATGTTTACCTTGATCTCAAGCTTGAGGCACCGGGCTTCCTTGCGTGCCGCTCGCCGTCATATTATTTCCTGTCGGGTCTGTGGTCATCTTTATATGGATCGTAGTCACGAGCGGAGTCCGCTGTGCCCCGAATGTGGTAGAGCTAACGGGCGTGGTAGATCCAGGAGGTTAGGATAAGGGCTATTGCCTTGCCGAGGCGAAAAACTCGCTTTCAGATGGTGCTTGCACTTACTGCCCTTAACTGGATAATACGTTCAGCCAAAAAGAATGGCATATTCCTATGAACGATCGCAGAGTAGTTATTACAGGCGTGGGGGTGTTGAGCCCCCTCGGAAATGATTTAGAGAGCACTTGGGCCGGCTTTAAAGCAGGTAAAAGTGGCATTGGGCCGATTACGCTGATGGATACCGAAGGTTACACCACTAAAATTGCTGGGGAGGTGAAGGGCTTTGACGCTGCTCCTTTTTTCAGTAACCCAAAGGATGCTCGCCGCTGTGACCGTTATGCCCAGTTTGGTGTAGCGGCTTCCAAGATGGCGGTTGAAGACTCTGGAATCAACGACTACGAAAATCTTGATCGCAATCGCGTTGGGGTGATGGTGGGTAGTGGTATCGGTGGTCTTGGCACGCTTGAGCGCGAGCACACCAAGCTGATCCAACGTAGCCCATCGCGTGTTTCTCCTTTTGTGATTCCGATGATGATTTCCAATATCGCCAGTGGGCTTCTTTCCATCGAGTATGGATTTGGTGGACCGAATATGACGATTGTGACAGCTTGTGCGACGACCAACCACAACATTGGTGAGGCGTGGAGGATGATTAAGTTTGGCGATGCGGATGCCATTGTTTGCGGTGGTGCCGAGGCTACGATTTTGCCGATGGGCTTAGCTGGATTTGGCAACATGAAAGCGCTCTCGACTCGGAATGACGAGCCTGAGCGCGCATCCCGTCCGTTTGACACGGGGCGTGATGGATTTGTCATGGGTGAAGGTGCCGGGATGTTTGTCATCGAGGATTACGAACACGCCAAGAAGCGAGGTGCTAAAATTTATGGTGAAATTGTAGGTTACGGGATCAGTGGCGACGCTTATCACATGACCTCTCCGCACCCTGATGGTGCTGGTGCAAGCCGGTGTATGAACATGGCGTTGAATCATGCTGGGATGAACCCTGAGGATGTGACCTATGTGAATGCGCATGGAACCTCAACACCCCAAGGAGATATCGGGGAAACGAAGGCGATCAAAGCGAGCTTTGGTGACTACGCCAAGAATGGTTTGATCGTGAGCTCCACGAAATCTATGGTCGGTCACCTTTTGGGTGCTGCCGGTGGTATTGAGCTGGCGGCTTGTTTGATGGCGATGCGAGACAATGTCATCCCTCCTACCATCAACCTTGAAAATCAGGATCCTGACTGTGATCTCGACTACTGCGCTAACGAGGCCCGTGACGTGGAGGTGAAGGCCGCGCTGAGTAACTCATTTGGCTTTGGTGGCCACAATGCCAGCCTTCTGGTCAAGAAAATCACCGATTAATCGGAATCCCCTCCCATGGCCTACCTTTACCAACGTCGCGTGGCGTTTGCTGATACCGATGCTGCCGGTGTTGTGCATTTTTCCCGTCTCCTCTGCTATGTGGAGGAGGCTGAGCACGCCTTGTTGGCTGAGCTTAAGATCCCGCTGATGGGAGATGACAAGGACGGGGGCGGTTGGCCGCGTGTCCACATCGACTGTGATTACTTTGCTCCGCTGCGCCCCGCTGATGAAGTTGAGGTGATTTTGATCTCAGAGAAAGTAGGGCGCTCCTCGGTGAACTGGAATTTTAACATCCTGTGTGATGGTCAGGACGTAGCCAAAGGCTCGGTGAAAACCGTGCGTGTCAATGCGGCAGGGCGGCCGACTGAAATTTCCGATGATTGGCGGAAGCTTCTGAAGGGGGTGTAGCTCTTCGGTTTTAATGCCTCACTGGCAATCCGGAGTCTGCGGAGAATGGTCGAAATTTTTTCCAAACAGCGCTTGGTAGCTGTAGATCCAGAAGGCGATGAGTCCCCAGCTGAGTCCGAGAATGACGCCGAGGTCGATGATGCCACGCCATGGGGGTGGGCAGTGTTTGACCAGCATGACCAGTAATGTGATGCCGATGGTTAGCACATAGGCTTTGATTTTTGTTTTTCGATTGGCATGGAAATACCCCATACAAAAAAGAGGGGCAAGGAGGCCTCGAAGCAGGTTGGGTTGATCGTAGAGGTATTTGACGCGTGCGGCGGTGCGAGGAGAGTATTTTTTTTGAAACCCTTTGTATCCTTCAAAATAGATCATGAAAAAGCAGTAGCCGATGAGCGCCCCCCATTCAACGAGAGAGAGTTGAGTGAATAGTTCATCCATGACGATGATCGACATGCGGTGGATCGCTTTTCCGAGGGAAAAGGTAATGCCGATGATGCCCCAAAGGGCTGCTATGAGTGGAATGATTTTCATAAGGGAAGATGGAAAGGCTTAGATTTTCCACTGCGCGGCTCTTCGTTGCTGGGCAAGGGTGATGCTTGTGACGAGCGCTATTGCAAGATAGTTGAGGGTGACATCGACGGGCACGGAGACCAGATCTAGCTTGCAGGCCATCAAATAGGATTCCTGGTCTTCTGAATTGGTGTAGAGTTTGAAAATAATATGCGCTAAAACATTGGAGGTTAGCCAGAATGTCCACCAGAGGGGGAGGATGCTGCGCAGGGCGTTGTCATTTCCGTGGCTGGCCCTGCGGATTTCTTTCATCGCTCCATAGGGTTTCCAGAGCGACAGAAGGGGGATGAAGAAGTAGCCGACTGAGAGCCTTGGTGTGGTTTTCATGTGCGGAGCGTCTAAGAGCCAGCCATTTTTACAGGATCGGTTAATCCAGGCTGAGAAAATGATAATCAGCGAAAAAATGACCACCATATGAAGGCTTCCTGTGAGTGTGATGATTTCGTCGAGTTTGGATGGCCCGTCGGTTAGCCAGTATTCATCGCTGTTCTGCTGCTGGATATCGAGCAGGTTGAGCACGCCCGAGTTGAAAATCGACATCATGGCGTCGATCACAAGTAGGGAGACGAGAGCGGTTTTTAATCTGCCGTTCTGCCGGAAGGCTCCATAGGGGCCTTTGATTCCGGGGACGTTGGACCCGGTGGAGTTGGTCGGGGCAGATAAGGGAGCCAGGTAGGGATTGCTGTCCATGGAGTGTTGGACAGTTGTTTAAGCTTCAGGCTTTTTATCGAGATTGAATGCCTCGTGAACAACGCGAGCGGCATCTTCGATGCTAGTTTCTTCCACGGTTACTGAGATTTTAATTTCGGAAGTGGAGATCATGCCGATGTTGATGCCGGCGTCTCCCAGGGCCTGGAACATCTTGGCCGCAACGCCAGAGTGGGATCGCATGCCGATACCCACGGTGCTGAGTTTGGCGAGGCCTGCTTCGGTTTCGATTTTGGCATCGGGGGAGAGTTCTCCAAGCACGGGCTTGAGAGCCGCTTGGGCACGACCGAGGTCATTGGTGTGCATGGTGAATGAGTGACGGGCCATGCCATCGCTGGCGATGTTCGAAACGATCATGTCGACATTGATTTCCGCATCGGCGAGACTGCCGAGGATTTTGGCGGAGTTTCCTGGTTGGTCAGGGATGTCAGTGATGGTGACGCGGGCTTGGGAGCGCTCGATGGAGACTCCTCGGATAACTACAGCTTCCATGGTGGGGTGTTCTTCGGTGACTAGGGTTCCTGGGTTGCCGTTGAGACTAGAGCAGACTTCAAAGACAACACCGTATTTTTTGGCGAATTCGACAGAGCGAGATTGCATGACTTTGCTCCCGGAGGAGGCCATCTCGAGCATTTCGTCGTAAGAGATTTCAGGGAGTTTGCGGGCGTTGGTGACCACGCGTGGGTCGCAGGTGTAGACCCCATCGACGTCGGTCAGGATCTGGCAAACATCCGCTTTGAGTGAAGCCGCCACAGCAATGGCGCTGAGGTCGGAGCCTCCGCGGCCGAGGGTGTGAATCAGGCCATCGTGGGTGATGCCTTGGAAACCCGCTACGATGACGACCTTTTCATCGGCCAAGTAGCCTTGGATCATGGTGGGGTCAATGGCGTCGATACGTCCGCGTGTGTGGCTGCCTGTGGTTTTGATGCCGGCTTGCCGTCCGGTGGCGGATACAGCATCGACTCCTATATTTTGTAGCGCCATCGAAAGAAGGGCGATGGATTGCTGTTCACCGCTTGAGAGGAGAACATCGAGTTCTCTTTCGGGAGGGGAAGCGTTCAGGTCAGTAGCCATGCCGATTAATTTATCGGTGACTCCACCCATGGCGGAAACGACGGCGACAACTTGATTTCCTTCGTCGCGGAGTTTCCTTATACGTGACGCAACATTGCGTATGCGGTCGAGGCTTCCTACTGAGGAGCCTCCATATTTTTGAACAATTAGAGCCATAGATAGATAGGGACTAGCAGTGAGTTAGTCTACCTGTGGAGGATGGTCAAGCGACAAGCTTGTCATTTGCATTAGGTGGGAGAATTGGTTGGGTGTGATGAAAGAAATGAAGTGGATTATATTTTAAGTTGTTGTATGTTAAAGGTTTATTGAATTTCAGCTTGTTGAAAATATAAAATGTGACAATATATGAATTGTCGGCAGTAATAATTGCTGCCAGATCGTCCTCGCCGTGTCGCGGTTAGTGCGCATTTTAATGTGACGTGCGCTGCGCTGCGCTAGGCTGGGATAATTCCCGACAACCAACAACAACCAGACAGAATTATGAAAAATACTATCATTACAGGAGTTGCCGCCATTGCGCTTGCTGCTCCCGCCTTCGCAGGTGCACCCGTTACTTACACCGCTCCAGCTCCAGCCCCATCTAACTTGGGTCTTTCTGGAAACATCGGCCTCGCTTACCAGAGCCAATACGACTTTCGTGGAGTGTCTGGTGTTTTTCAGGAAATCGCTAGGGGTGGTGAACTCTCTTCGAATAATGTGTTCGCGGCTTCGATCAATGCGGATTACGCGTTCACTGAGAATTTTAGCGTTGTAGCAGGGGCTGTATTGCGCACTCTTTCTGATGGTTATATTGATCACAATACCTACCGTGCAGGTGTTCTCTGGCAGCAAGCTGATTGTTATTCCGTGGAGTTTGGGTATCAGTATCAGGACATGCGTGGTTTTTATGGTGGGCGAGGAGAAGGTGATTCCGATGAGCTTTACCTTAATTTGGGGGCTGTTTGTCCTTGGACTGGTGCAGATGTTAATCTCTTTTGGGCTCATTCATTGAATGAGGCTGCTAGTTTTGGATCGTTTGATTTACTTGGCGGTGATTACCTTGAGTTGAGCGCTCATAAGTCATTTGAGCTTACAGACTGGGTTTCTGCCGATGTGACTCTTGGTATTTCGTATGCTATGGATTACTGGTCTGATTCAAGCGACTGGAATAATTGGTATGCGCAGCTGGCGTTCCCAATGCAGGCCACTGACTACCTTACTGTAACTCCATATGTTAAGTACACTGATGGTCTCGGTGCACTTGAAAGTGTTTACGGCTTAACTGGTTTAGATGAAGGTGATGAGGTTCTTTGGGGTGTAGAAGCTTCGGTGAAATTCTAATCGAAAGAGTTAACTCTTCATTTCTAAGCCCGGCGCGTTTTACGTGTCGGGCTTTTTTTTATGGTCTTGATTGACAGGTGACAGAAGATAGATAGTTTAGTTTCCAGATGAATGATTGTCTTCTTACTAACCTTGAATCCGTCCCTGGTCGCCAGACCCTTGAACATTATGGTCTTGTTTCTGGCAGCACGGTGCGGGCAAAGCATATGGGCCGCGACATTGCGGCGAGTTTTAAAAACCTCGTGGGTGGAGAACTCAAGGGTTACACCGAGCTTCTTCAGGAGGCCCGGGCGGAAGCGGTGGATCGAATGCAGCAGCAGGCAGTGGCCATGGGTGCCAATGCTGTGGTGAATGTACGCTTTTCAACCTCGTCGATCACGGCGGGAGCTTCGGAGCTCTATGCCTACGGCACAGCTGTTAAAATCGCATGATCGCATCCTCTCAGAGTGCTGGTGTCATTGAGGTGATTTTTGGAATCATCGCGATGATGGTGATGTTGAGTCCATTCCTAGTTCCAATTGTCTGTGGTGTGATTGGCTCGATTGGCGAAAAGAGGCACTATGAATCGATCCATGCGCGTGAGAGGGCGTCTGTCCATGTTCCTGTGATTCCTACATCGGTATCCGACGATTCTAAACAGGTGATCTCTGCGGTTTTAGTCACTGGGGCGACGGTGGTGTCTCCCGATGCGTTTCGCCGTTTTCTCGCAAGTGTTCGGAATCTCTTTGGAGGTCGGCTGCGTAGTTATGAGAGTATGCTGGATCGGGCGCGGCGTGAAGCCGTTCTTCGTATGAAAGAGCAGGCTCCGGGGGCTGATGCCTTTGTAAATTTTCGGATGGAGACCTCAAAAATTGGAGGTCAGCAGAGAAAGCAAGGAATCATTGCCATTGAAGTGCTGGCTTACGGCACAGCGCTGACCTACGGTGATCGATCAGCCCAAGCTGTCTCGTCTCCACCACCCTTGCCTTGAGTTTGATCGATGAAGTTTGTGTCTAAAGATCTTGGTATGACCTCTGAAAATAGCAGTGGGGGCGGCACTGAGGGTTTGTTGATGGAGGTTCTTTATATGTTTCTTGCTTATTGGGGCATGATTGCATTCCTGGTGGTTGGTGGGTTTATCACAGCGGCTGCACTGGCGTATTTGTGGGTGAATGTCATGTGAATTAGTGCTTTATCGCCGATATCTCTTGCAATTCTGAAAATATCTGGTTTATTCCCGCCTCCCGCACAAGGGCCGACCGGCAAGGAGCTGGTCAGGAACAGAAATAATACCATGAGTACAGAAACTGAAATCAACCCGAAAGACTTCCAAGTTCACGATAAGGACACAGGAAGTGCCGACTTCCAAGTTGCCCTTCTTACCAAGCGCATCAAGCACCTCACCGATCACATGGGTGAGCACAAAAAAGACTTCGCCAGCCGTCGCGGACTTCTCACGATGGTGGCTAAGCGCCGTAAACTTCTCGATTACCTCAAGGGTGAGTCAGAGGAGCGTTACCAGAAGCTCCTTAAGGGCCTCGGACTTCGTCGCTAATGACAAATTTTTACAAACGGTCACGACAAACTCGTGGCCGTTTTGTTTATTGCCTCGAGGATATGGGATTTTGTATCTCGCCCATCTTACGAGGATCCGGATCTCCGGAAAATATTGAACTAATGAGATACTTCGTCTTGCTCGCGCAATCGGTGAGAGTTGGGCACCATCAACCTAAAGAAGAAAGAAAATAAGATAATGGAAATGAATATTGAAACCATCACGATCCCAGTGGGATCCAACCCGATCACGATTGAAACGGGTAAATTGGCCAAGCTGGCCGACGGAGCTGTTGAAGTTCGCTCTGGTGAAACTGTTGTGCTTGTCACAGCTGTGTCACAATCAAAAATCCGCTCAGGTCAGACATGGTTCCCCCTGTCTGTTGAATACAAAGAGCGCGCTGCTGCAGCGGGCACTTTCCCAGGAGGCTACTTCAAGCGTGAAGGACGTCCTACCGAAAAGGAAGTGCTCACTTGCCGCATGACCGACCGTCCACTGCGTCCGCTTTTCCCGAAAGGCTACCTCTACGACACTCAAATCATCGCCCTCATGCTTGCTGCTGACGGTGAAAATGATGCTGACATCCTCGCTATGAACGGCGCATCTGCTGCCCTTTGTATCTCTGATATCCCATTTGCTGGACCTCTCGGTGCAGTGCGTGTTGGTCGTGTTGATGGTGAGTTTATCGTCAACCCAACATTTGAAGAGCGCGAAGACAGTGATCTGGATCTCGTTTATGTAGGTAACAAAACTGAGGTTGTCATGATCGAAGGTGCTGCTAATGAGCTTCCTGAAGCTGACTTTGTGAAAGCTCTGTATTTCGCTCAGGAAAACGTCACCATTATCGTTGACGCTCTCGAAGCCTTTGCTGCGAAAGTCGGCAAGCCTAAGCGTGACTACAAAGTAACACTCGCTAAGGAAGACCTACTTAAGATTGCTTACGAAATCGCCGGTGAGCGTATCGAAGGCGCTATCTACGCAGCTAACAAAATTGAGCGTGAGAAAAAAGTCGGAGCCCTGCGCGACGAAGTCGAAGCCGCCATCATGGAGCAAGCTCCTGAGACCACCGATTTCGAAATCGAGCAAGCATTCGAATACCTTCAGAAGAAGGCATTCCGCGTCAGCATCATGGAAAAAGGCATTCGTGCCGACGGCCGTGACATCGACACGCTTCGGCCACTCTACGCCGAGGCCGGATCGCTTCCACGTGTGCACGGATCATCGCTCTTTGCCCGCGGTGAGACTCAAGCTCTCGCCACTGCCACTCTCGCTCCTGCGGACGAGTGTATGTATTACGACAACTACGCCGGCGGTGAAGACAGCAAGCGTTTCTTCCTCCACTACAGCTTTCCACCATTTTCCGTCGGTGAAGCGGGTCGCTTCGGCGGCATGAATCGTCGTGAAATTGGTCACGGTGCGCTCGCCGAGCGTTCCATCGCTCCAGTGATTCCATCCGTCGAGGACTTCCCATACGCCATGCGTGTGACTTCCGAGGTGCTTGAGTCCAACGGCTCATCCTCCATGGCCACGGTTTGTTCTGGCACCATGGCGCTTCTCGATGCCGGTGTGCCTCTCATCCGCCCTGTTGGCGCAATCGCTGTGGGTCTCGTTACTGAGATGGACGACGATGGCAGCATCAAGGAATACAAGACACTTCTCGACATCATTGGTTCAGAAGACTTCTACGGTGACATGGACTTCAAAGTTTGTGGAACAAGCGAAGGTGTCACAGGTTACCAGCTTGACCTCAAGCTTCCAGGTCTCCCACTTGCCATCCTCGAAGAGGCACTTGTGAAGGCTACGGACGCCCGCACAATCGTTCTCCAGAAAATGGAAGACACCATCGCGGCTCCCGCTAACCTTAGCGAGCACGCCCCACGGATCGAGACTACGAAGATTGATCCCGATCGTATCGGTGAGCTTATTGGGCCAGGAGGAAAGAACATCAAGGCCATCCAAGCCGAGTCTGGCGCCGACCTCAACATCGAAGATGATGGCACTGTCCACATCTACGCTGCTAAGAAGGAAAGCCTCGACCGCGCCATGCAGATGATCGATCAGATGTTTGCTGAGTGTGAAGTCGGAACGACTTACACTGGCCCTATCGTATCCACCACCAACTTCGGTGCCTTCATGCAAGTGCTCCCTGGTAAAGACGGACTCATCCACATCTCCGAGCTGGCCGAAGGTCGCGTGGAGAAAACGGAAGACGTCGTCAAAAAAGGTGACACGGTCACAGCGAAGTGCATCGGCGTCGACGACCGCGGTCGTGTGAAGATGTCCATCCGCGCGGCCCAGCGTGATGCCGCTAAGACTGAGGCTCCAGCCTCTGACGAAGCGTAATCTCTTCGATTGAAAACTATTACCCAAGCGGGCTACCTCATCACGAGGTGGCCCGATTTTTTGGCCGGATGATCAAGCTAATGGCCACAGAATTATCGCGAATTCACTCCAATGAAGCGAAGTTTTTTATGGGTTACTGTATACGGTTGGCCAAGCCTCTTCAGCTCATCACCCTAGCCCAGATCAGGCCCTATCCTGAAGTTGGCTTTTTGTAAAAATCAACTATACTTCTTGAGCGAATCACTGTTCGCCCCACCTCATCTTTGCTGGGGTAGAAAAACATCAACATCCGCTTGTAGGAGCGGTTCATGATCATTTTCGAATACACTAGTTTTGTTTTACTTCCTTGTTTCACGCCTACCCGGCAAGGGATCGCCTTCTTTTCTAACCCATGATTTGGCTGGATGTAACAATTTTTTTGAGGCTTCAGAAGAAATTTTTGGCCTCCAAAATCACCTATTAAATTCACAGAAGTAAAGTTCACGACCTTGTAAGAGCCGTAAGAAAACTTCCGATCATCGAGATCATAAATGGAGTGTTTTAGCTCTTCCTTATTGAGAACTAACATCACGAGAGGTTTTTTAACCGTCTGGGGAATGGTTACTTTGAGCAGCAAGGCATAAGGTTTCTCAGCGTCTTCTGTTTTTTTGTAAAACATCAGCGGCTTTCCCGCGCTATATGGGTAGGGTTTTGAGTATCTCATATTCCGCACATCGAGCGGGATCATCCCTTTTGAACCTTTTTTAGGGTTACGAATAAAAATCTCATCCTTTGTCCAATCACTCCAACAGACGATGCGGAACGTTTTCCCTTTATATTTTTTACCCCCTGAAGAGCTGCGGCTTTCCTGCGCAACCGCCATGCTGGATAAAATGACCATACAGGTAATGATGGTGGAGAAGTAATTCATTATTTTCATAGGGTTTTTTAATTAGGTGATTTTAGAGTCGTAGCTTAAATTTCATCTGCGGACAACCACCGGAATGAGACCAGTTTCATCTGTCGACCATATTTTTTGTTCTCCGCAGGAAATGTTGGGTTATCATCCCACTTTTTAATAATTGGACTCGTCGATTGGTCCGGGTAATTAGGGTCTTGGATTTTGAATATTTCTTGCGTGTTTTTCACCCAATCCGGCATACGCTGCACTGTGGCCTCACACCACGCACGGGCCACGATTTTACCTTTGCTATCTTTAGCATCCCCATAGGCACGCACGACAAAGGTATCTGAGCGGGTGCGGAGGATACTACCAATGGATGTCAAAACATCGGACTGCATAAGATAGCCCGGACTTCCGGTAAGCGTGCTTATTGTAAATGATGTGCCATCTGCCTTAATGGTTGTATTCTCTATGTTTCCTATACCCACACTGTTTCTTTTGCTATCATTGAGCCCTGCGCTCTCAATGGCCATCTGCAGAGCCCCTAATTTTTTAATGTCTGAATCAGTATTGGATCCTTTTAACCTGCGATTTACAAAATCAGAAAGCCCCATGAATGGCCCCCGCGCTTTCACCTGCGTCACCATAGCCGTGGCAAGGTTTTCAATATCAGCATCACTGAAATCTCTAAAACCTGACCAATCATCACCCTTATCACCAGCAGGGAGGAGAAAGCGACTGAACGGCACATTAACCGTTGCTGTTGATACTGCGTTACTATTTAAATACTCTACATCTTGTTTCCGTAGGGCACTGAAAACAGCTTGCCACGCCTTAATGGAGGTCGAGTTCACATTGAATCCTCCAAGAATCGATAAATGCTTCCCTATTTTAGAATAATCCTTGAGTTCATCTTCTAACACTGTGGCTGGGGTGCTACTCTGAGGGGTGTATATCATCCTGAAATTCGCTAAGGGGCTTTCAGGATCATTCGCCATAAGTGCCACTACGGAATCCGACTGCGTAGCATATTTCTGCTGCGCCCCAGACTCAAAAGCTAAAGCGGTATCCCCCCAGTTCATACTAGAAAAGAAATACTGATCCCAGATGGCCTCATTTGCAGCCCATGAGAAATCAACCAATGTCTGTGCTTTTATCACGTTAAAAGTTGAAGAGGGAGAGCGACGTCCTACAATATTTTCAACAGAAGCTATCCCAGGATGAGTGAAGGAGTTACCAATGAGATAGGTGCCACCTGCGGGTAATACAGAAATATCAGCCTGAGACAGTGATCCCAAGGAGGTTAATGCTGAACGTGGCAAATCAAATAAAACTACTTTTTCTGAACCCGAAGAAGCGTCCAAACCATCCCCCCAATAAGCCCGCCCGTTTGCATTAGGAGCCACATTAAGACTGCTAATATCAGTGAGGTTTTTAAGCTCAACCGTCCATGCTGGGCTAATTCTATCTGAGCCATCATAGCTTTTCATATCAAATACTTGCCCTCTAGGATTGAACTGATGAAATACAGGGGCGTTCTCCGCACCATGCTTCATCCTCAAGTCCAACGCCCCTATGAAAAAGCCGGGTTGCCCGTCCTCAGGTAATTCTTCCATTGTAAAGGGTGGGAGTAATTTAAATAACTCATGACTCTCAGGAGTCGCGGCACTCACACCAGGCGAGTAATCGTGCGTTGAGTAATGCACCCGTGTGATATAAGGATCATTAAACATATCTACCACGTTGTATCTATGATAATAATCAGGATATCGATCAAGTGCAGTATGGCTTCCTCCAGAATGATTTTTAGATAGAAACTGACTAAAGACAAAGTTATCATATTCGTGATTAGCTTTTACATTTGAAGTCCGGCCATACATTTTGATGGTTATTTCTTCATTCGGCTCAGATATTATTTCATACGAACTGTTTCCTTTTTGTTGATTGTTTAGAAATACGTACAATCCAGAATCTTCGTTGTAATCAAAATCAGCTTGGACGATATTTTTCACCCCCCTCTCGAACTGCTGTGTGATGCTACCAGCAACAGGTGAGATTACCTTAATCTCACCTGGCTCTAACTTGTAAACACTTCCAGGCTGTAGGAGGAAGGTCAGCGACCCCTCGTTGGCGTTATTGTTTGAAAAAAACAGGTCTTTTATCTCAGTTTCCTCTGTGGCCCCTGGCTTTGTCCATTTCACATTAAAACGAAGCGGGTTAAACTTCTGGGCATAGATTCCTACGGACTCAAACTCAATAGCCCTATTGTAGGGATTCATAATCGTGACAAAAGGATCGAGCGTTAAGGCTAACTTCCAATCTTTAGGAGCGGGATTTCCTGTTGACTTTTTAGTCACCCCAATTACCAGCGTAATACGAATAACCATCGGCTCCACTCTAGCGGCAGTAGCTCGGGTGGTTCCCGTTTGAGGATCAAACGCACCATTTACCAAAGGTTCATTCATATCCTTCATCAGTGGTGTTCTACCATTTTTGGTTTTTATCTTATCTGAATAAAGCCCCCCAGGATTAGCATGCGCTCTGAATTTGGGATCCCCTTTAGTATTTTCAGAATCATACCCAGCAGTATAAGCCGAAGAATAACTCAGAGGTAAAGAACCCCTCGCCGCAAAACTATCAGCAGAGACATTAAATTTACGGTTCCAGTTATAGTTATCCCACTCTTTTTTATAGAGTCTGTAATGGTTTCTCAACAAATCCCATGTAGGCCCCCGCACCACTTTACTTTCATAGGGAACCTCAAATAAGTAGCCCAATTTATGAGAAGAAGGGTAAAATTCAGGGTCGGAGTATTGACCTGAGAGCGTCGTATAGTGATTGGTGTTATTCTGCTCATTCGAGTTATGAAACTCTGCCAACGCGTTAAATGCTGCCAGATCCAGCTCAAACGCAGTTGATAAATCAGACTTCATCCCTCCGTGTCTTGTATTGGTAGGAAGCGAGATAGAGCGGGTTGTTAAATCATGAAAATACCGCTGTGATGTTTTGCCCGTTCCTGAGAACATGGTATCGAGCGTTTGGTAAGTTGGGGCATTTCCAGCACTAGGCTTCGTGGTCATTAAATTTACATAATCGCTAAAAAGTGCCTGATCTAACACCTCGACACCCGTGTGCTGAGCTGTTCCCATCATTGCTGCTTTATTCCAAGCTAGTGGATTTGCCTTAATAGGAACCGCATAGCTAGCCTTTGATGCCTCACCGCTCACACAGTAAGCATAGGAGCCTTTAAATACTCCGTTTTTAGAAACATTTACCCGCTGCACCTTCACATACTCACTGGGATCCGTCACGGAACCCTTGCCCACAAGGGTGACTAAATCGGTTCCTGTTTCCGCTTGCAGCACATCGTCTTCATCGGTCAGAAGGTTGGGCTCAGGACTAGAGACTAACCAGTTTACAAAAGTACGACTTTCAGGATCTTCAGGATTCCATCCCTTGACATCCCAAACACCTGTCCAATAGCGTTTAGAAGGATCGACCCCCTCTTTAATATCCGCCCTAGCCGTTACCCGCTGATCTAAACCTACTGTTTTCTGCAACTCACCGATCGCAATCATCAGTGCCATTCTAGCGTTAGCCTGCGCCTCTTCTCTGTAGGCGGCTTGACCAGTTTGCCTCATCTCTATGGAACTCAAGCTCAACATCGCCAGCGCGATCATCACGAGTAAAACCATCACAGAAATAGTAGCAATAAGAGCAAAGCCTCGAGGCGCGCTCACTCGACAGGTAGGGCTTAAGCCGCAGGAGAAGGATAGATGTTTGTTATTCATAGAAATAATAGGTGAGTGGGGTCGGATGCTGAATGTCGGAAGGAAGATAACCAACCGTTGAAGATGTATTCACATTGGACATACGGTACATGTGAATGTGCTCTCACACCTTAGCACTGTCAAATAAATAAAAATCATCAAAACCGCGAAACATGGCGGATTTTTGCACGGTGCTTTTAAAAAGCTCTCCTGAATAAGCCAAA
>CAYNNY010000033.1:0-7683 GCA_964398555.1 uncultured Verrucomicrobiales bacterium
GCGACGGGCTTGCGGTGGGGAGTCGGGAATTTGTAGATGGTATTTTTGAGCAAAGCCGCGAGCGGTTTGGAGCAAAACGAGAGACCGGTGCGCGGGTGATGCGGGAGGTGGGATGGAAGGAGAGAAAATCGAGACTCTATACTCTACGCCAGCTCAGGAAGGATGTGCTGGGTTGATGTTTGGATCCTTGGCTTGTGGTCGCTGAAAAACCCTAGAAAGGGCTGTGAAAATACCTGATTCTATGTTCAAACCCCTGCGCCTGCTCAGTCTCTTACTGGGAACAGGGCGCTTTTTTCAACTGATCACTTTCTAAACATATGAACGTCTCTCTCAATTGGCTCAACGACCATCTTGACCTTGCCGACCATTCTCTCCAGCAAATTGATGACTTGCTTACTTTTGCCGGTGTCGAGGTGGAGGGGATTGAGCAAAATGGTGTGCCGTCGGATCAAATCGTCGTGGCGCAGGTGAAATCTGCTGAGCAGCACCCGGATGCCGATCGACTCAAGGTCTGTATGGTGGATGCCGGAGAAGATGAGCTTCGGCAGATCGTTTGTGGTGCGCAGAATTACAAAGTGGGTGATAAGGTCCCTTGCGCCCTTCCCGGAGCGGATCTCGGCGGTGGATTTGTGATCAAAGAAGGTAAGCTACGCGGTGTAAAATCATTGGGAATGCTTTGCGGTGCGGATGAAATTGGTATGGTGTCTGGGGAAGACGGCCTGTTCATTTTACCTGCCGATTCCGTGATCGGAACGCCGCTTCAGAAGATGTTTGCTGCCGATACGATCATCGAGGTGGAAGTTACTCCTAACCGCCCTGACCTGCTCTCACACACTGGCATGGCGCGCGAGCTTTCCGCATTGACGGGGATCGATCGCAAACCGCTCGATCTTGGCAACTTGGCTGAAACGGTTTCCTGCGACCAGGTGGTGAAAATTTCCGCTCCTGAGGCCTGCCCGTTTTACACGGTGGTTAAAATTTCCGGAGTGACGGTGACGGACTCCCCGGCTTGGCTGAAAACGAAACTTGAAGCCATTGGCCTGCGCCCGATCAATAACATCGTGGATATCACAAACTACGTGCTGCATGAGCTTGGGCATCCGCTGCACGCTTTTGATGACGCTAAGGTATCGGTGCCTATCGATATCCGGATGGCGTCCGAGGGCGAAATTTTCAATGCGCTCGATGAAGAAAAATACACACTCACTGCGGATGATGTTGTGATTTCTGATGCTTCGGGCGATGTGCTCGCTCTCGGCGGCATCATGGGGGGGCTTGATAGCGGCGTCTCGGAGGCCACGACTGATATTATTCTGGAGTCGGCCTATTTTACACCCTCTGGTATTCGCCGGAGTTCCCGTAGGCTGGCTCTCAGCTCGGATTCTTCGTATCGTTTTGAGCGGGGTTCTGATCCTCAGACCGCTCTGACCGCTTCTTCTTTTGCTGTTAAACTGATTGTTGAGATCGCAGGAGGCACGGTTGAACATGAAACCTGCACCGCTGGCGAACCTCCTGTGCTGACAGGTGATGTGACTCTCGATGCCGCTAAGCTCGACCAGCTCATGGGTGGCTCTATTTCTCTGGAAGATGCCGAGGGGATTCTCTCTCGTCTAGGCCTTACCCAAAAGGCCGACAGCCAGTGGGGTGTGCCGAGTTTCCGTCTGGATCTCCTGCGTCATATCGATTTGGTGGAAGAGATCGCGCGTGTGCACGGTCTGGACAAGGTGCCGTCCCGCTTCGGGGGCACTTTTGTGCAGGAGAGTGATGTTGACGCTTCGTATGATTACCAGATGGGTCTCCGCCGAAAGTTAGCGGCGCTCGGGTTTTATGAAACACAGACCATCAAGCTGATTGCCGAGAGTTCACCGGATGCCATGGTTCCTCAGATGGACACCGCATTACCCATCCGCCCGCTCATGGACGGAGATGTGATTCGTGTGGCTTTACCATTAAGTGAAGATCACGCAATCATGCGCCCATCCTTAACTTCAGGGTTGGTGGCGACGGCGGCTCGCAATATTCGCCAAGGGGCGAAGTCGCTCCGGTTCTTTGAGCTGGGACGACAGTTCCGCAATGCCGGAGGAGGGAAAGCGAAAGACATTGAGTCTGATTCTTTGGCCCTCCTGATCGGTGGCGATGCAGCACCGCAGGTGTGGTCTGGAAAATTGGGATCTTTAGATGCGTTTGATCTCAAGGGTGTGATCTCTGCCTTGCTTCCGGATCGGGATATTCAGCTTAATCCTCGCGAACGTGAGGGATTTGTTTTAGCGGCTGACATTCAGTGTGAAGGGAAGCCGATCGGCGCTTTTGCTCAGCTGACTCCGGCGAAATGCCGTGAACTTGGGAGCGGTTCGCCAATTTATCTTGCCGAACTTGATGTGAAAAAATGCCAGTCGATCGCCTGTGGCACGGCTCAGGTGGATGATCTTCCCCAGTTCCCTGGCTCGAGCCGAGATGCTGCGATGGAGGCTCCAGTTGGTATGGCCAATGTGGATATTGAGAAAGCGATTAAGAAGCACAACGAAATGCTTTTGGTTTCTTCAACTTGTTTTGACCTCTTCACTGACCCTACGGGAAAAAAGCTTCCGGCGGATAAAAAATCCATCGCTTACACCTTCCATTACCGTTCTTCGGATCGGACGATGAAGTCGAAAGAAGTCGATACAGCCCATCAGAAGCTGCTTGACCACCTCGCCAAAACATTACCGATCACATTCCGGTAAGCTGCGGCTAGCTAGGGAGACCCAGTCGGTTTTTTTGACAGGATTTACAAGATGAACAGGATTGAATGAGTCCTTCGGTCTCACCATGAAGTGATTCTTTTTGATGATCATGTGATTCTTGTCTGAATTAAAAGGGCCAGCAGGGGAATTCTCTCGAATGCATTCGGCCTAGTCGGGGCTACCCTCTAATGATTTTTCTATAAATACAGATGAGCTTTACGGCTGTTTTTTTGGTTTTTCTCTTGATTAAGCTCCGATTTACTCGGATAGGGTTAATTTTTGTGAATCTAGGTTTTTAATTTTACGGGAAATATCTTGCCATTATAAAAAAAAATGTTAATGTTGTCTTCAGTGAGAGGGGCTTTCCAAAGGTTCAGCTCACGCGTAAGTTAAATCATCGCCCATGTTTTCCCAAGCTAAGGTGCTTAACTTGTAAATCCCCGATTGACAGACAATCATTTCTTCCCCGAGAAATTCACCCTTAAAAAATATCCGCTCTTCCCTCCCCTCCGAAGAAGCGGAGTTTTTTTGTACGTGGGACGTGTTTTTATGGTTCATGAGTTATTCCGAGCATTGAGGGCAGATGCCGAAAAATTCGAGTTCGTGGTAAAGGTTTTTATAGCCGGTGGTGAACTTGATTTCTTTTTCGAGTTCGTGGACCGGGCAAGGGGCGTTGATCGGCTCGATGGACCCGCACTCGGTGCAGATGAGGTAGTCGCGGTGCAGGTTAGGCAGCAGTAAGGCGAAGTAGGCGGCTCGCTCGTGGAGGCCGAGTCGGCGGAGGATGCCTTTATCGGCAAGCCGTTGGAGGAGGCGGAAAACGGTGGCTTTGTCGCACTGGTTTGAGAGTCGTGGTGATTCGGCAAGCTCGGCGAGAGTCATGGGGCGGTCGCTTTCCAGAAGTGTGGTGAGCAGCTCTTCGAGTGCCTTGGTGCGGCGGAGGCCCTCAGTTCGGCAGAGGGCGATGATGGAGTTCAGGGAGCTGTTCATAAATCAGGAGGGAGATTTAGAGGAGTTCCCCTTGCTGTTTTTGAGGTGCGGCGCCGATCTTGGTGTAAGCGGCGGGAAGGGCGACTCGGCCACGAGGTGTGCGTTTGAGAAAGCCCTGCATGATGAGGAAGGGTTCGTGGACTTCTTCTAGTGTGGAGGCATCTTCCCCGAGGGCGACGGCGAGGGTGGAGAGTCCCACGGGGCCGCCGTTAAATTTATAGATCGCGGTTTCGAGAATGCGTTTGTCCATTTCGTCTAGGCCATCGCTATCGATTTCAATCATGCTGAGGGCGTCGTGGGCGATTTTTGGGCTGATCGTGCCATCGGCGCGGACCTGGGTGTAGTCGCGGGTCCAGCGGAGGAGGTTGTTGGCTATCCGTGGGGTGCCACGCGAGCGGGAGGCAATTTCCATGGCTCCGTCCGGTTGTATGTCCACTTTGAGTAGTTTAGCTGAGCGCTGGATGATGTGAGAGAGCTGATCGGCGGTGTAGTAATCGAGCCGATTCACCAGTCCGAAACGGGAGCGTAGCGGAGCGGTGAGCCTACCGGCGCGGGTGGTGGCTCCGACGAGAGTGAATTTGGGAAGGTTCAGCTGGATGGTCCGCGCTGAGGGGCCGGAGTCGATGATAATATCCAGCCGGTAGTCTTCCATGGCCGGGTAGAGGTATTCTTCGATGGCGGGGTGAAGGCGGTGGATTTCGTCGATGAAGAGGATATCGCCCTTTTGAATGTTGGTCAGGATCCCTGCCAGATCGCCGGCTTTTTCAATTTGTGGGCCGGAGGTGGTGTGGAGGGTGGTGCCGGTGGCGGTGGAGAGGATATTGGCAAGCGTGGTTTTGCCAAGCCCCGGAGGGCCTGAGAGCAGAATGTGCTCGAGAACGTCGTCGCGCATCTGAGCTGCCTCGACCATCAGCATGAGTCGCTCGGTGACTTTTTCCTGACCATGGAAATCTTCAAAGCCAGGAGGCCGAAGCGAGAGATCGAATGGTTGGTCGGGAGACTCGTTCGACTGTTGGTAATAGGATTCGGACATGGGGGCGGGGAAGATGGAAGATGGAAGAGAGGAGTCGGGGGTTAGCGGATTAGGTCTTCTTCGTAGAAGATACGGAAACCGGCTTTGGTGAGGACGGAGGCTCCGAAGTGGGAGTCCTCTAGGTGCATGGCCATGAGTGAGACTCCTTTTGGATGGGACATGAGGGAGTAAGCAAAGTCGAGGTTTGTCTCAGCGGAGCGCAGGATATCAAGCACACGGGCAAGATCGAGGCCGGCTTCTCTGAGGGCTACGACAACTAATTCAGAGGTGGTGTGGGGGATTCCTTTTTCGAGAAAGACCTGGGTGGCGGTATCGGGGTCCGAGAGCACGAGTCGGGCGACGGTGGCATCGCGCGAGTCCTGCACGCTGAGGCCGATGACCTCAACTTTTGCTGAGCGGAGCAGACGCACCAGTGAGCTTAGGGCTCCCGCGCGGTTTTTGAGCATCACAGAAAACTGGATGGGTGGGGTGCCTTCGGGTTTGATCTCGATATGGGGCATAAGTCTTGAAAGATCTAATCATGGATTGGGCGCGATGATAATCCGAAAATTCGAAAGTTTTGATCGATGTCGTGTCCGTATGGTTCTTCTCTGCTGGCTGGAGTCAATTGAGGGGGGGAATTACATTCCGGCTACGCAAGAATGGAAATTGTGAAGCTGCTGCAAAAATCTGTTTGGAAATGGGCACGTTGTCTCATGACTTTGGTCATTACACGGATAAGTGTAATCTGTCGTCGATGGGGGATGTGGTGGAATTTTTCTAGGATATTGAATGGAGGGTGATCAATGAGGATGAAAAATAATAAGCCATCTGAAATCCCTTCTTGATCCCCGGTAAAGGTTGTGTTTCACTGGGGTATGAACGCAAAAGATTTAGCTTATGCTGCGGCACGGGGCGGGACTCCGCCTACGGGATTGGACGACGCTGTTAAGGCGCTTTGGCTGGCTCGTGCCGGGCGATGGGATGCGGCCCATGATCTCTGTATGGACGAAGGTAATGCGCAAACCGCTTGGGTGCACGGCCATCTTCATCGCGTCAAAGGCGATCTGGAGAATGCCAAACACTGGTATGAGGTGGCGGGCAAGGCTCAGCCTGAGGGGCAATCCGGGCTGGGGGAGGAGTGGGTTGAAATGGCGGAAGCGTTTGTGGGTGAATGAATTTTGGGTGTCCTCAATAGCTAGGCACTCAAAAACCGAGGTCGTTGAAACCTCGGTTTTGTGAAAGTGTTTTTGAGAATGATGTGGCGGATTGTAATCCGCTATCATCAATTGAATGGCGAGTTAGCTGCCAATGTTTGAGCGTCCGGAGTGTGAAGCTCCTTCATCCATGCTCAGCATTTTGGTTTTGATGTCACCATCGAGTCTGGAGTTGGTTTTAAGCTCACAGCGCTCAGAGGTGATGGTGCCTTTGACTTTGCCAAAGAGTTTGACCTCTCCAGCTTTCACGTCACCTATGATTACGGCATTTTCACCGATGGTGACTTTACCTTTCTCTGAGATGATCTCTCCTTCGATTTTTCCGTCAATGACCATGTCATTGGTAAATTTGATAGAACCTTTAATTTCGATTCCATTCGCAAGAACGTTGGTTGCATTCGACATAACGGGGTGACTCTGCACGACTGATCAGCGATGGCAATCAAACAATTGAAAAAGTTGCCGAAAGAGATGGGGCGGGGGAGTTGACCCTTACTCATCCACGGGGATGGCTCGGGGCGGGACTTTTTCGGTGCGTGAGTTTCTCCTTGGTTTGGAGTAGCGGGCCGTTTGTGATCTGGAGTTATTCCGCTGCGTGCTGTAGGTGTTTTGGAGCGTGTGAGGTCTGGTATGGAGTAGGTCTTTGATGGCTTGGGTGGGAATGATGAAGGTTTTGATCCTACTTCCCCGGGCGATGACGATGCCCACCATCTTTCCGTTGAGATCCGTGACCGGTCCGCCGCATTCGTTGGTGAGATCATCACGTGGGTCGTCTGGGGTGTCGTCTAGCTGGATCGCCATGTCGGATTGGATGACGTTGGGGAAATCATAGCGCACGCGGTTGGGGACAGCACCCATGCGCTGCATTTGCGCCATGCGTTCGCGTGAGACTCGGCTTGGGTCTGAGCCGGCGGGTCGGGATCCAAGCCGGACATGAGTTGAGAATGCGTGGTTATCACGGCGGTAGTTGATTGGGATCATCGAACCTGGGACCAGCTTTTGGAGAATGTTGCGCAGTTCGTTGGAGCCTTTGATTGATTTCCGGTTGATTGATGTGACGATATCGCCCGCTTCTAATCCGGCCATTGCCGCTGGGGAGTCGGGCACGACACGGGTGAGGGGTGAGCCGTATTGATTGGAGCTATTGAAATTCATCAGCACACCGAGGTAGGCTTTATCTGTATCTCGGAGGCTGCGTGCCTTGACGCTGATTACGCCGAGGCTGCGGACGCTGCCGTCTGGGCTGGCGAGGGCGATAAAGTCCCCGAGTTCGGGTGATGATTGCGCTGTGAGATTGATTGGGGTGAGTTTGAGCTCGGTGCCGAGGACGGCGAGGTCGTGCTCGGGGTAGATTCCGATCAAGGTGGCTTGGCCGTATTTCCCCTGAGAGGTGGTGACGATGAGGCGGTTGTAGTAGTGGTTGATTTCACTCCACTTGGTGAGGATGACATTTTTCGATAAGGCGGGCGAGTAAACTGCGGTGCCAAAAGCCACGCGGTGGCCTCGGTAGCCGATGATGAGGGTGCTTTTTGCCGCCAGGGCAACGGCGGGTCTAGCCGCATGGGAAAACTGCTGTGACTGAGTTTCCAGTGATTTGATCTGGGCGCGAGTCAGGCTACTCAAGGGGTTCTCCATGTGCAGACCTTGCTGGGCTATGGCGTGGAGGCTGAGCGCGAGAAGTAGGGCGGCGATGCGTTTCATGGTGATTGTGTGATTGAGTGATTGTGTGATTGTGTGATTG
>CAYNNY010000033.1:7783-17986 GCA_964398555.1 uncultured Verrucomicrobiales bacterium
GTGATTGTGTGATTGTGTGATTGAGTTATTCGGTGGGCTGCTGAATGACGGAATCACTCAATCACCGCATAACTGAATCACCACTTAAAATCACCACGGCGACCGAGGGTGACGAGTCGGGTGATGGTTTCTTTTCCGCGGGTGACCCGGATTTTGACAGTGTCGCCTGCGTTGAACTGGAAGATAATGGCGTTGAGCCGACGTGGGTTACGGATGTATTGATCGTTGATACTGCGGATGATGTCACCACGGCGAAGTCCGGCTTTGAAGGCGGGGCCACCTTTGATGACGAGTTCAACTGCGATGCCTCCACTTCTGGTTGGGACGGTGTAGATGCCGAGCACTGGGTTGTCGGGATCATCGAGGGAGTTGCCTCCAAGTTGCCCCCAGGTGTCTTCGTTTTTGAGTTTATGCCAGTCATTGATGAAATTATCGATGCCTGTGTGGTTATTAATTTTCAGTGAGTATCCGATGGATGAGTGGATGGCGATGAGGCGTCCATTCAGGTCAAAGAGTGGGCCACCGCTATCTCCTCCGATGAGGGTGCAGTTCGTGTTGAGAAAACCATTGGAGCTGGTGGAGATGACACGGCCAAAGCGCACCGGGGCAGAGCGCACGGGATCGTATCCGCCGGCATGACCTAGGGCGATCACGAGGTCGCCAGTTTGTAGGCCTTTGGAGTGTCCGAGGCTGACGTAGGGCCAGGAACCTTGATCGGTGATCTGGATCATGGCGGAGTCTCGGGTGTAGTTCGCACCCAGCACTTTGGCGTGTGCCTGCTTGCCATCGGAAAAAATGACGGTCATTTCCTCAGCTCCCCGAACGACGTGACCTGCGGTGAGAATCAAGCCATCGCTACTGACAATGACGCCACTGCCTGAGGCTCCGTTTTTAGCGGAAAAGATGGAGACCGTGGCGGGCTGGACCTTTTTGACCACCTTGTTGATGGTGGTCTGAAGTTTTTTGAGGTCATGGATGCTGCGGACCGATGACTCCGCATGCAGGCCCGCCATGAACGTGAGTGTGATCAGGGTGGCTAAACCAAGGCGGGCGAGGCTGAAATTCATAGGGTGAGGAAGGATGGTCTTGGTTTTGGTTGCAGAGCTTGAGGGTGGGCGGCTTGTTTGGATGAGGAATGATCGCACAAGACCGTGATTTATCTACTATTTTTTGTGCTCGGGCTGGTCGAAGCTGCTTTTTTGAGTTAGGATGATGCGTTCCACCGTTCAGCTCTTCTCCAGCACCTCATCTATTGATCCATTATGGCAGGCCGTAAATCCAAATCAAGTTCTAGGAAAGGAACCCGTAAACCGGCCAAAAAAACGAGGCGGAAGAAGAGAGGCTCTCAAAAGAAGTCATCGGCTAAAAAGCGAGGGCTACTTTTCACCTTGGTGTTTTGGCCATTTATCGTGGTGGCTCATTGGACGCGGAATATGAATTTCTTCCTGCGCTGGCCTGTGCGGATCTTTGGCTCGTTGATTTTGATGGGGGCGTTTATAGGAGCCTTGGTCGCGGCTTTGTATCTCACTCGTGCGATGCCGTATGATCTGGATGAGGTATCGGAAATGCCGGCCCGCACTGTGGTCTATGCTCGGGATGGAAGGACGGAGCTTGGCAGGATTCATGGAAGTAACCGCTACCTCATCGGCTATGACGACGTTTCCCCGAATTTCCGACATGCCTTGCTTGCGCGTGAAGATACGCGGTATTATTATCATTTTGGTGTCGATCTCATTGGCTTGGTGCGAGCTACGGTTGAGAATATTAAACGCAAAAAGTTGGTCCAAGGCGGCTCCACTTTGACGATTCAATTAGCGGAAAACACCTACTACCGTCCCGAGACCACCCGTAAGAAATCAACCCTTAAACAGGTGGATCAGAAGCTCATGGAGATGGCGTTGGCGGTGCGGATCGAGTCCCGTTATTCGAAGGAGGAAATCCTACAGCATTACATGAATCGTATTTTCTGGGGGCACACCATTCGGGGGATCGAGGCGGCTTCGCGTGCTTACTTTGAAAAACCAGCGAGTCAGCTCACGATCTCTGAGGCCGCGATGTTGGCGGGGATTATTCGTGGGCCGAATACCTTTTCTCCTTTCCGGAATATTGACAAAGCCACCCATGAGCGGGATGTGACGCTGGGGAGGATGGTGAAAAATGATTACATTACCCAGGCGGAGGCCGATGAGGCAAAAGGTCAGCCGTTGAAGGTGCGGCCTAAAAACCGGCGCATCGTGCTGGATACCTATGTCATGGATGCCGTGCGGCGTGATCTGGACCGAATCCTCGAGGAGGAGAATATTGAGTCGGGAGGACTCACGGTGATCACCACGGTGGACAGCACGATTCAGCGGGCGGCTGAGCTATCGCTGGAAAAAAAGCTTTCCTCGGTGGAGAAAATGTCAGGCTACCGCCATCAGACTCGTAAGCAGTGGCAGCGGCTTCCCGAGGGGCGCAGGGGCGCGCCGAAGTATCTGCAAGGTGCCTGTGTGGTGATCGAAAACAAAACGGGCGCTGTGATGGCCGTTGTTGGGGGGCGCAGCGCGGATGAGTCGAAATACAATAGAGCCATTCAGGCAGAACGGCAAATTGGCTCGATCTTCAAACCCTTTGTCTATCTAACGGCTGCGAATCGTGGGTTGATGCCGAAGACTTGGATAAAGGATAGTCGCATCGTTCCTGGTGAGATTAGAGGTGCACAGCGGTCGTGGTCGCCGGGGAATTCCGATGGCAAATTTGGAAACTATATCACGATGGAGGATGCCTTGGTGAGATCGAGAAATACGGCATCGGTTAGGATTGGTGACTTTGCGGGTATTGAGAACGTCAAGGATACCGCTGAGAATGTGGGGTTCATCACTGGATTTCCAGCGAAGCCCACGCCCTCTGCTTATCTAGGATCATGGGAGGCGACTCCGTGGCAGGTGGCAAGCGCTTACACCGTATTTCCTAACAATGGATTGTGGTATCGACCTTACATCATCAAGGAAATCCGCAATGGCAAGGGTGAACGGCTCTGGCCATCGGGCAGTAGCTCGGGGAAGCTTGTGGTGAGTGCGGCTGGCGCGGGGGCTTCCTGGTGTGTTTCCAATATTTTGCAACAGGTGGTGGAGCGCGGCACAGGGAGAACGGTTCGAAACCTCGGTTTCGAAGGCCCATGCGCGGGTAAGACAGGCACCACGGACAACTACAAAGACGCATGGTTTGCGGGCTACACCAGCACCTTGACATGTGCGGTGTGGGTAGGGCTGGATAAGCCGAAAAAAATCATCAATCGGGGATATGGATCGACTCTCGCGGCTCCAGTTTGGGCTGATGTGATGAAGATCGCCTCTAATCTGGGTTACGAGACAAAGCCGCTGAATCTGGTTCCGTTAACTTCCGCTCAACTTTGCCGATGGTCTGCCAAACGAGCCACGAATGGGTGTCGCCAGCACAACACCGCCTATACGGCACTGGTGCCTCAGGAGATTGTCCCCGCTGCCAATAACTACTGCACGATTCACCCGCTTCGAGCCTCGGCGCCCAAGCGTGGGTTCCGGCTGCCGTGGTCGCGCAAGCCCGCTGCTCCTAGAGCGGTGCCTGTGGCGGAATAAATCACTAATATTTTCATGTTCTGGAGACCTGCCAATCAACCCTCACGCATGCCGAGCTGGATTCCCGGCCCTGTTCTTTGGGCCATCAAGTGGGGCATGGTCGGCAGTGTGATTCTGCTTCTTGTGGCGTTGTATTACTCCTTTCTCGCCTCGGAATTTGATATCAGTAAGGTGGCGGAAATGCCGGAACGCTCGGTGATTCTTGATCGTGATGGTAAGGAGTTTGCCTTTATTCACGGCGAACGCAGGAGGTCGATCTCGCGCGATGAAATCCCGGAGGTCATGGTGGAGGCGCTCAGGGCGCGGGAAGATCTGCGATTCCCTGATCATAGCGGGATCGATGCCAAAGGGCTGGTCCGGGCGACGCTGCGCAATATTAAGGACTGGTCATTTACCCAGGGAGCATCGACGCTTACCATGCAGCTAGCGCGGAATAGTTACGACGATATGCGGGCGAAGTCTCTGCACAGAAAATTTCTGGAAATGGCGCTGACCCTCAGGATCGAGCGCAACTACACCAAGGATGAAATCCTCACCCATTATCTGAATAGAATTTACTTTGGTGCTGGGTGTAATGGTGTGGAAGAGGCTGCGCAAACGTATTTTGGGCGATCGACCAAGGATCTGAACTTGAGTGAATGCGCTATGTTAGTCGGCATCATTCGCGGGCCGCATCTCTTTTCACCTTTCCGGAATTGGGATGGCGCGGTGGAGCAGCGTGATGAGGTGTTAGCCAGGATGGTGCAGAGTGGGTTTCTTACGAAAGAAGAAGAGGCCTTGGCGAAGGTCGAGACCATTCGTTTGGTTCCGAAAAAAGAGCGAAGCAAAGGGAGCTCTTACGTCAGGGAGAATATCCGTTATTATTTACAAATCCTCCTCGAGAAACATGACATCCGCGATGGTGGACTGCGCATCTACACCACCTTGGATGCCAAGCAGCAGAAGCGTTGCGATGACCTTCTCAGTCAACCGATCGAGGGCTTGGAAAAAGAAAAAGTAGGGGAGCTTCAGGCCTCGATTGTCAAGATGGACGCAAAGACAGGAGGGATACTCGCGCTCTCTGGTGGCCGTTCTTTTCAGGTGTCCTCCTTTAACCGAGCCTACCGCGCCAAGCGTGATCTTGGTCCTGCCTACACGCCTTTTCTAAGTGCTCTCGCGAGGGAGCGCGGCAAGGTGCCTATCCCTAGAAAACCTGTGCAGACCGGTCGTCAGCTCGGTGTGCAGGAAACGATCCGTCTCTCGAAACGGCTCGATCTGAATGGCCCGTTTCAAGAAACAGAAGACCTCTACCGTGGGGCGATTGCCGCCAGCGCGATGGAGCTTGCCGTGGCCACTTCTATCCTCGCGAACCATGGAAAAAAACCGAAGCCTCATTATATTCTGAAAATAACGGATACGCAAGGTCGCGTGCTTTACACGCATCAGGCGCGTCAGAGCCAAGCGATTAGAGCGGATGCTGCTAAAGATTCCTTTGCGGAGATGGATACCGTGAAAGGAAAGGGGAAAGAAAAAAAACGACTGGTCGCCTGCACCGGATCGAGACGCGATGGCTGGGGGGTGAGTGTGGATGGGTCCACCGTCACGATTATTTGGTTAGGATACGATAAGCCGAAAAAAATTGCCGATTCCAAGGTGATCGAAAAAGCGATCAAGGGGATGCTGGGTCTGTAGGATAGGCCTCCCGGCCTGTCGACTCACTGTTGAGCGTCGTGTAGGATTGGTTTTTAGAACTTGGAGTTTGGAGCGTTATCTAGGGTTGATCTTCTTTCGCTGAGACTATGGCGGACAAGTTGCCTGTGGCGCTAGACAGAATCAACAGAATTTTCTTGGGTTGAGTGGCGCGGGTTGATCAGCGATAGGCAGTCGACAGGCCGGGAGGCCTATCCTACTTTTCGAGGGTTTCTGGGAAGGCGTGTTTCCAGACTTTGAGCGCTTCTTTGATTTGCTCGGTTTTGCGGGTCGGGCTGAGTTCCCAGACGAGGGGCTTTTTCGGGTCGATGTGGCGGAGGAGTTTTTTGAAGTCGAGCTCGCCAGTGAGGGGGACGCGGTGGTCGCGGTCGGGCCAGTGGACGTCGTGGACGTGGCAGCCGATGAGGTAGGGCGCCATCTTGCCGAGCCATTGGTCGTGGTCGAGCAGGCCTAGGTTGTGTTTGAGTTGGACGTGGCCGAAGTCATGCCAGTAGCCGACCCATGGGTTGTCTTTGAAGTGCTCTTGGAGTCGGATCATTTCGGATTCGCTAGGAACGTCTTCGAATCGGCTGCGGGATTCGACGGCGAGGGGGATTTTGAGTTCGGCCGCTTTTTCGGAAAGTTGCTCTAACGCTTCGATGGCGCGTTGGTAGTAGAGCGGGGCAATTTTTTCGCGCTTCTGGACAAATTTGAGTTTGGCTTTGGCGTAGGCGGGGTCGAGCTGGTGACCTTCTCTGACCATGGTTGTCAGCGGCTTTGTCCACTTTTTGCTAGGCATGGGAACCGATCCCATGTGCATGACGACGTATTGGGCATTGAACTCCGCAGCGATTTCTAAGGTCCGCATGGTTAAATCCATGGCGCGTTTGCGGTCGTAGATACGGTGTGAGGTGAATTCGTAGGCGTCCGGGGCATCGATCATGACCTCGACAGGTGACGGGAAGTAGTTGTGGACACCAGAGCAGCGAAATTTCCCATCCTGATAGGCTTTTTGGATCCCTGGAAATTTGGAGATCGTCATGCCGTGGCTGAGCTCGATGGTATCGAACCCAAGCTCTAGGATTTCATCGATGATAGTATCACCTTCGATGTGGCGGGAGTTATTCCAGCATGTTGAGAAGCTGAGCATACTAATAAATTCTAAGTTTTAAGTTCTAAACTCCAAGGTTGTGGTGGAGAATTGTGAGGCGAGGCTGTGGTATTAGCTTCGTTGACGGAATAGATAATTGTAGCATTTTTAGCGCTCGTATCCTAGGAGTTTTCTTTGTTCCTGATGATGACAGCAAGAATTTTCACTAGTTCTCCCGCTTCTTGTTTAAGCGCTGTCAGTTCGGTCTGTTGAATGTTTGTTGTGGTATTTGTTTCCCCAATAAGGCGAAGCCAAAGACCTGATTCCTTAGCTTCTTTTTTGCTAATACGGAGACGATAAAGTTTGTCATTTTGGCTAATGCCTTCATTCGCTTCCACAAAATTAGCGGCCACCGAGCCTGAAGATCTTAATACTTGTGTGACATCTGACCAGCTGACGGGATCCCACTTGTGTTGCTTGAGGAACATCCTTACAGATAGAGAAAACTGGTAGGTTCTTTCCTCAAGGTTGTAGGGTTTTGAATGCGAATTCATAGTGCTGGTTTGAATAATCAGGCTGTGCTTTGGAGTTTAGAGCTTAAAACTTAGAGTTTAAAGCCTGCGGTTCACGGTAGTTTCCAGCTCTTGCGTAGCTGCTGGTATTCGGCTTTGGGGAGGAGGATGTAGATGGGGTGTTTGGCGGGGTCGATGGTGGCGATGAGTTGTTTGAGCTTGGTCTCGGGCATGGTGGTGCAGCCTGCGGTGGGTCGGCTGCCGCCGCCGCGCCAAATGTGGAAGAAGATGGCGCTGCCGAGTCCAGGGACGGGTTTGCCACCTAGGATGGCATCGTTGTGGGCGATGTAGAGTTTGAGTGAATGGGCGTGGTCGTTCTGGCGCATTTGGGATTTTTTCTCCCAGGAGGTGGCCGGCTGTTTTTCGAGAACGATGTGGCGGTTGTAGTGAGGGGAGTTCCGGTCTTCCACCCAGAGGTCTTTGGTGGTGATGTGATGGTAGGGGAGGTTTTTGTGTCGCTGAATATCAGCGGCGTAGCCGTAGGCTCCTCCGATCCGGAAGATCCCGGCCGGCGCGCGCCAGTCACCTTCTTTTTTGACCGGGGCGTTGCTGGAGACTTTCGGGTGGAGGTCGCGGCCCCAGGCGAGCCCGCTTTTTCCGAGTCGACCTTGCCAAGGAGCGCCTACGGGTTTCCAGCTCTTGCCATGCTTTTGATAAAGCGTCAGCGTCACATGGGAGGAGTTCCAATCACCCGCGATTCCTACCAGCGCTTGTTGGCAATTGCGAGGCACCTGGGCAGCGAGGCTGACCGCGGTGAGAATGAGGATGAAGAGAGCTCGGTGCATTTTGGTTATTCGGTGATTTTGTTATTCAGTGATTGAGTTGAACCGCTTACTGACCCCTGATTCCCGCCTACCGTCCGCTGGCAAGTTGCTTGCAGGCGCTGAGGTCGAGTTTTCCGGAGGCGAGCATGGGGATTTCTTCGACGGGGATGAAGAGCTTTGGGCACCAGAGGCTGGGGATGCCTTCGTCCATGAGTTGGTAACGTAGGGCGATGCATTCCTGGTCGCGGGTTTCTCCACAGACGGTGGTGAGCAGGGCGATGGCTTCGCCTTTTTGTTTGTCGGGGATGCCGACGACGGCGATTTTGCGTTCGGTTTCTTGATCGAGTCCGAGGAGTTTGTTGATGGCTGCCTCGATTACTTCGTGGGGGACCATTTCGCCGCCAATTTTGGAAAATCGAGAGAGGCGGCCTTCGATGTAGAGAAAGCCATCGTCATCGAGTCGGCCGACATCGCCGGTGTTAAACCAGCCATCGTGGATGACTTCGGAGGTTTTTTTCTCATCGTTGAGGTAGCCTGAAAAGATGTTAGCGCCACGTAGCCAGATGCTGCCGGCTTCATTGACTGGGCATGGTTTGTCCGTGGCGGGGTTGGTCATTTTGACAGCGATGCCGGGAAGGAGCTTGCCTACTGAGCCGAGTCGGCGGGCCTCGATCACAGGGGCGTTGCCATGTGGTTCAGGGGTCGGGAGGTTGATGTTGGTGGCCGGGGAGGTTTCGGTGAGTCCGTAGCCTTCGAGAATATCGATGCCGAATTTTTCTTTAAAGGCCGTGGCGAGAGAGTCGGGAAGTTTTTCAGCTCCGGTGATGCAGTAGTGGAGGCTGGAGAGTTGTTCGGGTTTGACTCGGCGCATGTAGCCTCGGAGGAATGTAGGGGTGGTGATCAGGGCATTAACTCCGTGCATTTGAATGAGCTCGGCGAGTCGTTTCGTCTCCAGTGGGTTCGGATAGGTGACGAGGTTGATGCCCTGGATGATAGGGTAGAGCAGGGTGGCGGTGATGCCAAATGAGTGGAAGAGCGGGAGGCAGCCGAGGATGTTGGTTTCTTGGCTGAGGTTGATCCGGCTACCAAATTGGCAGACGTTGGCGAGGATATTGCGGTGGGAGAGCGGCACGCCTTTAGGTTCGCCGGAGGAGCCAGAGGTGAAGAGTAGCACCGCTTCATCGGTTCCTTTTGATTTTCCAAGACCGAGCATTTTGGCAATGATTGGGGTGGGGAGGGTTTTGCAGAGGAGGAACCAGCGGGTGATTTTTTTCTTCAGATTGGGGAGGGTGCGTTCGATATAGATGAGGTCCCTGTTAGGTGGCCATGGGAAGGAGTTGACTTTGCGGACAAAGGGGTCTGCGGTGATAAATTTATCCAGATCCGCTTGGCGGATGCAGGACTGCACCGCGGTATGGCTGGAGGTGAAGTTGATGTTCACTGGGATTTTTCCAGCGAGTATTACGGCGAGGTTCGCGATCATACCACCTTTTCCGGGAGGGAGGATAATGCCGACGCGTTTCTTTTGGGTGAGCTCTTTGATTTCACCCGCAAAGACGATGGCGGTGGCAAGGATTTTATCGAAGGTCAGCTGTGAGTCGTCTGTGCCATCATAAAGCGTGGTGGTGGCACCGTGTTTTTTAAGCGCGGCAATCAAGGTGACGGGCAGGGACTCCTTGAGGAAAGATCGGGTAGAAAAGGCGGTTTCCTCTGCGGCAAGCAGGCCCTGTCTCCAGGCCGCGACACTGATGTCTTTGGCGGCGATGGGCGGGGCGAAGCAAAGGACGGATTCCGGGAGTTTGCTGGTATTCTCTGGTGAATTGGAAAGTTCCCGAGGGCTACTGACGGAGAGTGGCAGGGTGGGCAGGCCGAGAGCGCAGAGCTGCTTGAGCGTGGTGGCGGGGATGTGACAGCATTCTCCTGCGTGGGCAATGACGTGTCCGGGGAAGAAGATGAGCACTCCTCCATCCGCGATATTTTCCCGTAGGTTTTCTCCGATGGTGAGAGGGTCGGGATCGTCGGCTGCGAAAGCGATCGCTGTGGTGGCATCGCGATCAAGGTAGCTGCGGACGGTGTCGTCTAGGCTCACCAGTTCTTCGCAGAGCCAGGTGATTTTTCTGCCGGAGAAGATTTGCTCGAGGTGGAGCATTTCGTGGAAATCGAGTCGGCCAGGGATGATGAGAGTTCCTTCTTGAGGAATGTGGTTTTGTCCGAGAATATTGATTTTAGTGCTCATAGGCCGATGGCGTGCTGGTCTGGTGGGGGGGGCTTGGGAGATCAAACCACGTAACCATACGGGCGGCAAGTCCGAAGCTTGCATGTAAGGGGCTTTAACTTAGCCCGAGGACCTTGATGCGAATCATTGGAGCTATGATTAATCCAGATGCTTCCTAAGCCTGCCGATAAGTTGCAAACTTGTCCTACTTTAGGCTGGCCAGAGCCTACAAGTTTTAGTCGCAACCGTCCATGATTAGCCTTGCCAATTTTTTTGTTGGGGAGGATAACAGCTCAGG
>CAYNNY010000033.1:18086-21426 GCA_964398555.1 uncultured Verrucomicrobiales bacterium
ACCGAGGAGGGGGACGGATCTCATTGAGATTTCTGTGGTGCACCAGGAGAAGGAGAGTGCCCAGATGATTTGTAAAGCCGTCTATCAAGCCTATATGCAACGACGAAGGGATCTTGAAATCGGCATCAGGAAGGATCAGCTGAAAGCGATTAAGGTGGTGCTTCAGAGTCAGAGTGATCGCGCTGCTGACCTCCGTAAGAGGTTGATGGATATTGCTGAAAAATTAGGGATTATTTACATAAAAACTGAGCGAAAAAGTAAAACGATTGGTGATAGAGATCTTGCGTATTTAGCTGTGAAAGAACTTTATCAATCTGAACGTCATAAGGATCAGCTGACTTTTGAGATTAACAAATTACTTCCATTGAATAGGAGCGAGTTGGTTGCTGCCGTAGCAGATTTGCCAAATGCCGACTTCAAAGAAAATTATAATAAATATACTGAGTCGGACAAAGAGATGAAGGCTCTGCTTGCAGACGGGCTTAGTGAAAAGCACCCAGATATAATCATGCAAAAAACCGCAATAGCCGAGCTTGAGATCAGCTTGGAAAAGCAGGCGATTAACGTGCGTGATTCTATGAAGCACCAACTTCTATTGATTGATAATAGGGTGAAAAAAATGAAAAAATTGCTAAATTCAACCAAACGTGGAGGAGTGAATCCAGCACGTGAGATTCAGGAATTCAATATAACCCGAAAGGAATACCAAATAGCCAAAGCCATCAAAGAGGCTATAGAAAAAGAGTATGATCTGGAGAAAACAAAAATGATCATGCCTTTCTCGAATGTCATTGTGCATGAGAAGCCAAGCATTCAGGAGGTGCGCTCGAAGTAGGGTGCTGCGGCGAGCACTTCACTTAGGTGGATGGGATTATTTTACATGGCTTAATCCCCATCAATCGGATTAATTAATGCCTCGAACTCAAATTCGGTAAAATCTTTTGTGTTTCTGGTGTACATCTGCTTCACCCCGTTTTTCAGGAGCGTACTAGCTAAGACACGATCAAAAATATGCACAGCCTTGGGGTTTTTAGCGGATCCAAATGTTTTGACCTGATCCCAAAATGTCGTTTCATAAGCACAATGCAAAACTCCCGAGTCCTCTCTTATAAAAGTAATCTGCTCAATGGCTTGCTGGTGATTGAGAGGGCGTTGTAAGATTTTAGGGTGCCTTAAACCGCGATAAAACTCAAAGAGCACTTGGTCACTGACAATCCAATCCAATGGAGAATCCAGCATTTTTTGATACACTTTCTTAGCCGGTTCATGCTCATCACAGCCCCGATTCACAGCATAAATAAGGATATTTGTATCTAAGCTATTCATAAAGAGCTTCTTTCATATCTTCCGCATTCATCAGGCAACGACCAGCATCTACCGTCGGAACCTCTTTGTGGCCAGATGGTTGGGTAGGGAAACGCTCCAGCCACATGGCTGCCGCTCTACGAATGATGTCACTGACAGGCACGTCTTCCTGTTTAGAAACCTCCCTCAATCGCCCCATCATGGGCTCAGGGAATAATATTTGTAACTTTTGCATGTATCCATGTTATACATGGATGATGTGCCCGTCAAAGGGAATTTAGAGTTTGAGCTTTTCCAATAAAAATGATCAGGCCTGTCACTAATATCATTGTGCATGATTTGATCAAAGCTGGGCGGTTGGAAACCGCCGCCACGGTTGATCAGCGATAGGCAGATGACAGGGCACGGGACAATCCCACTTTCTGGTCTTGGCTCTTGATTCTGGGCTCTTGATTCTACGAGCGACAGGGAGTCGACAGGCTGGGAAGCCTATCCTACAGGGCATCGAGGATGCCGTTGATGAAGCGGGAGGATTCGGTGGTGCCAAAGCGTTTGGCGATCTCGATGGCTTCATTGATGCTGACGGCGCGCGGGATGTCATCGCGGTGGATAATCTCGTAGGCACCGATGCGTAGGATGGCGCGATCGACGGGGTCGACCCGCTCCGGGGAGTAGTTTTCTACGATGTCGCCAAGTTTTTCATCGAGGCTTTCTTTGTGACTGAGCACTCCTTGGACGAGGGCCTCGGTGTCTTTGCGGAAGGCTGTCAGTTCCTGGCTGCTGGCGTGGAGGTGCTCCGTTCCATGAGCGGGGGCCTCGGTGGATTCTAGATTGTCAATGCCGTTAAAGCGTTCTGAAATGCGCTCAAGGTGAGTGGCGGCTGCGGTGATGGCTTCGAGTTTATTTCGCCAGACGGGGAGGTCATCGAGAGCATTGTCCCAGGCTGTCCGGGCATCTTTGACCACACGGTTGGCGATGAAGATGTCTTCGAGTCGGGACTCGATCAGGTCGTCACTGGTTTTGCTCTGGGTGGATGATTTGAGGAGTTCGATGGCTGCGTTGAGCTTGCTTTCCTGGCGGAGTAGGGCGCGCAGGGGGACGGTGAGTGCGGTCAGGTCGCCTACGGCCTTGAGCTCGGTCAGGGCGAGTGGCACGTGTTCACTGAGCTTGGCGATGCGGCTTTCACGCCCTTGGGCGATGTGCAGTATGGCTTTGGCTTTGGCCTTGGCGAGTTTGCGCAGGCTGTTTTCCTGGGTGATTTGCCAGAAGGTTTCCTGCATGTCAGAGGGGTCGGCTCCTCCTTCGAGGTCGGCAAAATAGAGAAACTGAACGGCAGCTTCGCGGATGTCGCGGCGTTTATACATTGCTAGGGTAAACGCGACCAGAGGTGCGTTTGAATTGGCTAAAGGTGTCGAGGATGGAGGTGGCGGCGCGGGCGGCTTCACGGCCGCGGTTGAGTTTGCTGCCGATGCAGCGGGCGTAGGCTTGTTTGTCATCGCTGACAAGCACCACTTCATGAATAATCGGGGTGGTGTGTCGGACGGCGATTTCCTGCAAGGCTTTGGTCACGCTTTCCGCGACGAGGTCGCCATGGGCGGTTTGGCCACGGATAATCAATCCGAGTGTGATGATGCACTCGGGAGTGTGTTGTTGGATGAGGGCCTCCACGGTGACGGGGATTTCAAAGGCTCCGGGCACGCGGACGAGATTGATTTTTGCGTTGGGCATGAGCTCCGCAAGCTCCTGTTGTGTGTTTTCCACCAAGGCGTTGGTAAACTCCTCGTTGTAAGTGGATGCAACAATCGTGACCTGACTTCGTTGGTTCAGGCTGCGGGGCTTGGTGGGAAGAGCCGTGGACATGCCGACTGATTAAGGCTGTGGGCGTGTTCTTGCAAGGTTGAAGTTTGATGAATTTGAGTTATCACTGCACTGGCGCAGTGAGGTAGGAGGCGCGGGAGAGCACTTTGAACCATCCGGCTTGGTTGTCCACATCATCTTTATTCATCCCAGATTCGTTTTTAATCTCCCTGGGGCG
>CAYNNY010000034.1:0-5440 GCA_964398555.1 uncultured Verrucomicrobiales bacterium
CGTCATCGTCTCCATAGGCTCCGATAACTACCGTGTCCCCTGAAATCGCCACGGAATAACCAAAATAGTCCAATGCCGAAGCATCATTAGCGGTCAGTTTTTGTTGCTCATTCCACGTGCTGCCTACCCGCTGAAAAACGTAGGACGAACCTGAGTTAATCCCCCCATCATTATCTCCATAGGCTCCGATGACTACCGTGTCCCCTGAGATCGCCACGGATTTACCAAAATAGTCCAATGTCGAAGCGTCACTCGCAGTGAGTTTTTGCTGCTCACTCCACGTGCTGCCTACCCGCTGAAAGACGTAGGACGAACCCGAGGTAGCGCCCCCGTCATCGTCTCCAAAGGCTCCGATAACGACCGTATCCCCTGAGATTGCCACAGAACGGCCAAAAAAATCATTTACGGAGGCATCATTCGCGGTCAGCTTTTGCTGCTCACTCCACGTGCTGCCTACCCGCTGAAAGACGTAGGTCGAACCTGAGCTAGAACCCCCGTCATCGTCTCCATAGGCTCCGATAACGACCGTGTCCCCTGAGATCGCCACGGAATAACCAAAATTGTCAGCTACTGAAGCGTCATTCGAGGTCAGTTTTTGCTGCTCACTCCACGTGCCACCTACCCGCTGAAAAACGTAGGTCGAACCTGAGCTAGAACCCCCGTCATCATCTAGATAAGATCCGATGACTACCGTGTCCCCTGAGATCGCTACGGAATAACCAAAATAGTCCCCAGCCGAAGCGTCACTCGCAGTGAGTTTTTGCTGCTCACTCCACGTGCCACCTACCCGCTGAAAAACGTAGGTCGAACCTGAGCTAGAACCCCCGTCATCATCTAGATAAGATCCGATGACTACCGTGTCCCCTGAGACTGCCACGGATTTGCCAAAATTGTCAAATACCATAGCATCACTCGCGGTCAGTTTTTGCTGCTCACTCCACGTGCCACCCACCCGCTGAAAGACGTAGGTCGAACCTGAGTTAGTCCCCCCATCATTATCTCCAAAAACCCCAACGACTATCGTGTCCCCTGAAATCGCCACGGAATAGCCAAAATAGTCATCTGCCGAGGCGTCACTCGCGGTCAGTTTTTGTTGCTCACTCCACGTGTTGCCTACCCGCTGAAAGACGTAGGTCGAACCTGAGGAGGATCCCCCGTCATCGTCTCCGGAGGATCCGATGACTACCGTGTCCCCTGAGATCGCCACGGATTTAGCAAAATTGTCACCTGCCGAGGCATCATTCGCGGTCAATTTTTTTTCTTGAGAGGAAATTAAAGGATCTACGGTGACAGGATAAATAGCTCCAGCATCATGATACGCTAGGAGGATTCCACTTGTCGTGGCTTGCATAGATGCAGGTAATTCCTTTCCCGTGGCATCTACCACTTTAAGCTTCGAATAACTCAAGACCTCTCGATCTCCATTTTTAAAAATCATTTTACCCGCATCTTCACCCTGCACCGCCTGTAAGCCCGCGAGGGAAATGCCGATAGTCACCTGAGCGCCCTTCTTTAAATGAGCAGGTCTCTGAGTAACGGTATAACCATGCTCAATACCCTCGCTACCATTAATATACCACTCCGAAAGCGTAGGTGTATGGTGATATTCTATCCGATCATTCTGCTCTGCCGGCTTCTGAGCCACGGTATCTCTCGATAATGCGCTGCCCGCAAATGACTCCAGCTTAAGCATCGCTTTCCAAGCCGTGTGCGGATTTTTTAAGTCTTCCTCTGTATAAGCTTGATCAGCCGAGCTGATCCCCACTCCAGCGCGTCCGAATCGGGTAGTTAAATGCTGCTTCGGATTCAAGGCATAATAATCAAAACCTCTATTCTCCGGACGCTCAGCCCAGCCCGATGGAATTTTACGCACCGCGTGTCGTGCCTGCGCGAAGGCTTTCCAGAGGGACTGTTGCTCATCTGAGCTTAAAACATCAATTTCGGCCTGGCTCTTTGTTTTTTTAGAATGTGTAGTTACTGAGGAAAAGACTCCTCTCTGCTCGACTTTAGAGGCATCCGAAAGACGCCGCCTACCTGTTTCAGAAACTAAATATCCACCTTCCCCGACGACTCTAGTAGCAATATGAGGGTCAGCAAGCTGTTCAGTAGAAAATGAATGGTTCTCTGTAGAAGTTAGAAAAAAGATGCTCAGTGAGAACAGTATTCCGAAAGAAGATAAAATAATTTTCATTACACGCATGGCTTGGCCACAAAGTAAATACACTAAATAAAAAAGCAAGAAAAAACTAACCACAAGAACGATAATAAAAATCCCCCGGGGCAAGCCCCGAACCAAGCTCGACTTTCTCGTGCCTCGAAAGCGGGGTATTTGAGTTCCCTTCGATACATTAGATCGCCGTAATCGGCGGGGTATTAAACCCAAAGCTTCGCAATAAAGGTCTTGAATTCAAGAAGTATCCGCAGCTTTTGAAGGGGCTTGAAAGAATCAAAGGTCTTGGCGGGAAAATGGTTCAGGACCTAACTATGGCTATTGACCATGAGGTTGCAAAATTCTTGAGCGAGGCCTTCCATATGACAGACAAGCACATGGACTGCTTGCAAACCGCCGCCACGGTAGATCAGTGATAGGCAGCCGACCGATTGCAAATCGGTCCTACAGTCTTTCAGGTAGCTCTCCTCCGTGGCGGATGTCTGTGGAGGTTTCTTCGAAAATGACATCTTCTGCGATGTTGGTGGCCAGATTTCCAACGCGCTCGAGCCAGCGGCAAATGAAGAGGAGGTCGAGGTAATCACGCGATTGAGTGGTGTCAGATTCCAACTTTTTGGAAATCATTCGTGAGTTGGTTTTGCGGATTTTTTTTAGCTCTTTTTCGCGTTCAATGATGGCGAGGGCTAAGTCCGTGTTGTTATCGGTGTAGGCAAGGAGGGCATCGGCGAGCATCCTGGCGGATACTTGATAGAGTCCTTCCATTTGTGGTAACTCCTGAAGTTCAGGGTTCTTGAGCATCTTACGGGCACGCTTGGCGATGCTCACCGCTTGATCTGAAATGCGTTCGAGGTGGGATGATGTTTTCATCGATGCCAGCACCATTCGTAAATCTCCAGCCAGTGGGCGGAATTTGATGATCAGGCTCATGCCCATGTGGTCGATCTCGATTTCGAGTCTATCTTCATCATCGTCATCCGCGATGGCTTGGTTACAGAGTTCTTTGTTGCGCTCGAGTAGGCCGCGCATGGCATTTTGCAAGTTCCGCTGGGTGGCGGATCCCATACCGATCGTTTTTTCCTTCAGTTCCCGAAGTGCTTCATCGAAGCTACTAAGTATATGTCCTCTATGTGTCATGGTGTGATTTCTAATGTTTGATTCTTCTTCTTTTATCCGTTAACCAAATCGGCCACTGATGTAGTCCTCGGTTTGTTGTTTTTGGGGATTGGAAAAGATGTTTTCTGTTTTGCCGTATTCAACCAGATTGCCGATGTAGAAAAAGGCGGTGTTGTCAGAGATGCGGCTGGCTTGTTGCATGGAGTGGGTGACGATGACGATGGTGAAGTCCTTGCGGAGTTCGTTCATGAGCTCTTCGACTTTGGCTGTGGCAATCGGGTCGAGCGCTGAGCAGGGCTCGTCCATGAGAATGATTTTGGGTTTTACCGCAATGGTGCGGGCAATGCAGAGGCGCTGCTGCTGGCCGCCAGAGAGTCCCAGGGCATTATCATGGAGTCGGTCTTTGACTTCATCCCAAAGCGCGGAGCTTCGAAGGCTGTCTTCCACAGCTTCAGCGAGCACTTTCTTGCGGCGCTCACCTTGGATACGAAGACCGTAGGCCACGTTTTCAAAGATGGTCTTTGGGAAGGGGTTGTATTTCTGGAAAATCATCCCGACGTGTTTGCGCAGTTCGATAGGGTCGACATCGTGGCTGTTGATATCGTGTCCCATAATCCGGACCGCTCCCTCAGTGATGCGGGCGGTATCGATGAGATCATTCATCCGGTTCAGGCAGCGGAGCAGTGTGGATTTTCCACAGCCAGAGGGACCGATCAATGCCGTGACCTGATGGGCGGGGATATCGACTGAGATCGATTTTAGCGTGTTGGTTTTCCCGTGGTCGTAGCTAAAGGATAGCTGGTCGATTTCAATCACCGGCTTGTCGATGGCGGAGTCGGTTTCTGTTTGAGTTTTAAGTAATGTCGCAGACATAAAAAGTTAGAATTTAGAGTTTAATATTTAGAATTTAAAGCGCAGCGCCCTACCATTTAAGTTTTTTGCGGACGCGGTTGCGGAGTATGATGGAGAGCGCGGCGAATCCCATCACGAGGAGAAGGAAGGCTAGGGTGGCTCCGTTTTGCATCGGTTTGCTCAATGGGTCATCGGGAAGTTTGGCGAGGGTGTAGATGTGGAAGGGGAGAGCCTGCACCGATTGTCCGAAAAAGCTCCATGTGTCTTCGAGCCCTTCCCAGGGAAGGTTGTTTTTGTCCGTGGCCACAGCGGTGAGCATGATGGGGGCTGTTTCGCCAGCCACACGGGTGATGCCGAGAATGGTGGCGGTCATGATGCCGGGGAGTGCGTAGGGAAGGACGGATTTCCGGATGGTTTGCCACTTCGATGACCCCAGTGCGAGAGATGCCTCACGGAATCCTCCGGGCACGGCTCTCAGAGATTCTTCACAGGCGGTGATGATGACTGGGAGCACCATAATGGCGAGGGTGAAGGCTCCTGCAATGAGTGAGGTGCCCCAGCCTTGAAAGCTGAGATAGGTGTCGCTGTTGATTTTGAAAGCCCAGAGTGTGCGGTCCGATACCTCGGTAACGAGGATGGGCGCCATGTAGCAAAAGACTCCCCAACCAAAGAGCGCAAAAACAATCGAGGGCACTCCGGCGAGGTTGAGAATGGCGAGTCGGATCATCGACATAACACGACCTTGGCCACAGTATTCGCTGAGGTAAACAGCGGCGGCGACGCCAATGAAGAGGGCGATCAGCATACTGAAGATGACCAAGAGTGCGGTTCCCGCCAAGGGGTTGAGGATTCCGCCTGCGCTGTAGTTGAGGCGGTGTTCGCCGAGGACTTCGATGCTGGGGTTTTCCTTGTGCCAGATTTCAAAATTATTGGATGACATGGCGTAGTCTTTTCCCTCGGTATCGTGGAAGCTGACGAGAGTCTGCGGGTTTTCTGTGAAAAACTCGGTGTTGATATAGGGGGCTTCAGCTTTGACAAAAGTGGGCAATCCTTTTCTAGCGATGTCAAAAAAGATCAGTGCCGCACAGATGACGATGAGGTAGGCACATCCGGCAAGGATTAGCTTGAGTCCGCTTTCTGTGATGTCTTTGGCACCTTTTTTGCGGGTGAATGGATGGGGTGATTTCATGGGTGTTTTGAAGTCTGGAAGTCTGGAAGTCTTGGAGTCGTGAAGTCGTGAAGTTGCGTGGTTGGGGGCTTGGGTTGGCGCGCTACAGGGAGTCGACAGGCTGGGAAGCCTATCCT
>CAYNNY010000034.1:5540-21374 GCA_964398555.1 uncultured Verrucomicrobiales bacterium
TTGGGGGCTTGGGTTGGCGCGCTACAGGGAGTCGACAGGCTGGGAAGCCTATCCTACTTTTTGAGGACTTTTTGGCAGAAGCTGTTGACGGAGAGTGAGATGACGAAGAGGATGAGGCCGACCATGAAGAGGGCCATGTAGTGGAGTGAGCCGCTTTCTACTTCGCCACATTCCTGGGCGATGATGCTGGTCATGGTGTGCACCGGCTGGGTGGCTACGGCGAGGCCTTGGGTGAAGTCTGGGATGGCCGCTTTGTTTCCTGCTACGAGGAGGACGACCATTGTTTCACCGATCACTCGACCAAATCCGAGCAGCACGGCTGCGATGATGCCGGAGGCGGCTGCGGGTAAGACGATTTTGAGTGCGGTTTGAAGCTTGGTGGCACCCATCGCCAATGAGGCCTCGCTGTAGGCTTTGGGCACGTTGTTGAGCGCATCTTCTGCGAGGGTGAAAATCGTCGGGGCGGCCATGAAGGCCAATAAAAGGGCGGCGAGTAAAACATTGAGTCGCTCTTGGATGGGGAAGCCCGGAATCCATGATAGCAGAGGATGCGCGCTGGCATCTTTTAGCAGTCCGGCTAGGACGAGCACTCCAAAGAGACCTAGCACCACCGATGGGATGGCTTGGACAAATTCGATGGAGGGTTTGAGTATGGCCGCTTCACGGCGGTGGCTGAACTGGTTGACATAAACGGCCGCCCCGATGGCGATGGGCACCGCAATGAGGAGGGAAACACCGGCGATTAGTAATGACCCTATCAGGAGTGGTAGGATGCCGTAAGCATCCTGCCAGCTGCTGTTGGTTTGCCACTCGGTGCCGAAAAAGAATGCCTTGGCGGCGGTCCAGGTGCTGACTTTGGCATCGTGTCTCCACGATGTGAGCGATTGTTTTTTTTGATTTAAAATCTCAGCGTAGGCTGGGATGAGCAATTGCAGTTCTGCGATGCTTTTTTGTGCTTCGGGTGATTCGAGGGTGGGGGGGATGAGGTCTTTGGCTGCATCCAGATTTTGGATCAATGTGGTTGTGATTTTTTCATGTTTACTGATCGATTGATAGAATACCTCAGCTCGCTGGTCGATTGGGATGTGCGACTCCAATCCCGCTTCAAGTTTTCTCGCCGTTTTGAGTTTTTTCGCACGTTCGTCGGGGTCGGTTATTTTCCCGGCGCCTTCGCGTAGTGCTGCGATTCTTTCTGGAATTTCGCGTTGGCGTCTGAGTAGTTTGACGGTTTTCTGCGCTTGGATGGCGAGTTGATCTTCGAGTGCTTTGAGAGGTTTTCCGGTAGCCTCCATCGCTTCCAGCGCTTGGGTGAATTCGCCCATTTCAGCGCGAATGCTTTCTGTGATCGTTTGGATTTCCTCAGGAGTCTCCGCCTCCGTGAGGGCATATTCCGTAGCCAGAGCGATGGCTTGGTCCTTGATTTTTTGAGAGGTGGATTCGATTCCCAGTGGCGAGAGCGACAGGGCGATTTCTTCAGCGGGTAGGTTCTGACAGTGCTGTTTGACGAGGGCGGTGAGTGCAGTGTTTTGTTGCTTGCGTAATTCTCCGTCCCCCATCTCCGCGTAGGCGTCCACCTCATCCTCCAGATGGTCATCGACCACTCCCTCGAAGCGGTTATAGAGCAAGATGACTGCTTCTTGATCACCAAGCTTAGCTCGCTTCTCCGCGATGTAGGCCACTTCCATTTTGCGTTTCAGAGCGGTAAATCCCACGGTTTCCTGCTTGATGACATTGACAAATTCCAGACCCGACTCTCTGGCCTCGCTGAGTTCCACGCGATACCCTGGAAAGAAACCAATGGCCGCCTTCAGCAAAAATAGGCAAATGAAGAGCAGGAAGATAATGGCAAGATAAGCATTACCTCCAAAAAACCCCTTCACGCTGCCATCCGTCGTCAGACGAAGCCCCATGATGCGGAATCCTCGCTTTCCTGCAAAGATCGAGTTTGGCTTGGTTGATTTTTGACTGGACTCTGACACGGCGGGAACCTGCCATGGCTGATACCACACACGAAGAATGACCGTGTGTCATGTTGGTCACATTGCGGGTTCCCTTGATACGTTAGGTTTCAGGCTATCAGGAGGATTTTATAAAATGACTTGGGTTGATATTCATTTTTTACCGCGAAAGAATACTAAATGCGCGAAGTTGATACTTCATATTGAATCTTGGAACTTTCTACGCTAGAGCTACTTGCGGGTAAGAGACACGTGAAAATACGAAAAGGAGAATTGAAGGTGCAAAAAATACGAAGTCATCGAACTGCGGTTGTCGCCAGCGGGCTGTTGAGTCTGGCGATTCTTGTTGGCCTAGGGGTTCGTCTCGATTGGGCTGTTCTTGGGGTCGAGCTTGGTCGGGTGAACTTGCTGTATCTTCCGGTGTTCGTTTTACTCACATTGGCGACGTTCTGGGTGCGGGCGCTCCGATGGCGGCACTTGTTACCGAGTGAGCTGGCTGTTTCGAGAATGAGTTTGTTTGAGGCGACGCTGGTGGGGTTTACCGCCACCTTTGTGCTGCCTCTGCGTGTGGGAGAGGTGATCCGTCCATGGTTTCTGAGCCGATGGCAACCCGTGCGGTTCTCCACAGGTCTGGCGAGTATTGTAACGGAGCGGGCATTTGATGCTCTTACTCTGATGGTCATGCTGGGCTTGGCCGTAGGGAATCTGGAGCCGCTGCCGCCTCTGATCTCTGTGGGTGCGAAAGTGGTGGCAGTTCTTGCCCTTTGCATTCTTGCCGTCTTGGTGACCGCTTACCTTGGTTCGAATAAGATGACTCGGTGGGCCGAGCAGCTGATTGTTTTTGTAATAGGGAAAAGATACCCGAAGTTGGCGGATCGATTGGTGATGATGATCGAAGGTTTTCTGTCTGGGCTGCGCGGTGTCTCTAGTCTGCGGGACTTGGGGTGGGTGGTCCTTTGGTCGGCTACGCTGTGGGGTTTGTTAGCATTGCTCTATCAGGTTGGATTGTGGAGCTTCGGCGTGGATGCTTCACTGTGGGTGGGGGTTACCGTTTGTGTGATGATTGCTCTGGCGGTAGCTGCACCTGGTGCGCCTGGATTTGTCGGGACTTTTCAGCTGGGCTGTGTCATCGGGCTTTCGATTTTTGGTTACCCTGATGAATTTTCGATTGCTTATTCGATCGTCCTTCACTCGCTGCAGGCGGTGACGGTGGTGGTTTCAGGATTTTTCATCCTCCACCGTCGTGGACTTCATATGATTGATCTTAAGAGGCAGGTGCAGGCTGAGAATTGAAAGGTGCATTAAGCACAGATGTAGTGAAACCCATCATCCTCCTCGATGTGGACAGCGTTTAGCATGGACTCTGTGCATGGGGCCTGCCGGATCTCTTCTGGAGTCATTAACATTAAGGCTGTGGACCAGGCATCGGCGAGGGCTGCCGACTGACTCTGTGCCCAGATGCGTGAGAGGTGATGTTCGGGCTGGTGCATTGCATTTTCATCAGCCTCGGCAGGATGCACAATGTGGCAGCCTTGAATGCTGGTTCCGGATGCGCTGAGGGCTTCGTCTTGAAGATGCACGGAATGAAGATGATTGTCTCCTGTGAGATCTATTGGCCACGATTCTGGACCTATTGCCAAATGAGTGCTGGCTCCGGCGGAAAGCAAAGCTCCCTCGACATCCCATCCTCTGAGGAAATCTCCAAGTTGATCGAGTGTGAAGCCTTTCCCAATACCTCCAAGATCGATCACCCGGCCGGGTTCTTCGCAAAAGACGATGGGGGAATCCGGGTGAATAACAAGTTTTCCGGCAGGTTGGGGGAGGTCTCCCACAAGCTCGGATTTTCGATGTTCGATCATGGTTCCCAAGGTGGGGTCGAACAGTCCTCCGGTGTGGATGCTGGCTTCCATGGCGGTGAGCAGGCACTCGTGAGATTCCTCACTGAGATGAAGCGTCTCGCCAGCGGACATGCGATTGATTTGGTAAACTTCGCCGCCTTGATGGTATCGGCTCAACTTGCGTTCCAGTGCGTCGATCATCTCAATACATTCGCACGCCAGACCACGGATCAGGCTTTCATCCTTGCCGCAAATACGCAGGGAGAAAGTGGTCATCATCGCCTCGTGGTGAAAGCTAAAATGCGTTGGGATGGGGTGGGGGGCGCTCATTGTGGTGAGTTTGTGTCGGGTGTCATCCAGCGGTCGAAATGATCTTTGCGGAGGTAGAGCATCACGGGGACTTCCGCCCTGAGACTCCTGAGAAATGGAGTATGAGTTTTTTTCAGTTGCTCGTTGATGGCTTCAGAGGCCTCGGGCATGGCAAAAACGAGTGGGCATAGGCTGAGCGCTGGAGCGGGTTCAGGCCAGTAGCCGATGGCTTCAAAGTCCCGAAGATACCACGGCAAGGGCCAGTATTCTGTGCCAACCACCGCCACAGGCTCCAGTGCTTCTTGTGGCAGTTCTTTTTTGAGTTCTTTCATCCATTGTTGGATGGATTCCACATCCCGGCTTGTGGGGGCGTAGGCATAGGGGTTACGGGCGTCGGAGGCGAAACGTCCGGTGGCGTATCGGGTGATCCTCGTTTGCTGAAAAAGAATGCCGAAAAAGAGAATGGAAACGATGACCTTCAATGACATTTTCCATTGGGGGAACTCACGTAAGCTCAAGCCGGCGAGCAAGCAGGTGTAGGCCCATGGCAGGCACATCAACCAAGGAGTTTTATATGCGATAAGGCTGTAAATCAATACGTGGATAATTGAGACGTAGGCCAGAAAACGAATGATGCTGGTGTTGATGTTACGTTGCTTTCCCGGAATGTAAGTTTGAAAAAGTGCCAGCGCCGCCAAGATGATGACGGGTGTTTCAAACCACCAGATCCCACCCTTGGTAGGAATGGCTAGCATTTCGAAGTAGTAGAAAAACGCTTTTTCGTGTCCGGCTCCAGTCTTGTAGATGAAGAAGGTGCGAATGGCGTCCCACGCACCCTTGGGATTGCTGAAGCCATTGGTGTAAAAAAATCCAGCCGTGAGGGCCGCCGCGATGAGAGAGTAGGCCATCGGTTTCCGGTAGTTCGTCCAGCCTTGTTGGGCAATATTTCTCCAACCTAGCTTGCTGAGCTCTTCTCGGTAGCTGATGGCAATGAGGACGCCTGCCGCCGCCCACGCAATCATGGTAATGGCAAACGACTCCTTGGTCGCAAACATCAGGCCTACAAATAGACCCGCCAATAGATACCTGGGCTTGCCGCATAAGAACATAAGTGCCGCAAGTCCACAGAGGGCAAGTAACATTTCATGAATAAACATCCGGCTGTAATAAACCAAGAGTGGGGAGGTTGCCAGTAGTGCAGCGGCGGCGAGCATGGCGGCGTCTCCAAACCGACACCGCCAAAGCAGGGGTAGCAAAACTATGAATGTGCCTGCAATGGCGGGAACGAGTCGCAAGCTTAGCTTGCTCAATTGGTCCCATGAAGACTCTCCCGCGAGTGCGCAGATGGGCGAGGCTGCCGCACTCAGCAGCGGGCCGTGATTGTGGACTGGGTTAAAGTGATAGTTGGTGCTAGGATCGATCCGATGAGCGGTAATGCGTGCCCCTGTCGCCTCGTCAAAGTGAAAGGGGCGATCGGAGAGGTTCTCGAAACGTAGAAAGGCGGCAAAGACAATCACGACGATCCAACAAAAGATAATCCACGGCTGGTTTGATGTTTTCATGGATCGGTTGAAAGAATTCTGTGGAGGAGAGTATTTATAAGAACCATGTTTGAAAAGGAAAACAACTCATCCAATATGATACTGCTGGTCACACCCGTGTGGAAAGATTCGGAGCGTCTGGAGTGCTTTGGCGAAGATCTTGCACTCACGCTTGCTGACGGAGTTCATGGGGTGGATGGTGCCGATTCTATCCACTGGGTGATTGCCGATGATGGCTCGGAGGCTGAGGAACAAAAAAAACTGCAGAAGCTGTATGGGCGGCTGAGCAAAATATTTCCTGATGTGCAGCTTCATTTTGCCGATGCCCATCGGGGAAAAGGGTCTGTGGTTCGTGAGGCGTGGTCGCTTTATCCCGAGGCGAAGTGGGTGGCCTTTGCCGATGCCGATGGAAGTCTTTCACCGAAGGAGCTTATCCGATTGATCCGCACAGCTACCGATTCCGGACAGTCCGTGCTCGCGATTCGAAAAAAGACAGCGACAACTCATGTGGTCGAAAGTTTGCCGAGGGCCATCGCTCATCGGCTTTTTATTTTGGCGGTGAAAATACTCGTCGGCGTGCGCTGCGAAGATCCACAGTGCGGAGCGAAGGTGCTGCTTGGATCAGACTACCGGAAGGTGGCTGATCAGCTCAAAGAAGCAGGCTTGGCCTTTGATGCTGAAATGCTCACTGCGCTGACGGCGTGTGGAGTCGAGTGGAAAGAGCTTCCTGTCACCTGGATTGAAAAAGACGGAGGTAAGGTGCGCCCGATGCGCGATGCCTGGGGGATGTTGGCCGCTCTCTGGAAAATTCGCGTCCGCCAGAGAAACGGCGAGTTTGTAAATAATTACTCAGGCTTACCAAAGACTTCCACTTCGATGTAGTGGTTCATGTCGTTCGATGAGCTTCCTTTGCTGTAGCATCGGACGTAGCGGCCTTTGGTGCCTTTGCCGTTCACGAGCAAGCCGTAGCGTGATTCGATATACGGACGATCAGTTCCTTTGCCGAGGCCGGATGAGTTATCGTAGTCGTTGTTATACAGGGTGGTGACGCCGGTTTTGAATGCGGGGTCGTCTGAGATCTGGACGATGACATCATGATAGACTCGCTTTTGACCGTGGAAGTGCCAGAGGATCACCGCGTAGAGAGGATCACTCTTTTCGAGGTCGATCTGAATCCACTGAGTGCCATCCATGAGTTCCACAAAGTAACCTTCGCCGGTGTCTTTGTCACCATCGGTGATGAGGGGGAGGTCGCCGAGAATAGGAAAGTCGTCACTGCCGGTGACGGTTTTACCTTTGGACAGAAGAACGGTTCCTTCGGGAACGAGGTAAGTAGGGAACTTCTTGATTTCTGGCGCGAGATTGGGTACGCCTTTGGGTTTTGGTGAGCCTTCGATGACTTCTTTGGGCAAGTCCGTTTTGAGTTGGACTCCGCCTTCTGTGCCGATGCCTGGGCCTCCGGAGCCAGTGCCGGAAGCGTCTGAGGAGGAGTCGCTTTTACAGGCTCCCAACATAAAGAGTGATGCGGTGCCGAGGAGAAGAAATGTTGTGTTTAATGGTGTCATTTTCATACTTGGAGTTGTTCTGGGGTGAAGATAATAGGTTGTTTGCTGAGGGCTGATGGGTTGACGTGGAAAATAGGAGCCTCGCTTTCGAAGGCGTGGCGCGCATCGCAGTTGAGTTTGGCTTCGCCACGGACAGCGGCAAAGAAGTTTTCCAAATGCGGCTGATGCGGTGGTTTGTTGAGCGTGCCGGGCAGTCCGAAGATTTCAGGGGCTGCGGATTCGTAGGAGGCGATGCCGCCTGTTTCTTTCGGGGCTGCGGGGGCTTGTTTCTTTGTAAGATACCCACGCTTCATCAGTTCGTCCCATGATGGGGCACTGTTTTCACGATAGATCGCGCTGTTGCTGGCCATCTCGGAAATCTTGATCGAGCCTTCGGTGCCCATGAAGCTTTCGTAAAACCCACCGCCGTAGCTGGTGGTGGTGAGGACTTGGTAGGATGCGCGCACAGGTCCTTGAGGAGTGTCATACTCGAAGATGGCCATGACGTTGTCAAAGTGCTCGCGTGTTTTGAAGTAATCATTACCCCCGGATGCATAGACAGATTTGGGAGGACCTCCGAGGAACCAGTTGAAGACGTCAATCTGGTGCGCGCCAAGGTCGGAGATGGGGCCGCCGGAGAGGTCACGGTAAAACCGCCAGTTCATGAACTGGTGCATGTCTTTGAAGCCGTATTTTTTGAGTCGGTCAGCTTCGATCGTTAAACTTTTCTTGTATTGAATGTCCTGTGAGGATGCTACTGCGCGGTTCCATTGGCCGTTGATGTTAACGATGGTGCCACAGATCTTGTTGTGGTTGATCAGGTGGTCGAGCGTGTAGCGGTAGAGTGGGTTGCTGCGACGCTGGTGGCCGATTTGGCAAAGTTTGCCGCTGCTTTCCATCGCTCTGACCATAGCGCGGGCGCCATCGATCGTGTTCGACATCATTTTTTCGCAATAGACGTGGAGTCCTGCTTCGAGACACTTTACGGTGTGCGGGGAGTGCCAAAAATCTGGAGTGGCGATGACTACGGCGTCCAGACCTTTTTCCTTGGCGAGCATGTCATCGATATCGGTGTATCCGTTCGGGACGTGGCCTTGCAGTGCGCGCACCTTGCCTCGGCCGCCTCGTTGATTGTAATCCCAAATATCGCAGACCGCTTGAAAATGCAGCCCTGGGATATTGGACATTGCTTCAAACAGGACACGTCCTTGTTTGCCCATGCCTACTAGGGCTACGTTGATTTTGCCCAATCCCTTGGAGGATGCTCCAAGCACAGCGGGGGCGCCTAGCACCAATCCCGCGCCGGCAAGGGTGGAGCTTTTTGATAAAAATTCGCGTCGATTCATAGTGGTAAGATAAGGTGATGATTTCGAGACTACCACTTCTTAAGGATGCTGAGGCGATTGTTGTCCGCTAAGTGAAGCGCCATGACGATCATGATCATATGCACTCCAAGCCATGCGACGCCGGCATCTTGTTTGATGAGGATGAGCCCCCATGTTAAACTGATATAAACAAGTCCGAGAAGGAGGAGGCTGACCCGACTGGCGAGTCCGAGCAAGATGGCGATGCCCAGCACAATCAGCGCTGGCCCGAGAACGATGTCGTAAATATTAAGAGCCCATCCCATCATCAGGGGTTCTTCAGCAAATTTTGATTTCAGGGCCTCTGGGACACCGTGGTAGTTGTCCAAAGCGTATCCTTTGCTCGAGACTGCTGCGGTGAGGTTAGTGTCATAGACTTCACCGTCCACTTCAATTGGCTGGTCGCTCATCTTACTGCCTGCGTATTTTTCAATGCCTGTTTGCACAGCGCGCACTCCTAGCCATAAACGAAGGAGGAGTGAGGCGAAAATGAGACCGAGCTTGTTCTGTGGTTTGGTGGAATCTGTTGACATGGAAGTTGATGTGGATTGAGTTTGTGCTGATGTGATGTCGATATTACGGTCAGGGCGATGCCTCCTTTCATTAAAATGATGGATCTGTGTGCATATGTCGCTGAGTCTGCTGCGTTGATTGTGTTCTATTCGATTTATTGGATTTGGTCGACAAATAAGAGTCGACAAAAAAATTGTTATTTTTCGTCATTGTTCTTGAGTTGTCGAGCCGGAGTCTAGTTGGCTTGCATCATCTTTTGTTTTTTGTGGTTAAAAATGAGAAAATGTTCATTTCTTCGTTTGGTTTTTTTCCAGAATGCAGTCATGGACTGTGTCACATTATCTGATTCTATGATGACTGATTATTCCACTTTAAATAAACTCATCGGCATCGATTCTCCATCGGGCTTCACTCATCGCGCTTGCGACTACATTGTCGAGGTGTTGACTGAGATGGGCTATGCTCCGGAACTTACTCAAAAAGGAGCCGTGCGCTGTGCTCTCGGGGGGGCACCGAAGCTGGCGATTGCGGCTCACGTCGATACTTTACCCGTATTACGGATCCGATGGATCGGCTGCGCGTGCGGCAGGGAATGATTTTCGTGTTGGCTTGATCGGCCCTGGTGTGGCGTCATCCCACAGCACGGAGAGGACACATAAAGAGGGTGTCGAAGCAACGATTGATCATTGTGAGGCGTATGTGCGGGAGTCTGAAGGTTTAGAAGTCTGGGAGTTTTAAGGTCAAAAAAAACGCCACCCAGATGATCCGGATGACGTTTGGTGTTATGCTGAAAACAGCGGGAGGTTCGTTACTTGGCTTTCATGCCGGCTTCGGCAATGGAGGTGGGGATGAATCCCACTTTGGCAACCACGTCAGAGGCTTTGTCGCTGGTGGTGGCCCATTGGAGGAACTTGGCTGATTCACCAGTCGGCTCACCGATGGTGTAGTAGTAAAGCTTGCGGGCGAGTGGGTATTTGGCCACTTTGGATGCTTTGGCGGAAACGCCTTCAACTTTGACCGAGCGGTAGCTTTCTCCTTTCGAGTAGGCCAGTCCGACGTAGCCGATGCCGAGTGGGTTTTTGGAAACCTCAGTGGCGATTTGCTGGTTGCCTTCCATCTTTTGGCACTGGGTAGCGTAGTCACGCTTTTTCATGCCGAGTTTTTGGAAGCTTTTGTAGGTTCCTGAGGATGTGTTGCGGGTGTAAACGGAGATTTTTCCGCTTTTGCCTCCCACCTGACTCCAGTCGGTAATATCTCCGGTGAAGATGCCTTCGATTTGCTTGAGGCTCAGTTTGCGAACCGGGTTCTTTTCGTTCACAATCACGGCGATCATGTCCCAGGCGGCGACGTGCTCGGCGAGGTTTTTGCCAGCGGCATTGAACTTATCGGTCTCAGTGCTTTTGACTTTTCGACTCGACATCCCGATGTCCGCCGAGCCTGCAAGCAGGTTGCTGAAGGCGTGGGATGATCCTTGGGCTTGGATTTCGATGTCAACTTTGTTGCCAGCTTGCACGTAGGCCTCTTTGAGTTGAGGGACGAGCTTGGCACCGAGGGTGTCGGAGCCTTTGATGACGAGTTTGCTGTCGGCTTGGACAGAGGCACTGAGGGTAAGTCCTGCGAGCAGGGCGGTGATGGCTTGAGATATTTTCATGATGGTTGTTCTAGTGTGTTGTTGGTTTGTTGTCGCTCTGGATTGTTTCTCTCGGCGACGTCCATTATTTCGCACTTTTTTCATCGAGTGGCAAAAAATTCTAGGTTACAAAACAGACACATTGAATGTGGCGGGATTGTCACATGTTGTGGGTGTATGGATGGTCAAAAAGTCATAACCTCTAGCACAACCTGTTCAAAACTATGCAAACCATTCTCATCATCGAAGACGAAGCGGATATCTCGGATCTTGTGGCCTTTAACCTCCAGCGGAATGATTACCAAGTGGCGCAGGCTTACGATGGCTTGAAAGGGTTTGAGGTGGCGAAATCGCTGCTGCCTGATTTGATTGTGCTGGATTTGATGATGCCGGGGATGGATGGGCTGACGTTGTTCAAAGAACTCCGGCGTGAGGCTCTGACCCGCAATATCCCGGTCATCATGCTCACTGCGCGTGGACAGACAGAGGATAAAATTCGGGGGCTTGAGATCGGGGCGGATGACTATATGACCAAACCTTTTAGCCCAAAAGAGCTGGTTCTTCGGGTGAGAAATTTGCTAAAGAGGTCGAGTCATGAAGAGAGTGGCGCCGAGCTTGAATGCGGGCCATTTAAGTTTATCAAAAACTCTCTCTTGTTTTATGTGGATGGCGAGCGCTGCGATCTTTCACCAACGGAGTTTAAGTTGATGATCTATCTTTGTGAGCGGAAAAACATTGCTCAAGATCGCCATGAGCTACTCGAAAATGTGTTAGGCTATAGCGGGGATGTCTATAGTCGGACGCTGGATACTCACATGAAGCGTTTGAGAAAAAAGCTAGGCGCCCGGATGAACTGTCTTGAGACGATACGGGGAATTGGCTATCGGCTGAAAATTGATGCCGAAAATAGTTCGCTGTAGTTAGACCTAGAGGGAAATTTCTTATGTTTGATATTCTGATACCTATTGTTTTATTGTCGCTCCTGGCGTGGCTTATTTTGCAGCGTCGTCAGCATCAGGCTGAGTTGCGCAGGCAGGATAAAATAAACCAGAGTGTGCGCAGGGAAGCTCTGCGTGAGCGCGATGAGCTTCTGGATGCTCTGGGTGATGCTTTTCTTTTGGTCAATGAAACCAGTCAGATCGTCTTTGCCAATGCCTGCGCGCGGACTCTAGTGAAAGGGCGGAAGCTTATCGGAAAAAGCATCATGGAGGCGTTTCTGGATGATCAGCTCTCGGTAGCGATCATGAAATGCATCCGGACCAAGCAGCCGATGCAGGAGCGTGTGGTGTTGCATTCTTCATACACTCCACTTGGAAGTGCTGGCGAGGAGGGGATGAGTGCGTGGGAGATCGATGCCGCGCCGCTTTCAGAGCATGATGTCCAAATGGATAGTGTTACTCGTGTGGTGATCCGTGATGTGTCAGTTGAGTATTTGGCTGATCAGGTGCGGCGCGATTTTGTGGCCAATGCATCTCACGAGCTGCGCACTCCGATGTCGATCATCAATGGATACTTGGAAAATCTTCTCGATGATGATGTGTTAGATGACCCGGTGATGGCTCGGAAGTTTTTGGAAACGATGCGAAAACATGGTCATCGGATATCAAGTCTGGTGGAAGATATGTTAATGATTTCAAAGATGGAATCTGGCGATGCCATGGACATCAACAAGGAGCCATTTGATTTCAGAGCGTGCGTGCAGGATGTCATTGATCGATTGGATCCAATGATTTTCAAGCAGGAGGCGACGGTGATCATGGAAATTGAACCTCGCGATCTAAAATTGACCGGGGATCGGTTTTACTGGACCCAGATCATCTTTAATCTGGTAGAAAATGCCCTCAAGCAAAACCCGGAGCCTGATTTGAAGGTGATCGTTAAAGGGGATTGCCAAAAGGGAGCGGTGGTTATTTCCGTTTGTGACGATGGCGTGGGGATCCCTTCTGCTGATTTGCCTTTTGTTTTTAAGCGGTTTTATCGCGTGCAAAAACATTATTCCCAGACGGAAATTAAAGGGACGGGGCTTGGATTGTCGATTGTTGTCCGGGCTGTCGAGGCCCATGGCGGTAAGGTGTCGGTGACATCCACCCCCGGTCAGGAAACTTGTTTTGTCATGACTATTCCCAACGCCTGATTTTGGTTACAAGTGACGAGGGCTTCTCAATCTCAAGTTTCAGCCTCGGTTCGCTTCATCGACCTGACCATTGAGGGAATGAGGAAGAGGTCGATCAGCCAGCCGATCCCGAGTAGGCCGAGCGTAAACATCCAGATGATGCCTGTGATTTGGCGGCCGTAGTAAAAGCGATGGGCGCCGAGGAATCCAAAAATCCACAGGATGTATCCGATGCCGACTGAGTGTGTTGGGGTGTTGTTGCTATTGCTCATGGCATTAGAAAATGCGGGTGGATTTGCTGGGTGTCGAGGAGCATTCTTGATGCTGATATGGATGGGTGTGTGGATTGGAGGCTGGATTAGCAATCCTGAACTTTAAGGTTTCAAAATTAAAAAACGATGATTAGTTTAGAAGGGTATTTATGAGTGACTTGGTTCGACACATCGCCCACTGCAGTTCGTGCGGATGCAAAATGGATATTTCCGCGATGGCACCGTATACCAATGTTGTTTGCCCTGATTGCGGTCATCACACACGGGTGAAATGTGAGCTGGGTCATTATTTGCTCACCAGTCGCCATGCCGTGGGCGGGATGAGTATTGTTTTTGTAGCCCGGGACACAACTCTGGAGCGTGATGTGGCCATCAAGCTGTTGAATGAGGAATACTCCGGTGATGCCAAACGCATGGAAGAGTTTGAGCACGAAGCCAAAGTCACCGCAGCCCTCAGTCATCCTCATATCGTTCGAGTGTTCACCGTGGGAAAAGAGTTTGGCCAATACTTCATCGCCATGGAGATGGTGCCGGGTGAAAATTTAGAGCAAAAAATTTCGGCAGGAGGTGCCATCGGCGAAGATGAAATGTTACCGATTGCACTAGAGATTATTTCGGGTCTGCGGGCGGCGAAGACGGCGGGTGTGATTCACCGGGATATGAAACCGGGCAATATTCTTTTTGATGAGGCCGGGCATGTTAAAATCGTTGATTTTGGTTTGGCCCTGCTGACCAAAGGTGGCACAGCCAAGGCTGAAGAGATATGGGCAACACCGTATTATGTCCCTCCTGAGGCACTCGATGGCGAAGAGGAGGATTTCCGGAGTGATATCTACGCTTTGGGTGCCACGCTTTATCACGCCTTATCAGGCAAGCCTCCTTTGCCCTTGGACGTAAAATCGACGCGTGAAGTGCGGAAGGCTAAGGAGCATATAGCTCCATTGGCCGACGCTGCCCCTTGGCTGAACTCCGCAACTTGCCATTTGGTTGATAAAGCGATGGCCTTTAAGCCGAGCGATCGTTTCGTTTCGTATGCTGAAATGGAAGAGGCCTGGAATGCCGCTTTTCAAATGATGCGTGGCGGTGGAGCTGATGAGCCTATTCATAGCGAGGACCGCTTGCGGCGTCGGGTGAAAGATAAGAAGGGTATTCTGGGCCTTGCTGTTGCTGGTGTGCTCCTGTTCGCTTTTGTGGCGATTGTGGCTAGTATATTTCTGGACGAAAATGGATCTGATGCTGTAAGCGAAAGCGCGACACTCAGTGACGCGGATGCGTTGACGGATGCCGGAGTCGGCCAGTCGGATCTTACCGAAGGTGATGGTGGTTATAATCCAGAGATGGCTGCGCGTATTGGTCGGCTCTTCCGTTCGTCTCATCAGCTTTTGAAGCGGAAAAAATATCCCGAAGCTAGAAATCAGTTCATCGCGCTGACGCAGGATCCTGACATTAAAGAGCCGCTGCCCACATGGGCGCATGTTGAGGCCTTGATTGCGGCTTGGCTGAGCGGAAACTCACAAAGTTACAGCGATTCGGTCCGTAGTTTCACACAGCATCTGAAATCACCATCCAATCAGCAGTCGGCTAAAATGTTGGAGCTGGGACAATTACTCAGTTCTTTAGAGGTGATTCGAGTCCCCGGTGTTGGTGATGAGCCGATGGCTGTGGTGCAGTGGATGGCGATGGCATTGAAAAACTGGGAAATGGGATCAATGGATGAAGCGGTTCCTTTTTTCGAAAAGGTGATTAAACATCCGTTGCCTACCGGTAGTCCGTTGCTGGTCTACCGTGCCATAGCTCAAGACTATTTGAATGATTACCTCAAATTGAAAACTTTGTTTGATCGCGCCTCAGCATCCGATATCGAGGCGGTGAAGTCTCAGCTTAGTGAATTAAAAAGCGTGCTGGGAAGCATACAGACAAATGGTCGTGCACGGTTTCATATTAGGGCCTTGCAGCTCAGATTGCATCATCAAATGAAGACGTCTCAGTCGTTGGATGAGCGAAGGGCCTTGGCTGATTCTCTTGCCGTGAAGGTTTCGAACTATGATGAGCAGTTGGCTGAGTACAAGGGGATGATTAAAGGCGCGCGGTTTGCTGAGGCGTCTGCTCAGCTTCAACAAGCAACTTCGCTGGATGCGGAGCAAAAATCAGAGCGTGATGCCTGGGTCTATTTAGCGGATTGCTCCAATGTCTTTCTCGGCCAGCTTGAGGAGGCTATCCCCAAGGGGGGCATGAAAATGCAGATCAAGGGGATATCGGATGACGGATATGAAGTCGCTTACATGAGGGTTCTCGGGTCGAAGCCTGGCGGGTTATTGCTCATGGGGAATGATGGAGAAGTTTTTATTCCTTGGGGGAAGGTTGAGCCATCTAGCGTGATCGACGTCTTTAAGCAGGCGTTGAACCCATCGTTATCGACAACACAGGGGCAGATGCATACGGAAACGGCCATTAGCTATGCCTGGTTGTCAGGAATGGAGGATAAGGCAACCATGGCGGCTGCAAAGCTCAGCGAAGTTAATCGGGGATTCGGTCAGCGCTGGAAGAAAACCATGAAGGAGATTGATCTTAATCCGTGATAGCCGTCTGTATAAGTTTTTATGATGGCTTGTCTGTGTTTTTAGGGTTTATTTCGACACTAAATTGCATCTATGTGTGAATTTATCTTTTCCGAAGTATTGATTATTCACTCGTGTGCAAAAAAGATTTCAGCCCTCGTGCCTGTAAATAAGAGGGTTACGAGGTGGTGCTG
>CAYNNY010000035.1:0-21082 GCA_964398555.1 uncultured Verrucomicrobiales bacterium
CGGTAAGATGGGTGTCATGTAGAGTGACCTTGTTATGAGGCAGTTGCGTTTTTTATCACCAAGTCATGAGATTAGTTCGAGTTTGCACCATGTGATTGGGCGCGTGTGTGGCCGGGATTTTTTGCTTTCTGATTCGCGGACAAAGATTGCGTTTTTGCGAATCCTTCGGTCGTATGAGGAGTTTTTAGAGGTCCGTGTAATCAATTTTGTAATCATGGATAATCATTTTCATTTTCTGCTCGAAGTTCCTCCCAAAAAACTTGGTGAGGCTGTGTCTATGAGTGATGAGCGGCTGCTGGCGAAGATTAAAAAGTTTTATTCCCATCAGCACTATATTGATTTCTTGCAAATGTTGACTCGTTTGAGGGAGGCTAGTTCAGATAAAGCAGCGGAGGAGCTTAAGGCGACTTACACGCGGAGGATGCATGATCTTTCGTGTTTCATGCAGTGTTTTAAAATGCGATTCACCCAATGGTATAATAAAACTTATAGCCGAACCGGGACGCTGTGGGAGGGGCGATTTAAGTCAATCCTTGTGGAGGACGGATACGCTGCGCGGGTTATGGCAGCTTACATTGACTTGAACCCGGTACGTGCGGGGATGGTGGAGAGGCCTGAGGATTACCGCTGGAGCAGTTATGGCGAGGCAATGAAGCCGAAGGCTGATAAATGGCGGGCTCTAGCGCGCGAGGGGTTGTGCCGCGTGATGCAGTTGGATCAGGAAACGGGCGGTAGGGTGTCGGCTGAAAATTCGGCTGTGATTTGGGAAGAAGAAGGCTCGCCGTGGTATCGAATGATGCTTTTTGCCGATGGCGAGGAGGTTTTTGTATCACGGCCTGAGAGTGGTGGGGAAAAAGTCTGTGTGCGCAAAGGATTTAAACGAGAAGAGGTTAAAAAGGTATTAGCCAGAGGCGGCAAACTCAGCTTTGGCGAGTCTCTGCGTTGTAAAGTGCGCTATTTGAGCGATGGTATGGTGTTTGGCACGAGTGACTTTGTAAATGGAGTCTTCAAAAAGGCGAGGGGGCGATTTGGAGCAAAACGAAAATCGGGCGCGAGGCCAATGCGGGAAGTGGGATGGAAAGAGAAATCAGACCACCTCTACACAATGCGAGCGTTACAGAAAAATGTAGTGGAGTAGCTGACAGGTAAAAGAGCCGTCCCCGAAGACGATGACGTTGATCGGGCAGGGAATGAGGTGGGCGTCATCGATGATTGATCAGTGTGATTTCTAATTCTTTGAAATCACGGTTGCTAAGCGTCGAAATTTAAGACATCTTAATGATCGTTATGGCCGCCGAATACACAGAAGACGACATCAAGAGTCTGGATTGGAAAGAGCACATCCGGATGCGTCCGGGCATGTATATCGGGAAATTGGGCAATGGCTCAAGTTCTGACGATGGTATTTATATCTTGCTGAAAGAGGCGATGGATAACTCGGTTGATGAGTATATCATGGGCTTCGGTAAGGAAGTGCTGGTAGATATCGATGAGGAAAGCCGGGTGACGGTGCGTGATTTTGGCCGTGGTATTCCACTGGGGAAGCTGATGGACTGTGTCGCGAAAATCAATACGGGTGCCAAGTATGATAGCTCGGCCTTTAAGAAATCGGTGGGTTTGAACGGTGTGGGTATTAAGGCGGTGAACGCGCTTTCTGAGTTTTTTGAGATTCAGGCGTGGCGCGATGGCCTGACCAAGGCGATTGAGTTCTGCAGGGGTGAGGTGATCGAGGAAATGAAAAAGCCGAAGAAGGATTCGGGCGAAAATGGCACACGGATCGCTTTCGATGTGGATCATACGATTTTTCCGGAGAAGACGCGCTTTCGTGCTGGGTATGTCGAGAAGATGTGCCGCTACTATTCTTATTTGAATCCGGGGTTGGCGATTGTTTTTAATGGTAAGAAATTCAAGTCGAAGAATGGACTTTTGGATCTTTTGAAGGAAGAGATGGATGGCGAGGCTCTGTATGGGCCCATTCATCTTAGCGGCAAGGATATCGAGATCGCTTTCACGCACACGCCTGAAGGCAGCGAGGAGTATTATTCGTTTGTGAATGGTCAGCACACCACTCAGGGCGGCACGCATTTGGCGGCCTTCCGTGAGGCGATTGTGCAGGTGATTCGCGGGTTTTATAAAAAGCAGTATAACCCGGCCGATATTCGGAATGGGCTGGAAGCGGCGGTGCTGGTGCGGGTGGAAGAGCCTGTTTTTGAGAGTCAGACAAAGACGAAGTTAGGGAGTCTGACGATGGTCCCCGAAGGCGAAACGGTTCGGACCTTTATTTTGAATTTCCTCAAGGAGCATCTCGATAACTATCTGCACAAAAACCCTAAGGCGGCCGAGGCTCTGCAGAAACGTATTCTCTCTGCCGAGCGCGAACGCAAGGAACTCTCTGGGGTGAAGAAAATTGCCCGCGAACGTGCCCGCAAGGCGAAGGTGCATAATAAAAAACTGCGCGACTGCCGGGCTCATTTTTCTAGCAAACACAAGCGCGCGGCTGAATCCACCGTCTTTATTACCGAGGGCGATAGTGCGAGTGGTTCGATCACGAAAAGCCGCGATGTCGAGACTCAGGCGGTGTTTTCGCTCCGTGGCAAACCGCTCAACTCGTTTGGGCTGAAACGCCGCGTGGTGTATGAAAATGAGGAGTTTAATCTGCTCCAGCACGCTCTCGATATCGAGGAAAGTCTGGAGACATTGCGTTACAACAAGGTGGTGATCTCGACGGATGCCGATGTGGACGGGATGCATATCCGCTTGCTGCTGCTGACATTTTTCCTGCAGTTTTTCCCTGAACTGGTTCGAAATGGGCATCTTTATATTTTGCAGACGCCACTTTTCCGTGTGCGGAACAAAAAAGTGACTCGCTATTGTTATGATGATGCTGAGCGGGTAGCTGCGCTGAAAGAGTTGGGCAAAAACGCTGAAATCACTCGATTCAAAGGACTGGGTGAGATTTCACCCGATGAGTTTAAATTCATGATTGGTCCCGATATGCGACTCGATCCCGTGCGGATGGAAGAAGGTAAGGGGGTCAAAGAGATGCTCGCCTTTTACATGGGCAAAAACACGCCTCAGAGGCAGGAGTTTATCATTAAGAATCTGCGCAGTGAGGTGAATGCAGCTTGAGGAGGGGAGAATCAAGATTGAAGATTTGAAGAGGCAAGACTTAGGTTGATTTCGAGGGGGAAGTCATTGGCTTGAAGCTGTCTCTTTATGGAGTGGAGACTTGTAGTCTCCGGCTGCTTAACCTCTTATTGGGAGATCTCTTGCTGAGAATTCTCCGCGGGCCACTCGTTTCATATGCCAACTAAGTTCGCTAGGGCCCTTCGCTGAAGCAGCGTAGAGCTGGTTCAGCGATAGGCAGTCGCGGACAGGAGTGTCCGCCCTCCTTATGCACGACGCTCGACAGGGAGATGACAGGCCGGGAGGCCTATCCTACTTTGGCATGAATTTGCCTCGGGCTAGGACGCAGCGTTTTCCTGACTGAATGATTTCTGTCTGGAGTTGATAGAGCGGGTGTTTGTCGGAGGTGACGTGGGTGCGGATCTCTATCGGAGCATCCAGGGTGATGGGGTGGCGGTAGCGGATTCTGAGGTCGGCGGTGACGGCGATGATGTCATGGGCCATGAGGCAGCAGGTCATCGCTTCGTCGATGAGTAGGCTTTGCACGCCTCCGTGTAATGGGTTGGGGGCGGGTTGATGATTGCTTGGGTTGATCAGGGATAGGCAGTCGACAGGTTGGAAATCTACACTACTTTTTTTGCTCTGGGAAGATCGGGAATTTTGCGTGGAGGTTGAGTTCGGTTGGTGGGGTGAGGTCAAAGGGGTCCGCGTGAGGGGGGCGGAGGCGCTCGGCGAGACTGACCGCTGTGAGGCGGATGATGGTGTCGTCGTCTTGTTGTTCGATTTTTCCCACATGCAGTAAGGATGGGAAATAGGGGGTGATCCCGAGTTCCAGGGTGTCTCCTATTTTGTATCCTTTGTGGGATTTGGCGTGGATGGTGGGGAAGATTATTTCAACGATCACCGGATAGGGCGCGATTTTATTGTATTCATCAGGTTGGAGGTAAGATCGGAGTTGAACGGCAAAGCCTTGGGTGATGATGTCGTCCTGAGTGAGTGGACGTGTGGCGGTGACGCGATAGGTTCCTTCCAGATAGGTGCAGAAGATGCTTTCTCGAAAATGAGTGAGGTAGCTGTGAAGGAGGCTGTGGTTGACCACGTTTAACTCTTTCTCGGTGAATTCGAGGTAGCTTTTACGCATCACTGGCGCGGGTGAGGTCGGGAAGCTTGGAGCTGTTTGTGAGGTGTAAGCTTTGTGCTCGGGGAGTCGTTCTAGTTTGCGCAGAATCTCGTAGTTGCGCGGGTTTTCTGGATTGTTAAATATGGCAATGCAGAGCGACCAGCTGAGGATGGCGAAGCAGGATGCTAGAACGAATCCGAGAAACCACCAGAAGTAGGGCGGTCGGCGGTCGGCAAGGCGTTCCATCCATGTGGGTTCCGGATCTTGGGGCATGGGGTGGTGAGAGGTAGGAAGAAAGAGGTAAGATGGAAGAGAAGATGAAATAAAAACGCTTGGCGCTAAAGAATTGCTGGATGCTGCGGGTGTGGCAGTTTACGCTCCGCCCGTCTGCTGAGTGATCATGACGTATAGGTCTGCCATTTCAACTTTCAACTTTTCCGATTTTAACTTTTCTCTCACTCGTGCCTAAAATTCAAATACTCGATGATACACTCGCTAGTCAAGTCGCGGCGGGGGAGGTGGTGGAGCGGCCTGCCAGTGTGGTGAAGGAGCTGGTGGAAAACAGTCTGGATGCTGGGGCTCGGCATATCACCGTTGAGCTGCAACGGGGTGGCACCGCTTTGGTGCGGGTGACCGATGACGGATGTGGTATGGGTCGGGATGATGCTTTGCTTTCGCTGGAGCGTCACGCCACCAGCAAGTTGAAAACGAGTGCCCAGCTGTCATCGATCACGACTTTGGGGTTTCGGGGTGAGGCGGTGCCGAGTATTGCAAGTGTGGCCAGATTCCGTTTGGTAACACGCGAGCGCGGTAGCGATGTGGGCACCGAAATCTTTGTCGATGGCGGCAAGCTGATCGATGTGCGGGAGGCCGGCGTTCCCGAGGGCACCTGCATCGAAGCGAAACAGCTTTTCTTTAATATCCCGGCGCGGCGGAAATTTTTACGGGCCGAGACGACGGAGTCGGCGCATGTGGAGCATCAGGTGAGATTGCATGCCTTAGCAGCTCCCGAGGTGCGGTTTACTTTGGTGAAGGATGGGCGCAGTGTGTTTGATCTGGCGGGCACCCACGATTGGAGGGTGAGGATTTCTGGATTGGCGGGAGCTGAGTCTGTGAATAAGCTTATTGAGGTGAAAAAACATGCGGCCAGAGGCATGACGGTGCGTGGGTATCTTTTACCGGCTGAGTATGCGCGGAAGGGCCGACGGCAGCAGTTTGTTTTTCTCAATGGGCGACCGATTGAGGACTCCGCTATTTCCCGGGCTCTGCGAGATGGGTTTCGCGGTGCGATTCAGTCTGGCACACATCCGGCGGCGTGGCTGTGGGTGGAAATGGATCCCGAGCTGGTGGATGTCAACGTGCATCCGGCGAAAAAGGAGGTGAGGTTTCACCGTCCTCATGAAGTGCGTAATTTAATCGCCGAGGCGGTGGAGGCGGCGCTGGTTCCTAAGGTGGCTAAGCTTCCTCATGTTTCTCACCCTCCTCTAGGATCTGAGCGGAAGATGGCAGATCCTGTCAGTCATTCCGCCTCAACAGTTTCAGTGGTGGAGAGTGTCTCGGCCATGCAAGATAAAGAGACGACGAGTAATCATGAGTCATCGGCCATTAAAGAAACTTTACATCAGCAAGAGGAGGTGGGTGCTGTCCTTTTCCCTCATCAGCAGGAACAGCAGCAAGAGCTTACGAATGTGGCGGGCAAAGAGCTGGCGCAACGACCGGAGTTTGAGCTGATCGGGCCACTTCATGATCGTTACATCGTGCTTCAGGGGGATGAGGGGGTTGTGTTGCTCGATCCGGTGGCTGCCCGCGAACGCGTGGTTTATGAAGATCTGCTCCGTGGTGGGAAAGATGGTGGGGTGAGTTCGCAGGGCTTGCTGGTGCCTGAGCTGCTTGAGTTGGAGTCGCTGGATGCTGAGCTTGTCTTGCGCCATGCCGATCACTTTTCAGAGGCGGGCATGACGGTGGAGTCGTTTGGCGGCAGCACGATCAAGATCAGCAGTATGCCATCGTTTTTGGAGCTGTCGGATGTGCATTCTTTTCTGCTCGAATTAGTGGATGAGTTGAGTGCCACGGTGGGGACCCGGAGGGGGAAGGCGATGGCTTTTGAGTCGTTTGCGGCCAGCTTAGCCCGTAGGGTGGGGCGGTATGAGCCGTGCCGGATTGATCATGCTGATGCGTTGCTGGAGTCGATGTTCAGCTGTGATCTGCCTTATTGCACACCTGATGGTCGGCCTACGCTGATTCATATTTCGCTCGGTGAACTTGATCGAAAGTTTGGCAAATAAAGAACCTCGTCGATTTTACAAAATATCCAGATTTCCGAATATTCATGCTCCTTGTTCTCCGAAAAAAATCCGAAGCCGCGGCAATGACCCGATGGGGCGTGCGTATTGCACAGGCAACGGGTAAGCCTCTGCATATTCTCTGGGTGGAATCGGGGTCAGGTGCTCCCGGTGATGAGCTTGACTGGCAGTCGAGGGAGGAGGCTGAAGGCTCGGAGGGGGATTTGCGATGGAGTTGTGTTTTAGAGTCGTTGTTAGGCTGCGCGGATGTCGACATCCAATTTTGCTGGGCGACGTGTCAGAGTAGGCATTTGACGGTCCTGGCTGTTGAGCGGAAATTATCTCCCGAGCTTATCGTGGTTGGGCTTACTTTCTGATAGTGGGGCGGTGGTTATCGGTGCGATGCTGGTGGCTCCGCTGATGACTCCGTTACTAGGTGGTGGGTTGGCTGTGATTCAGGGGAATTGGCCCCTGTGGAAGCAATGCCAGAAGTCTGTGCTGCTGGGTTTTTTAAGCGCTCTGACCATCGGGTTGATGTTAGGTGGTTTGGCGCGTTTGATGGGGCTGGGATTAACTGGTGAGTTATTGGCGCGTGGCGAGCCTACCTTGTTGGATCTTGGTGTGGCCTTTGTCTCTGGAATTGCGGCATCGTATTGTCTGGCGCGGCCCAAGCTGAGTGGAGCGCTTGCCGGTGTGGCTATTGCGGCGGCCTTGGTGCCGCCCATTGCAACCACGGGGATTTGTCTGGCGATGGGTGAGATGGTTGTGGCCAAAGGGGCTGCTTTGTTATTTGGCACCAATGTCGTGGCGATTGTGCTGGGTTCGTCACTGAACTTTATGATCGCTGGCGTTCGGGGACGGCAAGCCGCGCCTCGTCTATGGGCTCGTCGGTTGGCCATCGTGCTGGCATTGGCTTGTGCCGGACTATCGGTGCCGCTGGCATCGGTTTTAGTGAGTAAGGCGTCACCCAAGGTGCCCGTTGAGCAGACGATGAAAGCAGCGTTGGAGGACTCTGGATATGGTCTCCTCAGGGTTCAAATGGCACGTGCTGAAGATGGTGGACGGCAACTGGATCTTTACCTACAGGGGCCTGGATTTCCCGATCGAGAGATCACCGAGAAGCTGCGCCAAATTGCGGTAAGTCGATACGGAAATGAGGTGGAATTATTTATTCATATTGATCTTGTTTATATTTTGCCCCCAATCGAAAGCGAGTGATATGCTGTAACTTGCTTATGTTGAATGATTTGTGTGTTTTGTTTTGATTTGATCTTTTCCTAAAAACTTCGTGTATTCTTCTTGCCAAGTCGGTGATTTCTAGTAACTTCCCGCCTCCGCTTTTCTTCCGACCAGTAGGTGTTGGCGCCCCGCTACTACTGGTTTCATAGGGGCAACGCTTTCGAGTGAGATTGTAAGATCAGGTTGCAAAACCCAATCTGAGATCAAACCTGAGAGCAAACGGCAAGAAATTAACCAAGGAACCTAACCTAAACCAAATATTAACCAAACTATGACTGCAACAGCAGCTACATCAGAATTGGAAACTTTGATCGATTCAAAGTTCCGTCATTTCGAAGAGAACGCCGTCGTTAACGGCACTATCATCGCAATTAAACCCCAAGTCGTCCTCGTCGATATCGGATACAAATCCGAAGGCGCGATTCCCGTCGCCGAATTTGAAGACGAAGAAATCGAAGTCGGTGACGAAGTCGAAGTGCTTCTCATGAAGCTCGAAGACGACGAAGGCATGGTCGTTCTCTCCAAAGAGAAAGCCGCCCACCGCAAGAACTGGGAAAAAATCGTCGAGGTATTCCACGAAGGTGGACTCGTCAAAGGCAAGATCAAAGGTGCTGTCAAAGGCGGCCTTACGGTCAACGTCGGTGTCGAAGCATTCCTCCCCGGCTCCCAGGTCGACATTATTCCTCCGAAGGATCTCAACGAGTATATCGGTAAGGTTTACGAATTTAAGATTGTTAAGGTCAACGATGACCGCAAGAACATCGTTATCTCCCGCCGCGAGGTGATCGAGAGCGAGCGTGCAGAAATGCGCCAGCAATTCCTCCAGAGCGTCAAGGTTGGCGATCGCGTCGAAGGCCAGGTCAAGAATATCACCGACTTCGGTGCCTTTGTTGATCTTCAGGGCATGGACGGACTGCTTCACGTTACCGACATGAGCTGGGGTCGCATTAGCCACCCAAGTGCTCTTGTGCACATCGGCCAAATGGTTGAAGTGCTTATCCTCGATGTTGATCGTGAGAAAGAGCGTGTTTCACTCGGCATTAAGCAGATGGAAGACAATCCATGGGAAGACATCGAAGCCCGTTACCCAATCGGTACTGAGGTCATTGGTAAAGTCACCAAGCTTCTTCCCTACGGCGCATTTGTCGAGATGGAGACTGGAGTCGAAGGACTCGTTCACGTTTCCGAGCTTTCCTGGGTCAAGCGCATCAGCCGTCCGAGCGACGTGTTGGAGCTCGATCAGGAAATCAAGGCTGTCGTTCTCGGCATCAGCATCGAAGAGCAGAAGATCTCCCTCGGAGTTCGCCAGCTCGATGCCAACCCATGGGACGAACTCGAGACCAAGTTCCCTATTGGAACCATCGTCAAGGGCGAAGTTCGCAACCTCACTGCTTATGGCGCATTCCTCGGAATGGAGGAGGGCATCGACGGAATGATCCACGTATCCGATCTTTCATGGACACGCAAGATCAACCACCCAAGCGAAATCATCAAGAAGGGCGACGAGGTGGAAGCCATCGTGCTCAGCATCGACAAGGAAAACCAGCGTGTTTCCCTCGGCGTCAAGCAGCTTGATGGTGATCCATGGGCAGAAATCGAAAATAGCTTCAAGGTCGGCGATCTCGTTAAGGGTAACGTCGCCAAGATTGCTAGCTTCGGTGCCTTCGTGAACCTCGAAAACGACATCGACGGACTCATCCACATCTCCCAGCTTGCTGAGGGACACGTTGAGAAAGTCAAGGACGTGATCAAGGTCGGTGACGAAATTGAAGCCCGCGTGATCAAGGTCGACAAAGTCGAGCGCCGCATCGGTCTTTCAATCAAAGCCGTCAACTACGATCCAGAGCAACTCAAGAAAGAGTCTGCATCCTTCGAGACACTTCGCCCAAGCGGAGACCTTGTTGGACTCGAGCACGCCTTCAACCTCGCTTCCTCTGGGAGTTCTGAGGAGTGGAGCCCAAGCTCAAAAGACTAAAGATAAGCTGGCGAGGCAACTCGTCACTTTAAAAATCATCACGCCGTCGGGAGTTTCTCCCGGCGGCGTTTTTTATACAATGCCGACAATGCGGGCCTTGGTGAGATCGAAGGGGGTAAGTTCCAGCTTGACGGTGACGCCGACTTTTAAATCGTCGTGAAGATGGATATTGGCCTTGGCGACGTGGCCAATGGCGATCTTTCCGTTGGGCAGTGAGACGTGGTAAAGTTTAGGCTCCGGGGAGTCTGTGATGGTTCCTGTGGTGGTGATAGGTGGGTCGAACATGTTTTTTTTAGGTTTTTAGGTTGTCAGTTGATGAGTTTGTCAGTTTTGGGTGCTTCTTTTTTTTGCTGAAGCGGTGGATGATGCCTGCGGCGCTCGACAGGATTGAGTGGATTTTTTCAGGATGAAACAGGATTTTTTTGATGGGTTGCTTGGGTTGATGCCTGCGGCGCTTTACATAATTTACATAATTTACATAATTTACAGAATTTTGCTTGGGATGGGTGCTTGGGATGGGTGGCCGTGTGTTGGGGGTTGTGTGTTGTGTGTGTTGGGGGGGGTGAGGATTGATCCTGTGAAGCCATCACCCAATATCTTTCCAGGAGATGAGGGAGGTGAGGGGGGCGAAGCCGTCGTGGTGCCAGAATAGGCTGGGATTTTGGCTTTGTCCGAGTGGGCAGATGCGGTGAGCTGGGAGGTTGGTGAGTGTCTCGGCGTAGGTGGGATCGAAGGGGTGGAGTGCGATGGTGGAGAGGTGCCGTGCCTCTGGGCCTAGGGTGGAGAGGTTGAGTGAGTCAGGTAAAGGTTTGACGTAGACGCAGCGGTTCAGGCAGGAGAGTTTGAGGGTGGGGGATGTGTCATAGATGACGGTCCAATCGAGTGTGTCGTTGCTTTCCCATAGCTCACTTGGATCGGAGTTGGCGGCTAAGAATCGGGTGGTTTCGCGGAGGTTTCTCACTGCTCCGGCTTCGGAGAGGCCGAGTGGTTCGGGCGGGTGTGCTTGGGCAAATTTCTCCATGGCTTGAGCCAGGAGTTGAGCGAAGGATTTTGCGTCGCCTTGTTGTGTTTCTTTGACGTAAATGGCGTGTGGCGATAGGCAGCCGCGCTGGTTAAACAGGGAGATGTCTTTGGCTGCTAGATCCGCCGCTTCGGCGAAGCCTTCCAAAACTATACCCATGGAAACTTTGTGTCCGTGCGGGATGAATGTTTGGTGCGGTAGAATTCTTTGTTGGATAGCGGCGATGGTGGCATCGGAGCCAATGGCGATGACGGCGTTGGCTATGCTCCAGTGATCGTCGTTGAGTGTGGTGGTCACTTCGATCAGGTGGTTGATCTCAGATGGTAATTGTTTGATCCATGCTGATAACTCGGGGATGCCTGTTGAGGGAAGTTTGACGATATTATGAGATTCTAGCAATAATCCTCTCAGTAAGCTTTGGATGGCTGCGTGTGGGGTGTTGCCGCTGACAATGTGAAGGATGTTTTGCGGGGCAAAGGCTTTGCTCTTGAGCGGTCCGTGAGCATGAAATTGATCAAGCGCATCGGGGTGACCTAGCTCGGCGGTTAGCCAGGCGGTGAGGTCGTCACCGTCAAATTCTCCCAGCAGTTCTGGATATTGACCCGATTCCGCGAGGTGTTTAATTCTTTCCCGGGTGGTCATGATGGGCGGAGGGTGTGGTCGGCGGCTCTGGAGCATCCGCGTGGGAGTGCAGAGGGGTCGCGTCCCGTGAGTGTGAAGCTGTTGGGGCCGTGGGCGATGGCGATGTCTTGAGTCCTGATGGCCATCACCGAGTGAAGGTTGGCAAGATCGTAGATGACTAGATGCCCAGGCTGGCCGGGGGCGGAGTCTTTTTCGGTGGCGGGATCAATCACGCGGATGCGTGTCCATGGCGGTCCGTGATGTGGTTGGCCTAGCCCATGGGTGTAGAACTGGCTGCTGAGCTCGGTCATGGAATATTCATTGATGACGGAGTCAGGTGCTAGGCCGAGCTTTGCCTGGAACATTTGGTAGAGCTCGCCTTTTTCCAGTTGGCGTCGGGTGCCTTTGTAGCCACCTGTTTCCATCGCCCAACTGCCTTCGGGGAGAGAGAGGTTGGTGGGAAGTTGCTCGAAGAGGTGGAGAAAGGCAAGGGCTGTGCCGAGAAGGGCGACGGGTTGGTTTGATTGCGCTGCCGATTCGACGATGTCGATCATGAGTTGGCCGTCAGCGTGGATTGCCCACTTGGATTCGCTTGAAAATTCACGGTCGATGACGCCCATCATGTGTGAGAGCGATGAGTGCGGCGCATGGATGGAAGAGGGGGTCAGGAAGATGGTTTGTTGTGGCATCGGGAGTCCTGCGTGTTTCCATGCCTCAGTGATCGATTGATCATAGAGCGCGAGGGATGGAAAGTGATGTTCACCTTTGACCTCCGCCGTGGTTCCCGATGTGAGGAAGGTGCGTTCGATGGTGTCGAGGGAGGAGGTTATCAACGGATGCTGGTGGATTTTGAAAGCATCCGTAGGGACGGATGGGATCTCTTTCCAGCTTGGGGTTTTTTCAGGTGATTTGCCGAGGCTGAGGCAGTAATTTCGATACGGAGTGTTGTGTTGGAATTGATACTCAAATACGCGGAGGGCGAGATGATCAAAGTCGCCATTTTGATCGCCTAGGCCGAAGATGGCAACGGCGAGTTCGCGGCTGATGCTATCAGTGTGGTGAATGTGCTGGGTATGGCTAGGTGGAGACACGGCGTGATCTTTATAAATGAAGAACTGGAGGGGTGCAAATGATGATCTTCGAATCGAAGAGACATTCAAGAGCGGAATCGGGTAGATTTTTACAAATCGACAGTAAATCTACAGCTAATTATTGGCTATGGCTTGACTTGAGATGCAAATGCATGGAAACTACAACATCTGCAGCCATTCCCGCTAGCTCTTCAAAACAGTCACTTGATTGGATTGAAAGAACATGGGGATTGCAGACGTTTTCTTATTACACACAAGCCAACCTAAATAATACGATAGATTTATGAAATTATCAAAAAACGCACTGCTTCCCTTGGGAGTGACTCTCCTTCTTTTTCTCGTAGGGGCCTGTTCTCCTTTTTACCCGAAACCTCATCCCAATGACTCGGGGTTTCCTAAGAACACAGGTCAGATAACATTGACGGATGCTGAACAACAGCAGATGAATGCAAGTCGAGGTTTGGACGCGCAAGGTAACCCATTGAATCCTACAGGCATCAACAGCGGAGCTTTGACGCCTAGCGGCACAGACACAGTGGGCGCACCACCAACAAGCATGCCTCCAACGAATACGGCAGGCAAAAAGAATTACCCTACCGCAGCAGCCGTTCCGGGAAGACCGGGTTTTGTTTACAATCCCTACACCCACACCATGGTTAATGTGACAGGTATTCGCTCCGGCCAATTATGCGCTGACCCAGAAGATCCTGATGCCGCGAATCACAAATTCCGTGTGCCATAAATATTTGCCAATTGATTTCCCCTCAAGAGCCGATGTCGCAAATTTTGCGCCTCGGCTCTTGTTTTTTATCGCTGGTTCTGACAGTGATTGCCGCAGATGAATAAGATTGCTGTTCTTGGGAGTGGATTGCTCGGTGGCTCCATGGCGCTGGCTGCGCAAAAGCGCTTGCCTGAGACGATGGTTTGCTTGTGGGGCAGGCGTGAGCAGGGTGCTCTGGACGCTCGCCAGCAAGGAGTGGTGCATGTCACTACGGATCTTTCTGAGGCTGTGACTGGGGCCGATCTTATTATTTTGGCTTCTCCAGTGGGTGCGATGTTTCAGATTATCGAGGCGGCGTCCTCGGTTGCCTCACTGGCAGGTGTCATTGTCACCGATGTTGGAAGTGTGAAGTTAACTCCGCGTGATACTCTCAGGGAGATCATCCAGCAATCAGGGGCAAAATACATAGGGAGCCACCCGATGGCTGGGTCTGAGCAGGCTGGTGTGAGTGCGGCTCGCGAAAATCTTTTTGATGGTGCTGCCTGCGTGATGACCAATGATTTTGATCACGCAGAGGCCGATGTTGCTATGGTGCAGGCATTTTGGGAGGCTTTGGGCTGCCACTGTCATCTGACATCTTCTGAAGATCACGATCAGGTCATGGCTCGCATCAGTCATTTGCCGCACCTTTTGGCTTCTGTCGGAGCCTTGGTGGGACTCAAACATTCCGAGGACGCAGAGTTTGCAGGCAATGGGATGAGGGACACCACGCGAGTGGCATCCGGACATCCTGGAATGTGGTCCGAAATCATGCTCCGTAATCGAGCCTCCCTGAAAGAGCCCATCGAGGAGGCCATTGCTCATTTACGTGAAGCCCTCACTATGCTGGAAGAGTCCAGCGAAGAGGACCTCACCGAGTTTCTCCAAAAAGCCAAGACACTACGTGATCAGCTGTAGTCCTATTTTCTTTATTTTAAATTTATTATCATGTCCTCTATCAAGGTTTCCGCAGTGGATCGTCTGAATGCTTCATTTGAAGTTCCGGGCGATAAAAGTATCTCCCACCGGGCCGCGATCATGGCCGGCTTGGCCAATGGCAGCACTCAGGTGGATAACTACCTGCCGAGCGAAGACTGTCTTTGCACACTCAATGCGATGGCTAGCCTAGGTGTTACCTTTGAGGTGCTGGATGAAATGGATGGCTACGGTCCCACTTCGATGATTATTCACGGCCAAAGCATGCAGCTTAGCGCGCCCCAAGAGGATGTGGATTGTGGTAACTCGGGCACGGGCATGAGGTTGTTGGCAGGGATGCTTGCCGCGCAGCCGTTCGAGTCGGTATTGACTGGGGATGCCTCCCTCTGTTCGCGTCCCATGGGGAGGATTATCAAGCCGCTGTTACAAATGGGTGCGAAGATTCAGTCTGAAGGTAAGCCCGAAGGCTGCGCTCCACTTCGGTTGGGTGGCTCGGAGGAAAAGCTGTCGGCAATTAGCTATGAGATGCCAGTGGCCAGCGCGCAGGTGAAAAGTGCGATTCTTCTGGCCGGTTTGTTTGCCGAATATGAAACGACCGTCATTCAGCCGAATGAAACACGGGATCACACCGAGAGGATTTTTGACCATTTCCAGATTAGCTCAACGAGTAAAAATAATCACATTGCTGTCCATGGAGGTCAGGTGCCCACCGCACGGGATCTGCATATTCCGGGGGATATTTCATCCGCTGCTTTCTGGCTTGTCGCCGCCGCGGCGATGCCGGGAGCTCAATTGACGATCAAGAAAGTAGGGCTCAACCCAACCCGCACCGCGGTGATCGATGTGCTCATCCGCATGGGAGCTGATATCCAGATCGATGTTTTATCCGACGATCAGGGTGAGCCGTATGGCAATGTCAGGGTGGCGGGTGGCCAGCTTCAAGGCACGACTATTTTGCCTGAGGAAGTGCCTAACCTGATCGATGAAATCCCCGTGCTGGCTGTCGCAGGTGCTCTGGCCAGCGGGCGCATGATTATTCGCAATGCCAAGGAGCTTCGGGTCAAGGAAAGTGACCGCATCACCACCGTGGTGAATAATCTCACGGCCATGGGGGCCGATGTCACCGAGTTTGAGGATGGCATGGAAATTACCGGCGGTAAGCCACTTCATGCCGCAGAAATGGAAAGCTATGGCGATCACCGTATCGCGATGGCGTTTTTGATTGCAGGCTTGTTTGCCAAGGGTGAAACTCTCATGCATAATACCGACTGCATTAATACCTCATACCCTGGGTTTGTTGATCATCTTCATTCCGTCCTCCCAGCTTCATCTCATTAGTTTAATTACCACATCGTCATGTCCCATTCATCTCATTATGCCATCGCGATCGATGGCCCGGCCGCGTCAGGAAAAAGCACGGTAGCCCGTCGGCTTGCCCAGAAGTTAGGGCTGATTATGATTAACTCAGGAGCGATGTATCGGGCGATTGCTTGGGCATCGATCCAAAAAGGCGTGGATGCTCGGGATTCTGATGCGGTTATCTCGATGCTAAATGGTCTCAATGTTAGCTGCGGTGTGCGTGACCGGGGTTCGATCATTCTGATCGATGGTGTTGATCCTGGTGAGGCGTTGCGCGCGGATGATGTAAATTCTCGGGTTTCGGCAATTGCAGCGATTGCGGAGGTTCGCACGCTCCTAGTGGACAAACAACGCGAATACCTTGAGTCCGACAGTCTCGTGATGGAGGGCCGTGATATTGGATCGGTGGTGTTTCCCGACACTCCTTACAAGCTCTACATTGATGCCTCCGAGGAGGTGCGTCTCGCCCGGCGTTCCGCCGAGGGGTTGGCCGATGTGGTGAGCAAACGTGATGCCGAAGATAGCAATCGTAAGGTGTCGCCACTGATGGTGGCAGATGGAGCTACGGTGATCGATAGTTCGGAAATGACGATTGATGAGGTGGTTGAGAAGGCCTTGGAGCTTCTTCAGTCAAAAGGATTACAACACTAACATTGATACTATTACGATGAAAACTGTTTACTGGTTTGGGCATTTATTATGGCAGAAATTGTTTGTTGCCTTTTTGGGATATACGGTGCTGGGGAGAGAAAAACTTCTCACGGAAGGCTCCGTCTTGGTGGCCTCTAATCACGAGAGTTTTCTTGATCCTCCACTTGTGGGAGTGATGTATAGTAAGGAGGTTTACACTTTAGCGCGTAAAACTTTATTTAGAGGTTTTGGTGGCTGGCTCTATCCTCGTATGAATGCCATCCCTATTGATCAGGAGCTGCCGGACATGACGAGTTTAAAAAAAATCATCAAGCTGCTCCGTCAGAAAAACCGGGTGGTGATCTTTCCTGAAGGCTCCCGCACCTTGGATGGAAATCTTCAGCCCGCAGAAGCTGGCACGGGATTGATCGTGGCCCGAAGCAAAGCGGTGGTGCAGCCAATCCGGATCTTTGGAGCACGAGAGGTCTTACCTCGTGGGTCGGGTAAACTGAAATTTAGCCCCGTTACCATCGTTGTAGGAGATCCTATTATCTTTACCCCCGAAGAGCTGAAAGCCAAAGGTCGCGAGAGCTATCAGAAAATCTCAGACCGGATCATGGAAGAGATTGGAAAGATCGAGCTTCCTTGATGTTCACGGGTTTCATTTTCTTCTGGTTGACAGAAAATGAATAAGTGATTTTATAGCGTCCGTATGAAACACACCATTTTTAGAAAGCTGTTCGTTCTGGGGTTCACCTCGGTTTTTCTAGCCTTTTCTCTGCCAGCTATGGCGGATGATGAAAGTGATGAGACTCCTCTCGGGAAGTCGATGGAGCAAAGCGGCAAGGCGCTGAAAAGCCTTCGTAAGATGCCCAAAGATGATTGGACTTCAGGCGCGAAGGCCGCTCGGGAGGCCGCGGATGGATTGCGTCAGGGTATGGAGTTCATTCCGGCATTGGTGAAAGAAATGCCTGATGGTGAAGAGAAGATTAAAGCTGTGGCCGACTACAGGCGCATGATGGGCTTGGCCTACGCGGCTCTTTGCGAGCTAGAGTTGGCGTATCTCGATAAAGACCAAGCCAAGGTGGATGCCGCGATGGCCAAGGTCAAATCAGCCAAAAAAGAGGGTCACAAAAAATACGAAGACGATTAATTTATCCCGTGTTTCGCTCAGTGTTTCGTGTAGCTCCATTTTTTTACAGGCGGTTCAGTCGCTTGCTTAATTCGCCGTGTTCGTTGCATCGCACTGATGGAGATAAACTAACACGCATTCAGATCGGAGACCTCGGGGAGTCCATTGCTTGTGCCCACTTACGCGCGAGTGGGAGGAAGATCCTCTATCGAAATTATCGGGGTCCGAAAGGCGGCGAGATTGACATTGTGGCTCGCGACGGCGAGGTGCTGAGTTTTGTCGAGGTGAAGACCCGAACTCACCAAGAGTATGGGCGACCACTCGATGCCGTCGATCAGGCCAAACAAGAGTTAATCGAGCGCGGGGCTAATTCATGGCTTCATTTATTAGGCACTCGCGATATTCCCTGGAGGTTTGATGTGGTTGAAATTATTCTCCAAGAGGGTGAGTTGCCTTCCGTGAACGTGATCAACAACGTATTTTAACCGAAGTCGGAAAATATCGTCTAAAATCCGCGCACAAGAATATTGCAATCTAAGTGAGATTCAGAGATTCTAGCGGGGCACTACTCCCATGTTCACTTCCAAAACTCCAATGCCCCTCTATGTGGTGGGCCACCGCAACCCTGATACCGATGCTATTTGCGCAGCGATCGGCTACGCTGATTTGCTCCGCAGAAAAGGTGAAACTCAAGCGATCGCAGCGAGGTGTGGTAAAGTTCCAGCCCGGACAGCTTGGGTGCTTGAGCAAGCGGGGATGGCCAAGCCTCTGCTGCTTGATGATGTCTCTGCTACGGCCGAGATGATTTGTCGCAAGGAGGTGGTCAAGGTGAACGAGGACGATACCTTTCTGATGACCTATCGGCTGATGCTGGCCAAAGGGGTGCGAAGCATTCCTGTGGTTAATGTTGAAGGACAGCTGTGCGGCTTATTGAAATTTCTCGATTTATTACAGCTTCTGATGCCTACGGATACGGCTGCGGAGTCAGTGCGCAGAATGAAGGCGTCACCAGAGAAAATTAAAGATACTTTGGAGGCTGTGTCATTAGGGTCGGATCTGGAAGTGGAGGAGAAGGATATCGTTTTGTTGGTTGGAGCATCGAGCTCGGAAACCGTCGAGCTCCGTCTCACCGCCGCTTCGAAAAAAGGCGATGTCGGCTCCTACCTTGTGATGTGTGGGGATCGACCCAATGTGCAGCGTATCGCCATTGAATACGGTGTTCGTATGTTGGTGGTTACCTCTGGCTTTGAGCCACCTGAAGAGCTGCTTAAGGCGGCGAAGGAGAAGGGAGTTGCTATTTTGAGTTGTAATCTGGATACGGCGACCGCGGCCAAATTGATCCGTTGCTCCCGCACGGTAAGCCATGCCTTGAGTGATGATATTCATCGTGTGTTAGCTGACGATTCCGTGCAGAGCTTGCGCAAACGTCTGGCGACACATAAGCAAGATCTTTTCCCAGTGGTTGATCCTGGAGATAACTCTTTGATTGGGGTGATTTCGAAGTCTGATTTGATTGATCCTCCACGTATACGTGTCGTGTTAGTTGATCACAATGAGTATTCTCAGGCTGTGGAAGGCGTTGAAGATGCTGAGGTGATTGAGGTCATTGACCACCACCGACTCGCTGGCGATATTGTTTCGCGTGAGCCTATCCGCTATCTCAATGAGCCGGTGGGATCATCGTCCACACTGGTGGCCCGTGAATACCGATATGCGAACATTGACATGCCTAAGGAAATTGCCATGTGTCTGATTGCTGGAATGATCTCGGATACGCTGAATCTCACCTCGCCAACGACCACGGATTTGGATCGGGACATTTTAAAATGGCTTTGTTCTATTGCCGATGTGGATGCTGCTCAATTCACCCGTGACTTTTTCGCTTCGGGTTCTTTGCTTGCACATGGCACGGGTGTTGAGGCTGTGGGGGAAGACCGCAAGGTGTTTGAGGAGATGGGCGCGCGCATCAGCATTTCGCACGTCGAGGAATCCGGACTGGATCTATTTGCTTCTAGGCGCGAGGAGCTAGTCGCCACTCTGGATAATTTGATTGCCCACAAAGGTTACGATCTCGCCCTGATGATTATTACCGACATTAATAGTCACCACAGTGTGTTGCTGGCTAGTGGGGACGAAAAAATTGTTGGAGCCTTACCTTTTGAACGCGATGCCGATGGCGTCTTTCAGGCTCCTGGTGTAGTGAGCCGCAAAAAACAAGTTTTCCCTGCCGTTTGTCATGCTCTCCGTTGGGCTGCGGCTCATCAATAAGACCTAACCATTATTACTGTATGTCGAAAGAAATTGTGATCATTAAAATTGGCACAGGTGTGCTCACTCGCGAAGAGGACGGCACGCTCGATGAAGCGTCATTGGTCCGGCTCGTTACGTCCATCTCTGAGCTGGTCGATCAAGGTGTCCCATGTGTGATGGTATCCAGCGGTGCTGTGGGTGCGGGTGTGTCAGCACTGCAACTCGATGGCTATCCTGATGATACAGCCTCTCGTCAAGCTTGCGCCGCTGTAGGCCAAACCCGTCTGATGCACGCTTACGAAAATCTCTTTCAAAAGTTCCGCATCAACGTCGCTCAAATTCTGCTCACAGCGGCGGACTTGGAGAGTGAAAAACGCAGAACGCATGTAATGAACACCCTGCATCGGTTACTCGAGGCGGGAAACATCATTCCGATTATTAACGAAAACGACACCGTCGCGGTGCAGGAGCTAAGAGTGGGGGATAATGATATACTCTCAGCGAAAGTCGCCAATCTTCTTGGTGCTCGCCTTTTGGTAATGTTGAGCACGGTGGATGGGCTTCAGCGTCCCGACGGCAGCGTGGTCGAGCAGGTTTCGGATGTGGCCTCCGTTGCGGACCACGTTCGTGGCGATCATGGAAAGTTCTCCATTGGCGGCATGGCGTCGAAGTTAAAGGCAGTGAGCCTAGCTCTTGAATCGGGCGTGGAAACGGTCATCGCCAGTGGCCGAAAGCCGTCACAGCTCGAAAGCATTGTTTCGGGTGGAAAAGGTGGCACGCGTTTTACTCTGTAGTGCGCTCTTCCATTTCACCAAGCACCTTTTCGAGGTGGGGAAGTAATCGATCGGCAAAGTCATGGACGTTCATATCCTGACCGCATTCGTTTTCTAAACAGGTCATACTCACTCCATCGAGCCCGCAAGGGGTGATCGCCATGAAGCCGCTGAGGCTTTGCCGTGTGATGTTGATGGCAAAGCCGTGGAGGGCGATCCATTTCCTGACACCAACACCAATCGACGCCAGCTTGCGGTTTTCGATCCAGACGCCAGTGAGCCCATCGCGTCGGCCGGCGATGACGCCAAATTCCGCACAGGTGCGGATGAGCGCCTCTTCCAGTGTGCGGATGTAAAGGTGGAGGTCGTTGCCGAGCGGATGAAGATCGATGATGGGGTATCCGGTCAGTTGGCCCGGCCCATGATAAGTGGCCTGACCACCCCGGCTGATCTCGATGACGGGGTGGGGAAGATGAGAGGTGGTTTCACCCAGAGATGATCGATCACGGGTGCGGCCGATGGTGTAAACAGGAGCGTGCTCTAGGCTGAGGAGCTGATTGCCTGTGCGGCGCTCAAGAATATCTTGCACGCATTGACTCTGGATTTCGAGTCCCTGAGCGTAGTCGATATTCTGTCCGAGCCAGTGGTGATGCAGCTGCATGGGTTGGTTTCTAGGTGTATTAGGATGGAGGTGCAAGAGCGGAGTCTTTTCAATGGAAGTGGGCTATGGTAGATGCCTGCAGCGCTGACCGCGAAAGAGGGCGAAA
>CAYNNY010000036.1:0-20668 GCA_964398555.1 uncultured Verrucomicrobiales bacterium
GGGTGATGAAGCTGGATCGTGAAATGGGCGGGCGGATTTCAGCTGCGGAGTCGGCTGTTTTGTGGGAGGGTGGAAAGGGAGGTGAAGGCAAGATCGCTTGTGCAAGTAGTGGCTCGGAGTGGTATCGGATGATGCTCTTTGCTGATGGCGAGGAAGTATTTTCGTCAAAGCCAGAGCAAGGGATAGAAAAGATCCTGGTGCGCAAAGGGTTTAAGCGAGACGATGTAGAAGAAGTGCTGGCGAAGGGTGGGAAAATCAGCTTTGGCGAGGCACTGCGCTGTAGAGTCCGCTACCTGACTGATGGTATGGTTTTTGGTAGTCGAGATTTTGTGAACAAGGTATTCAAAGGTTCCAGAGGCCATTTCAGCGAGAAGCGGACAAGTGGAGCGCGTCCGATCCGAGGGGTGGGCTGGAAAGTGGAAAGCGACCGTCTCTACTCGATGCGGGCGTTGAAAAAAGAGATCCTCAAATGAGGTCACCTCCGGCAACCTCATTCCCGTCATAAGCTTGTTCAAATTTCAATTTTCTTCGTTGGATAAAGAACCATTATCTTAGGATAGTGGGACTTTACCGGCCTTAAAAATAAAAATTTTTCCTGCGCTTTTGATGGAAAGTAGGTTGACGGAGGCTCCCATGAGTGCTTTTCCGACGGGGCGGTGAAATTTAGAAAATTTCAGCCTCTTACAGAGTGTAAAACTGTTCCCAGCCCTTCCTTGGCTCAGGATCAAGCAAGGCATTCGCGGTGGGGTTGTTGGTGATTTTCTTGCGCTTCCTATCAAATTGGATTTCACCTCCGAACCTTTGGCAAAGCACTCCGATGTTAAAAACTTGGGTGAGCGGTCCGGCCACACTGAAGGGAGAACGGGACTCTTCCTCGCCTTGGCATGCAAGGAGGAAGTTGGCGTAGTGGTTTGAGTTTTTCTTCTGAAATCTGGGTAGTTTTTCACGTAGTTCCAGGTATTTCTCCCGGGGCTGAATCCGCAGTGGAGCGGCGTGCGAGCCACCTTGGAAAACGATGTCTTTGCCATAGAGGACTTTCCCCGGTGAGTTGAGTTCTTTGTCTTTGCCGTCACTGGTGAACTGGCCTTCGATTTTGGGTTTGTTGTTGACGCCGTCAAACCAATTGACCGTGCAGGCAGGTAATCCGGGGCCTCGTTCGGGAAATTCAAAGCGGATGGTTGTTGCTTGCGGGTAAACCAAGTCGCTGCCATTCACACCCTCGCGGAAATCGGCTACGACTTTCTCGGGTAAGCCGAGTTTGAGAAACCGGTGACAGGTATCGAGGATGTGCGGTCCCCAATCGCCAAAACATCCGCTGCCGTAATCATACCAAGATCTCCACTCTTGCGGGTGAAGTTTGTTGCTGAACGGGTGCTCATGGTTGGCGCTATCGATCCACTGGTCCCAGGCTAGCCCGGAAGGCATTGGGGATTTGGGGTATTCCTTAATGGTGCTTCCCCAGTCATGCCAGCGACGCTTGCGATTCATGTGCGCGGTGATCCGGGTAATGTCTTTGATGAGACCGGCTTCGGACCAAGCTTTGAACTGGAAATAGTTTGCCCCGGAGTGTCCTTGGTTGCCCATCTGGGTGACTACTTTGGGGTTTTTGGCGGCCATTTGGATTAGCCTCTCACTTTGGCCAAAGGTGTGGGCGAGGGGTTTTTCCACATAGACGTGTTTGCCCAGCGACATCGCGAGCATGGTCGCGGCGAAGTGTGAATGGTCGGGAGTGGCGATCAATACGGCATCAATCTCATCTGCCATGGCATCGAACATTTTCCGAAAATCCGTAAATCCGCGCGCTTTCAGTTTGGCTGGCTCAGTATCACCCCAGTTTTTCGGTTTCTTTGCTGTAACGCCGAACCTGTAACGAGCGGCATGGGTGTGGCTCCCTTCCATATCGACATCGCAGAGTGCTACTACATTACAGAGGCCTGAGTTGGCCATCGAGCGCAGGTCGCCGTATCCTTGGTTGCCGATTCCTATGACTGCTAAGTTGATTTTTTCGCTGTGAGCCAGGCCCGCAGTGGAATTACGACCAAGTGCCATGGAAGAAGGCACCCAGGAAAGAGCACCGAGGATGGCCGATTTTTTAAGAAAGTCACGTCGAGAGAAACGAAAGTCAGGTGTAATCATCGTAGTATTTTTACAAGGCTTGATTGTTGGTTCTTTCACTGGCTGAGAAATAGCCGGAATGGTTTCATATATGGAAAAATAGATGAAAAATGACGATGGTTTAACATTGGTGAGTTGCGCTCATCCGTATATTCGCCCTGATAGGAGGACGATGGCGGAGAAGGCGATGCTTAGCAGATAGATGATGAGGATGAGCAAAATCATAATGGCAGAGTGTTTCCAAAATGCCCTCTGGTCGGCCAAGGCCTGTTCGAGGTCTTCGATGCGATGGCTGATGTTGAGATGGGTAATCGACTTTTCGTAACGTGAGAGTGCTCGGGACGGGATGATGAAAAGTGCGGCGAGAATGAGATAGAAGACACCCAGTAAGAGAGGTTGGGAGATTGTGCAGCCGCCGATTAATCCGCGCAGTGTGAAGAGGGCGATGAGGATGAAAAAACCAGAGGTGACATATCCCGCAATACTGCAAAATTTCACCCAGGGCCGCGTGGCTCGCAGGTGTTCGGCAACCAGTGGGGGGACCGTTGTTTGATCGGCAGCTCCTGTGCTTGTTCCTATTTCAGGGATAGCGGCAGGAGTTTGATAGGGATCGGTGAGCATATCTGAGTTTGACGTTTGATGTGGTGGTTCGTGAAGAGAAAAAATAACGATAGTTTGACAGCGCGGTCTAAGTATAGATTCTAAGCCCGAAACCTGACACCATGGAGGAAAATAACAAGTGTTCAAGCGAGTCGCCCGGTATGACTGGTGCGGCTGCCATGGATGCTGAGCCGATGGATCCTAAGGAATTGGGAGGGAAGTTAGCCGGCATGTCCTTATCCCGGCAGGTATTGGCATTAGCCCTTTGGCCATTTCTTCAGAATATGATGGGTGTGGGAGTGGGCTTTGCCGATATGATGATCGCGGGGCGGATGGCTGAAGGCGAATCCGCTGCAGCCATTATGGATATGATGGGTGCAGCTTTGTACCTGATGTGGCTGCTGATGATTCTGCAGGGGGCGATGGCGACGGGGGCAATGGCGCTGGTGTCTCGCTCGACAGGGGCCCGGGATATGAAGGCTGCTAACTTGGCGCTCGGGCAATCGTTGTTGTTAGGTGTGATCTCGGGGGTTGTGAGTGGCGTGATGATCTGGTTGGTGGTGCCGCCGATGGCGGAATTTTTTGGTCTAAGTGAGCTGGCGACGAAGCATGTCACCGAGTATATGCGGGTGGCTGCCATTTTGGCACCCTTCAGCGGCGTGCTCTTTGTGGCGAGTAGCTGTCTGCGTGGTTACGGCGAGACCATGAAGCCGTTTTTGGCGATGTTGCTGGTGAATGTGGTCAATATTCTGCTCAGTCTGTATTTGGTGTACCAACTAGGCTGGGGGGTGAAGGGGCTGGCCGTGGGCACGGTGGTGGGATGGGCGGTTGGGGCTGGATTTATCCTCTGGTTCCTCAGGCCGAAGGGGAAAATACATGCTGAGCACGATGCCGATGGCGGGCCTCTGGTGCTGCATATGCAAAATCTGCGTTACGACGTGCCGATGCTGCGTCGGGTGTGGCGGGTAAGTTGGCCGTCGATGATTGAGATTATCGGGATGTGGTCGGTGCATGCGGTGGGGATTTATTTCATTGGCACTCTGGCGAAGGGCACGATGGGGGCGCATGCGATGGTGGTGCGCTTGGAGTCGGTGAGTTTTATGCCGGGGTTCGCCATCGGCATGGCGGCGAGCACCCTCACGGGGCAATATCTTGGCGCTGGTGATTTTAAGATGGCGAAAAAGGCGGTGAGATTCTGTTGGTTGGTGGCTGTGATTACGATGGGTGGCGCTGGGGTGTTGATCTCCGTATTCAACATGGAATTTCTGTCCTTGTTTGGCAATGCTGATAGCGCGCAGAGTCAGTTGGCGGCTCCGGTGATCCGGTTTGTCGGCATGTTTCAGGTTTTAACCGCAACGATGATGGTGATGAAGATGTCGATGCGTGGTGCGGGGGATACCCGGACAGTGACGGTGTATTCTTTTGTCTCCATGGGGTTGGTTCGGATTGGTTTGCTTTGGATAGCGATGCATTGGTTTCACATCGGCTTGCTCGGGGTCTGGATGGTGATGATGGTGGATGTCTTGATTCAGGCGATTATTTTTGTGCGGCTGCACTTCAAGGGTGACTGGCTCAAGATGCAGGTTTAAGCCTGTTTCTGGATTATTCTTTATAGGTGTTGACGAGGTAAACGATTTTGTGCAGCTTGACTCCCGCGTCGATTAACGTAGCGATACAAATAGAAAACATCACAATCATCCAATATGAAAAACTACCTTAAACTTTCCGTTATCATCTGTGCTCTTGCCGTGTGTGGTATGGGTTCAGCCAGCGCTCAGAAGCTGAAAATTGCGACAGTGGACATGCAGAATTTGTTCAAAGAATACCACCGCACGACTGAAGAGCAGCAGAAATTCAGTGAGGAGTTTGCCCGTATTCAGAAAGAGAATAACGTGCGCCTTGCAGGTATCCGCACCATCGAAGAGCAGCTTCAGGCACTGAAGAAGAAAATCGAAGACCCTACATTGGGTGTCAACGTGAAGCGCGAGAAGTCCCGCGAGTTTCAAATGAAGATCGATGAGGCAAAAAGTATGGATCGTGAGCGCCGTGAATACCTTGGACGCCGCACCCGTGCCCTTGAGCTGAAGAAGCAAGCCAGCATGCAGGGGATTCTCGAAGAGATCCGCAAGCGTATTGTCGATCACTCTAAAAAGGAGGATTTTGATTTTGTGCTCGATAAGTCCGGTCTCAGCGCCAACCAGGTGCCATTTTTACTCTACACCAAGGATGCGACAGACATCACTGCTACATTGCTCGTTGATCTGAATAAAGACGCTCCCGCTAAAGGCTCCGCTACTCCAGCTGCTGGGGATAAGAAGACTGGTGAGTAAGCTTTTATTGCTGACTATTTTAAAACGAATGCCCTTGCCTCCTGCTGTTTGGAGGGAGGGCATTTTTTGTTGGATTGAAATTTCCTCATACTGACCGACCTTAGCCGTGCTCCTTGCCTGATCTAGGGGCGATCTATTGATAGACCATGACGCCATTATTGCGAAAAATCCTAGGGATGAACTGGCTGCTGATCTTTACTATGGCGGCTTTGTTGGTGTTTGGTGTTTATATGATCGAGAGTGCGGCACGACATCTCTCCAGCGGTGGGGAATACTACGCCGAACGTCAGAAATTATGGGTTCTTGTTGGTAGTGTGGTTTTTCTGATCACGGCCTTGGTAGATTACCGATGGATTCGATGGCTGGGTATCCCGATGTATCTGATGGGGCTTTTAATGATGACTTGGGCTTTATTGAAGGGGAATGAGGTGCATCAGATCAGCTTGGCCGGGCAGATGTTTCAGCCCACCCAGCTCGGGATTGCTGCGGGGATTGTTTTGATGTCTTCGCTGTTGCAGGATTTACCGAGGCTGCATGCTGTGTTCCGCTTGCCCTTGGTCAGGGTGATGATGATTGGGATTTTGGCGGGTGTGCCGTTTTTGATTGTGGTGGCCATGGGCGATATGGGATCGGCGTTGGTTTGGTTGCCTGTCACTTTGGTGGTGATGTTTGTCAGTGGTATTCCGTTCCGTTATCTGACGATGATGATGATTGTCGGGTTCGGCTGTGTGGCGCTGGCTTATTTTATTGTCCTGCCGAAGGCGTCACCGCGTGGGGCAGGGCGGATCGAGCTTTATCTCGCGATGCTGCATGGTCGAGATGTGGATATCAGTGGCGATGCCTATGCCCCGCATTGGGTGTCCACAGCTGTGGGGAAAGCCGGGTGGAAGGGCACTGGGTGGAATGCCACCAGCCAGCAGGGATCTTTACACGATAAAAAATACATCCCGTGGAAAACCGCTCACAACGATTTCATTTTTGGGGTGATCGGGGAAGAGCAGGGGTTTCGGGGGAGTTTGTTGCTTTTGGTTGCTTACACGATGCTGTTGCTCACCAGTCTGTTTATTGCTTTTGCGAGTAGGGACAGCTCGGGGCGGATCATCTGCGCTGCGGTGGTCGCTTTGTTTTTTGCCCATATTTTTGAAAATATAGGCATGTGTGTTTTGCTGACACCGATCACGGGTATTCCGCTGCCTTTGGTGAGCTACTCCGGCACATTTGTGCTGATGTGCATGTTCTTGCTCGGCTTAGTGCAGAGCGTGTGGGTGCATCGCAATGTGATCCCCGTCGAGCCTGATGTGGAACCGGAACGCCGGTTTGCAAGCGCTCCGGTGGGGCCTGAAGGCGGGGCGGTTACGCTAACTCGTATGTGAGGAGTCATCCTCCCACGGAGTATCCAGCACTTCGATTGAGTGCGGATGCCTCGGGTCTCTCTGCGATCCTTTTTTGCGAGCCAGAGATCGTCTTAGGTTCCGGTAATCCGAGTGAAGGTTCGAATTGACGTAGTCAAAGGTGACCGCCAGCGATAACAGCACAGGGGTGACGAGCATCAGAAAAAGCAGGGAGCGCTCAAGTTCGCCTTTGAGGATCGATGAGATGCCTTGGAAGATAAACCAGCAGGAGAGCAGCACCGTTGCGAGTGTGCCGATGGTGAGTATGAACTGCCTCATGACTTTTTCTGACGGCTGAGGTGTTGATTTACCATTCAATGGCGGTGGCTGCCCAGGTTAGGCCAGCACCAAAGACGACGAGAATAATGTTGTCGCCTCGCTTAAAGCGTCCCTCGCGGTGAGCTTCATCCAGAGCGATAGCGACAGCTGCCGCTGAGGTGTTGCCGTATTTATCTAGATTGACAAAAACCTTTTCGTTGGGAACGGCCAGTCGATTGGCGATGGCGTCGATGATGCGCAAATTCGCTTGGTGCGGGATGACGAGGGTGATGTCGTCCGGTGTTAGTCCCGCTCTTTCGATGACTGTTTCGGAGGCTTTTTTCATCGCGTTGACGGCGAGTTTAAATACTTCGCGGCCTTGCATGGACATCGTGGCCAGGCGGTCGCCGGCATTGTTAATCGTCGTCGGGCAGGCTGAGCCACCACCGGCAATTTTGAGGATTTCGGTGTGATTTCCGTCGGTTCCTGTTTCGGTGGCGAGAATGTGGCCTTCACCTTCTTCAGAGCGGCGGAGCACAGCGGCACCGGCACCATCGCCAAAGAGGACGCAGGTATTGCGGTCTGTCCAATCGACAAAGGACGATAGTTTTTCAGCTCCGATAATCAAAGCGTTTTGGTAAGCGCCATCAGAGATCAAGCGCTTGGCGATTTTCATGGCGTAAAGGAAGCCTGAGCAGGCGGCTGAGATATCAAAGGCCACGGCGGAAGCTGCGCCGAGCTGGGCCTGCACGTAGCAGGCGGTGGCTGGGGTGAGGGTGTCAGGGGTGATGGTGGCGACGATGATCAGATCGATATCCTCGGCCTTGATCTTAGCCTGTTCGAGAGCCTTGAGTGCGGCTTGGGTGGCCATGTGGGATGTGAATTCATCATCGGCCGCGATGTGCCTCTGCCTGATGCCAGTCCGGCTGGTGATCCATTCATCGGTGGTGTCGACCATTTTTTCGAGGTCGGCATTGGTGAGGATCTTTTTAGGAAGGTAGCTGCCTGTGCCTGCGATTGTGACGGGAGTGGCTGAAGTAAAGTCGTTCATAATAATCAGATGGTGATCAAATGTTGGCGGGATTCTAAACGAGTTTCACCGGATGAACAGCGGAAATCTTGCGAGATATCTCTTTTTCGAAAAAGAGGGGTGTCGATCCTAGGTGTTCTCACTCAGGTTTCCAGCCTGCCCAGTCGAGCTGCTGAGGGAGGTCGCCGTAGGAATAGGATCCTTTGAGAAAACGGCCATCACGGGTGAGGCTGAAGGTGCAGGAGCCATCGCCGCCATTTTCTTTGTGGCTCTTCCAGGTGCCTACTAATTGGTTTTTCTCAAGACGAAGCTCTGCCGAGCGCTGGTCGCTGCGTAGTGACCAGCGGTTTTCTTTGTCTTTGGAGATCTGGAGCGGTCCGTAGAACGTCTGCCATGTTCCGTCGAAGTGGTTGGTGTCTTTGCTGGATGTGAGGTTGTCTGGCGAAAATGTCAGGCGGGAGTGGGGGATGGTGTGTTCGATACGGGTTTCGTTTTTGGCATCCTTGGTGGCGAAGGTGATCGTCGGGTCGGCTTGATCCCAATCGATGCTGACGACGCCAAAGTTAGCTCCTCCATACGCCGGGCCAAGTCGACGGTGGGTGGAGGCTGCGCCCAGTGGCACGTTGAGCGAACTGCTGGTGTGGTCGAGGAGCGGGTAGCATCCCTCGGACTCATCGAGACAGAATTCCGAGCTGTGAATGTCACCGGAGAGAAAGACCACGCCTTCGGCTTTGGTTTGGATAATCAGATCGACCATCCGTTGGCGCTCGCGTGGGAAATTGGCCCATGTTTCGTAGCCGTTGAACGGGGCTGAAAACTGAATGCTGGTGGCGATGATGCGGAATCGGGCGGGCTTTTTGAGTTCAGCCTCCAGCCATTTCCACTGAGGCTCTCCGAGCATGGTTTTTTTCGGTGAGGCATCGGGTAGCCAGTTTCCCATTCTCCGGTAGGGTGGTTTTCCTGATCGTTTTTTCAGTGAAGATCGGAAGTAACGGGTGTCGAGCAAGATGAGCTGCACGAGCTTCTCCGCTTTTCCGAAAGAGTAAGAGGTGTAGATTCCTGGGTGTTGGCGGCGTGGGCTGCCGGTGGGTTCGTTAAAAAAATCGAGGAAGGTGCGCTGGGACATTTCGCGAGCGGGATACTCGCAGCCGATGTCGTTGCCTCCGTAGTCGTGATCGTCCCAAGTGGCGATGACGGGTATGGTTTTAACGAGTTTGAGGTATCCAGGTTGATCGGCCAGCTCTTGGTATTTCTTTTTCATCTCCATTTCGTTGGAGGTGTTAGCGTAGATATTGTCGCCCAGCCAGAGCCAGAATTGAGGGCGGTTTTTGATGATTTGTTTCCAATGTCCTTGGGAGCGGTTGGGTTTCCAGCAGGCACCGAAGGCGAAGTGGGTGATTGTTGTGTTAGGGTTGTTGTTGAGGAGAGATGTGTGGGTTAGTGGCTGCGGTTGAGCGGATACCGATAATGAGAGCGTTGTGATGACTGTGAAAATGAGCTTCATGATTTTATGATGACGAAATGAGTCATCTTATTATGGGGTATTGGTTATATTTAGCAAAACTTATTTATCGGTTGGAATGGCTGCTAGATGTGTTTTTTCGGTAATTCGAGGGTGAAATCACAGAAGAAGGGCGGCTGAGGACGGAAGGTGAGCGGGCGGATTTGGTGTGTTTTTAAGTGAAGATCGAAGATCACCCCAGGTCATTTAAGATCGCGGAAAAACGCGTTGATACGACTTGAATCAAAGCTTCTCCGAGCTGAATATTTCCAGCAGAAGGCTCGCCATAAACTCCACTGGGGGTCATCGCATCCAGATTGCGAAACAGTGTAGCTTCTGAGCCGCGAAGCATATCGCCTTCGGCCCACGGGAAACTTGGCTGATTCACTTTCTCTGCAGGGATGCGGTCCTGACGCACATTTTCGGGTGCAAACTTGAGCATCAATGAGGTTTCAAACTCACCGGCGTGGCCGACGCCACCGCTGCCGGTTTGGGATAGTTCCAGAAGCACCTTGGATTCAAGTTTCCACCACGTTACCATCGCAATCGTTTTGTCTGGGTATAACTCCCCGAGCCTTTCAAGGGCAAGTTGGCCAACCGCCTGGTTACCTCCATGCGCATTAAATAAAACCAAGGTGCTAAACCCCTGATGAAAAACGGATGCGGCAATGTCTTCGACGATTCTAAGCCAAGTGTCATGTTTCAAGCTAAGCGTCCCTGGGAAACTCATATGATGCGCTGAGCAACCATAGGCCAGAGTCGGCAGAAAGAGCACGCGCTCGTTGAGAAGGGTATTTGTCGCCTCACAAAAGCTCGTTGCAATTCGAGTGTCGGTCTCAACCGCAAGGTGTGGCCCATGTTGCTCCATGGCGGCAAGCGGGAGCACGACAGGTGTTTTTCTGTCCATGTCACCCAACTCGGGGGAAGTTTGTTCGTTCCAAAACATAATCGTTATTTTGGGCTCACTGCCCACATTTCAAGTTCTACTTTAAGCGTCAGAAGCAAGGTCGTGCCCACGGCGGTTCTCACTGGTCGAGGTGTAGGCATCATCTCTTCGTAAACTGTGTTGAAGCGTGGCCATTCATCTAAATCGACGAGGTAGGCATTCACTTTAAAAACATCCGCTAGCGAACACCCTGCGCTGGCGAGCTGTTGCTGGCAATTTTCGAGGGTGAGTCTCGTTTGCTCTTCGATGGTATCGCCAATCACATTGCCATCGGGATCGATGGCGGCCTGGCCTGAAATAACAACGATACGATCCGCATCAACTTCAAGCACTGGAGAATAAGGCCCCGCCGTTGTGTGTTGGCTCGCCCCGGCAGGAATGCGTTTTTTGGGGGCATGACTTGCCGGTTGAGGCTGCGTTGTTTGCAAGGAGGAAGGCATAGGATTGGGCAAATAACCCACAAACCCAACAATTTTCCATTCACCCGATGCATCTTTCTCACATTGATACAGAGTCTGCCAAAGCAGGGGTTCTGGTGCGCCTTCTTCAGGCTGGAGGAAACCATCAAACTTTTTATGGAGCAGCGCCTTGTTGCCATTGATCTCGATGTCTCGCAGAGTGGTCGCTTCAAATAAGCTCTGACGCGGATCGGTCTTAAACCGACGGCCTCTAAATGCCTCTGACTGCGTTAACCAGCCGGCTGAATAATCAGCTAGAGATCCGTGAGTGATCTGCCAGCTATCAGGGTTAGCTCGAAAACGGGCATCGATGCCAAAGAAGCGGTCGGGGGAGAAGTCGTCTTCAACCTTCGACCAGTCGGCAGAAAGAAAGGCATCGATATCTCGGCGGACCAGCATTTCCCAAATCTGATACCGATCTGGGTCGCTTTGAGGGAATGGGTTTTTTTCGTAAGGTTTCATAAAATTTAATTCTAACTAATTATAGATACGTTTGTCTTGTTCAAACTTCTGAAGTGCGTCCTCTGAAAGAACGACCCCAAGTCCCGCGCCATTGGATGGCAATGCGGCGTAAGGCGGCTCAATCTGGAGTGGCTCCGTCAAGAGGTCATGCTCGCGTATTAATCGGCCGAATACATCACTCGGCCAAGTGCAGCCTGGAGCACTGGCACACTTATGTAAATAGAGGGCCTCCAAGATTCCGAGGTCCACTTCCGAGCCGTGCCAATACGGCAACTGCGTGGCATCGGCTAAGTGACCCAACATTTTAAACTCAGCAATTCCGCAGTTGAAATTAAAGCCATCGACCGCATTGCGTCGGATAGCCTCCACGGCATTGGAACTCTTTTGACCATGCGCTGCGTAAGGCAGTGAAACATGGAGCACGATCGGGATGCTGGATTGAGTACGAAGTGTGGCAAAATCATCCAGTTGCCACTGCGGAATGGGGTCCTCAAGGCAGAGAACATTACCGATGGTTTCCAGTTGCTTAATCCGTTTCTGCGCTTCTGCCCGGGTCGCCCATCGCTCATTCGGGTCTAAGATTATTTTCATTTCAGGGGCCGCTTTTTTGATTTCATGACACCACCCGACAACATCATCCTCCATGTCGCATTTAAACTTCAGGCAGGTGTAACCTCGTGCTTGATAATCACTGGCCAGCTCCGCCAAATCGGCGACCGTCCGATGCCCGGACCATGCGCTTACCCAGATCTTATCTCGAACAGCTCCGCCGAGGAGATCTGCGATGGAGATGTTTTTGCTTTTGGCGAACAAATCCCAAATTGCACATTCAAAACCATCATACTCCCGACATTTCGCGGCTGGGAGGCTTTGAAGACAAATTTCACTGAACTCCATGCCGATGAGAGTCCGGGCGATGTTTTCAACCGTCCTCCAATCGTGATCGCGATAGAGCTCGCCCAATCCAACCAGTCCTGTGTCTGTTTTGAGCTGCAAGATACACTTGGGCATTTCGTCAAATTGCTTGCTCCACGCCTGTTTTCCACCGCTGGCCAGTTTATGCAATGGCTTATCAACGGCCTGACTATTCACGACTCCCGGGTGTGCTGGAACGATGACTTCAGTGGCAATTATTTCGGTGATTTTCATTTTAAAAAGTCGCTATTGTAGAGCATCGCAGTCGAACCATTATCGACGTAGAGAGCTTGGCCGCTAATACATCGGCTTGCCTCACTGAGGAGAAAGACAGCGGTGCGTCCGCAATCGATCGCTTCGATTTCGTGATGGAGGGCTTGTTGGGTGTTAGAGTGTTGTTTGACCCATTCCATAGGATCCTCTGTCCAGGTTGCAATTAATTTCAGATTCTGGGTGGCATGCACATAGCCCGGCGACAGCGCATTGCAGCGAATACCCTTGGGTCCATATTCCACCGCCAGCCCGCGAGTCAGCCCTTCAACACCTGCTTTGATTCCCGCATAAGTGCCATAACGCGCCATCGTGCTGTGCGCATGCACCGAGGAGATATTAACCATGGCACCTGGCCGTGAGTCTCGCAAACAGGCGCGAATATAGGCCCGACTCATCAGCCACAATCCACGTAGATCGACTCCGCAGATCTGATCAAATTCATCAACCGTGGTTTCATCCACGGCTTTACTCAAACCAATGCCTGCGTTGTTTACCAAGTAATCAATCGGCCCGATCTCTTTTTCAACGGTCTTAAACATCGACTCCACATCAGCTTCAACCGATACATCGCCAGCCACCGCAAAGGCATCGCGGTAAAGACTCGCGGCCGTTTCGCTCCGGCTCAGCGAAGTGCTGCCAATGACAAGCGAGCCGCCCGCTTCGTCCACGGCCTGGCAAATGCCGCTACCAACTCCAACGCCAGCACCTCCGGTGACAAACACCCGTTTATTTTTTAGAGAGAATGGTGATTCTTTATGCATCTTATTTAATTTGAATGATATGGATTCTATTTTTTCCGTGCGATCAGATTTACATGATGCCGTAGGTGTCCCACACCTCACGCGTTGGCATGCCTTCTCGGATTTTCTTGGCCACCATATTTTCTCCTCGCACTTTCTCAAGTGCCCGCTCGAGCACTTCCGCTTCAATTTTGCTTGGGATCACGACCACGCCGTCAATATCGCCAAACACAATGTCACCGGGTTCAACTCGGACTTTATTGGAAAATTCGATTGGACATTGGAAATCGATCACCCGACCGCGAATCCCCTGATCCTGACCATACGGCCCCATGGAGAAGGTCGGGAATCCTAGTTTGTAAATACCCATGGTATCACGTGAATACCCTTCGACCACGGCACCTACTGCCTTCAGGAGCATCGCCCGCGTGCTCATCAATTCACCCCAGCAGGCATAGTTAGCTGAGGATCCGGTGCAGACATAAATCTCGTTTTCAGATAAAGAGTCTAACGCTTCAAACATGACGCCGAACGCCTCGTCTTTATTTTTATGCGCATTCTGGGTGCCACAGACATCTGCTTCCTGCACGGTGAACGCTCGACCGCAAACCACGTATTCTTCCTTGAGTGGTCGGATGTGGGGCGGGAGGTACTGATGGGCGAATCCCATGTGATCCATGACGTCTCCGATCACGCAGGAAAAGAGTTCCTTTTTCATGGTGTCGAACAGTTCGTTGTCAGATATAGTTTTCATTATTTAAAGGGTAAAAGCGAGTTGGTGTTGTGATAGCAGGTATTAACGATGGAGTCACCCACTAGACTGATGCAAAAAGTGACAGCCATTTTTGTGTGTGGTGGGTAGGGCTTGGGGTGATGGATGAGGAGGATTTTTCTCCTTTTTATTGCCATCATGGGAGCGGGCTAGTTTGACCCAGCGATCCAGGCGGTTGAGTGAATGGGACTCGAGTAAACGATCGGCTTGCTGAAGGAGTTTGATGGCATGCTTTCCAGCCTTGGTCGCCGTTTTTTTGAGGGAGTGTGCCGAGTTTGATGCGACTAACGGCATCGGAACCCATGGTGCGGGTGAGGACTTCTTTGGCGGCAGTGGTAACACGGGCATCAGTGGATGCCAGGGACGTCGAAATGAGAGTGAAAAGGGTGGCTGTGAGGATGAGAAATGTGCGAGTCATGATGCTTCTTCCGGGGGGGGAGTGGGTTCGGTTCGGGATTCATTTAACGCTGAGAATGAGACTGTAAAAGTGGTTTCCTATTGATCACAAATCTGTAGTTGACGGGCGTGAGTCGGGATGAATATAGCAGGAATATGAGAGGTGTCGTTCGATTTTCACCTAAAGAGAAAATCAAACATTGGGATATCTAGCCATCGGCGAATGGTGGCCCCTAGGTGGTTGACTTTGCGTATATTTTGAAGTAGAAATTCAAACATGCCTGATGATGACTGGCTTGATCTACGCACGACACCTTACCGGACGATCCGAGATCTTCGGGATGAACTCGACGGGGATTTAGTGGCGTTGGGGCATTACCATTACGATCATGCCATGCCTCCCATCCCGGAGCAGAGTAGTGATCAGCGCTTGGTCTTTGGTTTTTTGATCTCGGGGCTTCAGCGATACCGGATGGATGGCGAAGATTTAATTTTGCGCGGTGGCCAAGGGATTCGATTTTTACCGGGATCGGTTTACAGTAGTGCGGATTTGCCAGAACAGCGTGGTGAGTTTTTTTGGCTAGTCATTCATGCGCCCGAGCGCCGACGGGTCCAGTTACCTGGATTTTACAAAAAAGCGGCGCATTCTTGGTGGCAACGGGCCACCGATGACCAACTGCCAAGGAGGTTTCCGCTTTCCTCTGAAATTCGAGCCGATTTAGCGCATCTGATTCAGTCGGATGTAACGAATCTGGATGATAAGGATAGTATGCACCAAACTCGTCTCACGCTGGGTTATGGATCGCTTCTACTTAGCCTCTATTCGCTGCTTGGAGAACCATGGGAAAACCACAGCTCGAAGGGAATTCTTCAAGCACTCCGACTGATTGAAAATCGCTTGTCGGATGCTGACTTGGATACGGATAGCCTTGCTCAAGAGGCGAATATCTCAGTGAGTCTCTTTCATGTTCGGTTTAAAGAAGAGACCGGATTGCCCCCTGCGGATTATTTACGGCACCGCCGAATCATTGAAGCGCAACGCATACTCAGCCAACCCAATCCTCCTGCAGTGACGGAGTTAGCGATGAAGTTAGGGTTTAGTTCATCTCAGTATTTTGCCACCGTCTTCAAGCGCTACACCCGTTTGAGCCCCAGCGAGTGGAGTAAACGGCAGGCTTAAAACGAGGGGTGGTGAGATTCCACTTGGGGGTGAGTCCGTTAAAATGATCGTGGATGCGGACGATTCCGTCTCGTCCCGCTGTTATTTGAAGCCAGGTTGTGGTGTTGTTTTCGCGGATGGCGGAAACTTTGTGTCCACCTTCGACACGGAGGTCGCGAAATGAGGCGTTGTGCCATCGCCATTGACGTGGAATCCATTGCGAGTCACAAAGGCGCTGGCGTAGGTGTATTTTTTCCACCACTCTTTTTCACCATGTGTTCGTTCATCCCAGAGGTCTCCTCGGTAGAGAGAGAGTCGGAGCTTGGTGGCCTCGCCCCAGAGGAGTCCACCCATAAGGCCATTTCCCAGTGGCAGCGCATCATCCCATCGTGTGATGGGTGCTTTGATTTTTAAATTTTCTACCGAGCCTGGAGCTTGGGGAAGTGCGTGTGGTGGAGCGGCGTGCAGGATGTTGACACACCCTGCCAGAACGAGAATCTGTGTGATGTTACGCATGACACCAATGTGAAGTGGTTGTTTGTTTTTTGAAATAAATAAATCGGACTTCATCGCCCTGAATCTCTGAATAAAAAAACATCCAAATAAAACTTGCAATTAACTAAATTTTCAGTATTTACTGAAAGCGATGAATGGAGCGAAGCTTAATGACAGCCGGACGCTTGATGAGGTCAGGGATGATTTCATTGCGCAGTGGGGTGCCTTTGGCAGTCAGTGGGGGATCAATCGGACGATGGCGCAGATTCATGCGCTGTTGATGATTTTGCCCGATTCCTTAAGCACTGATGAGGTCATGGAGAATCTGACGATCAGTCGGGGGAATGCACACACCAATCTTAAAGAGCTCGTCAATTGGGGCTTGGTGCGCATCATTGTTAAAAAAGGACACCGGAAAGAATATTTCGAAGCCGAGAAGGATGTTTGGAAAATCTTCACCATTATTTTGCGCGAACGTCAGCGACGCGAAATCGACCCCGCTCTTGAATTGCTACGGAACTGCCAAGAGGACACCAAAGATATCAAAGGCGTGGGGGCTGAGGCCTTCCGTAATCAGATCAAAGAGCTGGAGCTGTTCGTCAGTTTTGCCCGCAATGTTGGCAGCAAAGTGGATAAACTCAGCTACGGCCCCGCTATGAAATTGGCCGCTAAGATGCTGGGTTAGGCATCCGTTGATCCCTATTAAAAATTAAGCAATTCACGCAATTCAAACTTTCAATATTTCCTGAAATTACCAATATAATAAAAACAAATGAACATTCCGCCAGATATCAAAAAGATTGAAGTATACTACGATGGCCGTTGTGCGATGTGCTGCACCTTTCAAGAGTGGGTGAATCAGCAAAATCGGGCCTTTGAGGTGGAGTTTGTGCCTTACCAATCGGAGCGGGCTGAAGAGCTATTTGCGGGAGTTCGGGAGATGGATCCGGATCGGGATATGATTGTGCGCACGGACCAGGGCAAAATTTTTCGAGGTGCCGAGGGCTGGGTGCTCTGTATGCTCAGTTGTCAGTCGTATGAGAGATGGGCTAGGCGACTGGCCTCACCTCAGCTTCTTCCCGTGGCGAGAAAAACCTGCAACCTGATTGCCGCGAATCGGCTCGGGATATCGAAGGTCTTGTTTCGCAAAAAAGATAAAGCACTGGCCGATGCAGTGCATGAAATGCCGCAGCAGAAATGCGACGGCAGCTGTCAGCTTGATCATCCTGAGGATTCCCCAGACGGAGTGATCTGATTCTAAAAATTTTCGCGAGGATATTCTGTTCTCGCTTTTTAAAAACACAATAACCAACACCAAACCAACAACCAATACTACCATGAATGCAATAGTCATTACCTACATAGGATACCTCACCATCCCCGTGAAACCACCCGTCTATGCCGGATGGAACCAGCCTGATCAGGAAGTCGGGTAGTGAGTCAGTTAATGAGCAAGATCGAGATCTTTCGAAATCAACAACCAAAGCTATGATTACCACCCTTCATATTCTCCAGGGAGCAGGGATTATTCTATTCTGCATCGCTATCGCCAATGTATTTGCGCCTAGAAAAATGAATTGGATTGAAAATCTAAAACATGTGGATTCTGTATTTAAGCAGGTATTTATTACTCACTGTGTGTTTTTGGTGATGTGTGTTGTGGCGATGGCCATTGCCTGTGTCTTCTTTCCTCAGCACCTCCTTGATGGAGTGTTGGGGAGGTCGATACTTGGCTTTATGGGGTTTTTCTGGTCAGCCCGTCTGATGGTTCAGCTCTTTTATTATGAAGCGAATATTAAGAGAGCGTTTCCAGGTTTTCATCTCCTTTTCAGTGCCTCGTTTCTTTATTTGGCAGTGAGTTTTACATATTTAACTTTGCAATCTCGATGAATGAAAATTTAATAGATTGGGTCCGGTGTGGTGTTGTTCTTGCTGGTGTTGGGCAGTTGATTTTAGTTTTCGCTAGCGCGGTGATACCGAGATGCCTTGGGTGGAAAAAATCTCTGGTTCACATACCATTGATTTTACGTCAGCAGTTTTGGGCTTATGCGGGGTATATATTGGGCATGCACCTCTTTTTTGGCTTGTTCTCGGTATTCGGCACTGACCTTTTGCTGGATGGTTCAGCGCAGGCGGCTCTTTTTTGTGGAATGATAATGATCTGGTGGATGGTCAGGGTGGGGTTGCAGTTTTTATATTTTGATCGTGCTGGGATTCCAGCTACAAAGTTTAACCTGATCGCTGAGATGCTACTTGTCGCTTTGTTTGTCTTTTTATCAATCGTTTATGCAGCCGCTCTTTTTGTTAATCTACGATGACCTACTCATTTTATATCATAGTTTTGATGCTCTTGGGGATACCATTGCTAGCCTATTACCCGGTTTCTCGATGGCAGGTGCCTAGGTGTTTGTTGTGGGTGATCGCAGCGGGTGTGTTTTTTGGAGTGGAGCAGTGGCATAGCGCCAGCCATCCGATGATTCGAATGGTGTTGTTATGCGGAGCGATGTTGGTTTTGATGAAGGTGATTGTTTATGCCGAGTGGAGGCGGCAGACTAGGGGGCGGTTGCCGATGCATCGATGGGTTTTGTTTTCCTTACTGTGGGCTGGTATGAATCCTGGAGCATTTCAGGGAGATCGGAGAGAGATAAGGTGGAGGTTTGATTTTTATGCCGGATTGGGTTATTTATTGGCAGGTTTGGGGTCGTGTGTTTTGCTAGCGTATCTGGAGGTCTATGTTTTAGTGGCGATGTTCATAGGATTGAGCTTATCTTTTCACTTCGGGGTGTTGAGAATAACGACGTCATTCTGGCGATTTGTGGGGTTCCCTGTGCGGCCATTGTTTCGGAACCCGTTGGCGTCTCGCGATGTCAGTGATTTTTGGTCAACTCGATGGAATATTTCATTTTCACAAATGATTGCGCGGACGGTTCGGCGACCTCTGATCGGATTCTTAGGGACAAGGGGGTCAATGTTTGCGGTGTTCCTTGTTTCGGGAATTTTTCACGAATTGGTCATCACCGTACCCGTGAAGGGTGGATATGGAATGCCGACGCTTTATTTTCTTATTCACGGAATCGCGGTAGTGACCGAAAAAGACACCTGGCCGGACTGGGTGAAAAAATTGATGGCTTTGTTCTTGGTCGTCATTCCCTTACCTTTACTTTTTCCCGAAAAATTCACTCAGGAAATTATCATGCCGTGTTTGACATTTACGGCGGGTGTAATGACTCAAGTGATTCATCAATAACCAAAGCTATGCAAAAAAAACAAACACTACTCATCGCCGGAGCCAATGGATTTTTGGCTCGATATCTGACTCGTTATTTTGTCGCCACGGGGTGGAAAGTGGTTGGCTTGGCCCGGCACCCTGAGGGGATGGATCCAGATTGCCGATACGTTCATTGGGATGGTGAAACGCTCGGGGATTGGGCTGAGGAGATCGATGCCTGTGATGTGTTGGTCAATATGTCAGGGCGGACGGTGAATTGCCGGTATAATACGAAAAATCGCGCAGAAATCATCGATTCTCGAGTGAAGAGCACGCGGGTGTTAGGTGAGGCTGTTTCTCTTAGCGCCTCGCCTCCCTCTGTTTGGATGAATGCCAGCACGGCGACGATGTACCGCTATGCGGAAGACTGCGCCCAGGGTGAGGACGGGGATGTGGGCGAGGGGTTTTCGGTTGATGTTGCGAAAACTTGGGAGGCTGCATTTGAGGAAGCTGAGGTGACGGATCGCACGCGTCGGGTAGCGCTGAGGACCTCGATGGTGATTGCCGACGAGCCGGGCACGGTGTATCGGTATCTTTACAACCTCTCAAGGTTTGGATTGGGTGGCAAAATAGGAACCGGGAAGCAGATGGTGAGCTGGATTCATATCACCGACTTTTGCCGAGCCGTCGACTGGCTCATTGACCACGACGAAATCTCAGGAGCCATTAACATGACCGCTCCTGAACCGATTCCCAATGCGGAAGTGATGCGCCGATTCAGGAAGTTGGCGGGGAGGTCGTTTGGCTTGCCCGCCACCGCTTGGATGGCGGAGATCGGTGCTTTTTTTCTTAGAACTGAAACCGAGCTTATCCTCAAAAGCCGATGGGTGGTGCCCGCTCGTTTGCTTGAGCATGGGTTTGAGTTTCAGTATCCGGAATTGAAACCTAAAGAATGGAAAGAGAAGCGTTGATAGCTAATGACAACAATCATGACACACCCATCATTACTTAGTGTAGAGCATCGTCCGTGGCCGCTTCCTGACCACGAATGGAAATGGCGGCAGTCGTGGCTCGATTTGGCATTTATTCATTATCGGATCGATGCCAAGCAGCTTAGCGATAGGCTTCCAGTTGGGCTTAAGCTCCAAGAGTTTGATGGCTCCGCATGGGTCGGAGTCGTGCCATTTCGAATGGCGGGGGTGATGCGTCGGCCCTTCCCTGATATGCCGCATTTTTCCACCTTTCCTGAGGTCAATCTCCGCACCTATGTGGAATGCGAGGGTAAACCGGGCGTGTGGTTTTTCAGTTTGGATGCCGATTCCTGGCCGGTTGTGTTTGGCGGAAAAAAGTTCTATCACCTTCCTTATCATTCCGCAAAAATGCAGCAGGAGTTTAATGATGGTTGGTTTTTGTTCTCCAGTCGGCGTCGATCAGGTGAGTGTGAATTGGACGTGCGGTATCGACCCATCGGAGAGGTTTTTTTTCCGGTGCAAGGAACCTTTGAGCATTGGGCGACTGAGCGGTATTGTTTGTATTCGCATTCTCCTCGGCATGGGGTGAGCCGGGTGGAAGTGCATCACGCACCCTGGCCGCTGCAGCGGGCTGATGTGGTTATGCAA
>CAYNNY010000037.1:0-13886 GCA_964398555.1 uncultured Verrucomicrobiales bacterium
GGAAACTTAATGCCTGGCATTCAGTTTAGGTGGAAGGTGTTGTGGGATAAGGATTGTTGGTCCTTTTTGTGGGCTTTCCTGCCCGGGTCTGCCCGGTGGTTTAGATGGCGTTGGCGATGGCTTGGGCCATGGCTACGGTGCCTACTTTGGTTTCTCCGTCGCGGCCGGTGAAGAGGTCGGCGGTGCGGAGGCCTTGATCGATGGCGGCGTTGACGGCGGCTTCGATGGCGTCAGCGGCAGCGTTTTCTCCAAGGGAGAAACGGAACATCATGGCGGCAGAGAGGATCTGGGCTATTGGGTTGGCGATGCCTTGGCCTGCGATGTCGGGGGCGGATCCGCCTGAGGGTTCATACATGCCGAAGCAGAGGCCGTCGGCGTTTTGATGGCCGAGGGATGCGCTGGGAAGCATGCCGAGTGAGCCGGCGATCATCGCCATTTCATCGGAGAGGATATCGCCGAAGAGGTTGCCGGTGACGAGGACATCGAAGGAATCGGGGGCTTTGATGAGCTGCATGGCTGCGTTATCGACGTAGAGGTGGGTGAGTTCGACCTCGGGGAAATCTTTCGCCACTTCCTCGGCGGTTTCGCGCCAGAGGATGGAGTTTTGGAGGACGTTGGCTTTATCGACTGAGCAGAGGCGCTTGTCGCGGGTCATGGCGGCGGTGAAGGCGATCCGGCAAATACGATCGATTTCGCTTTTTTTGTAAACCATGGTGTCGATGGCGACGATGTCTCCATCGATTTTGGTGATGCTTTTCGGCTGGCCGAAGTAGATGCCTCCGGTGAGTTCGCGCACGCAGAGGACATCGAAGCCATTGGGGATGAGTTCGTTTTTAACGGGGGAGGCGTGGGTGAGCGATGGCAGGCATACGCCGGGGCGGAGGTTGGCGAAGAGTCCAAAGTGGCTACGGAGTGGCAGCAGCGCGCCGCGCTCAGGCTGGTCATCAGGGGGGAGGTTGACCCATTTCGGGCCGCCGACGGAGCCGAAGAGGATGGCGTCTGAGTTTTCACAGGAGGTTACGGTTTCCTTAGGGAGCGGGCAGCCTTTGGCGTCGATGGCAGCGCCTCCGACGAGTTGGACGTCTTTTTCTAGGGTGATAGAGAATTTGGCGGCTACGGCATCGAGAACAAGCATGGAGGCATCCATGATTTCGGGACCGATGCCGTCTCCGGCGAGGATTGTGATCTTATGGCAACGAGGGGCGGGCTGTGACATGGCAGAAGCTTTAAATTGGACAGGGGAAGTTTCAAGTTTTATTCGTGCGAATACGCTGGTCCCGTGTATATGCTCCTGCCTGTGGAAATCTTGATACACTTTCTTTGGCTGACGGGGGCGCTGGTGCTGCTTTATTATGGAGCTGACTGGTTGGTGGATGGTGCCTCGCGGATTGCGTTGCGGTTGGGGATTTCCCCCTTAGTTGTGGGTCTGACGGTGGTGGCTTTTGGCACCAGCATGCCGGAGTTGTTGGTTTGTTTAAAGGCGAACACGCCGGAGGTATTGACGGTTCCTGCGGGGTGGATTGGGTTTCATCTGAAGGCGGGCGCTGGAAGCTCTGACATTGCACTTGGGAATGTGATTGGGTCGAATATTTTCAATGTGGCTTTGATTTTGGGGGTGGCGGCGCTGATTCGTCCGATTGTGATTCACTCTCAACTCATCAGGCGTGAGATGCCCATTTTGATTGGGTGCTCGGTGGTTTTTGTCTTGATGATGGGGGATATGGTCATCCGCCGATGGGAGGGCTGGGTGTTGATTTTTGGTATTTTGGTGTATGTCGTTTCCAGTATTTGGCTGGCGAAACGGGCCAAGCATGTTGAAGAGTTCGAGGCTGAATTTGAGGAGGACGTTCAAAAAGGTGGCTTAGGGAAAAACACGGGGCTGATTCTCGTCGGCGTGCTCGCCTTGGTGGTGGGTGCGCATTTTCTGGTGGAGCACGGTGAAGCGCTGGCCGTTATTTTCGGTGTGCCTGAGGTGATAATTTCACTGACTTTATTTGCATTGGGGACTTCGCTTCCCGAGCTGGCGACTACGGTGGTGGCCTCGATCAAGAAGCAGGGGGACATCATCACAGGCAATGCCATTGGCTCCTGCATTTTTAACCTGATGGCTGTGATGGGCATCACTGCAGGTGTGGAGCCTCTGATTGGAAAGTCTATTTCCTGGATTGATCTCGGCGTGATGATGGGAGTGACATTGCTGATTATGCCATTCATGTGGACTAATATGAAATTGGGACGTCGGGAAGGTGGTGTGCTTGTTTTTGTGGCGGTGGCCTATTCCCTGATGGTGGTGATGATGCAGAGGTAGGTTTGAGAAGTAAGACTGTTTCTTTAGCTAAATAACCTTGTCGCTTGATCTGAACTCGCTAGTTTTCTGGCGGCGTGAGGATGAGCCTGCGCTGAAAAACTTACTGATTATTATGGGAAGAGCCTTTGAAGTCCGCCGTGCGGGGAAAGAAAAACGTGCGGGTGCGATGTCTAGATTGTATCCGAAACTTGGAAAAATCATCACCATGGCTGCGAAGGCTGGTGGTTCGGATCCGAACTCGAACACTGCACTCAAAACGGCGGTGAACAATGCCAAGGCGCAGAACATGCCGAAGGACAACATTGATAAGGCGATCAAGCGGGCAACGGCGAAGGATGCCGCGAACTACGATACCATCAACTACGAAGGCAAAGGCCCACACGGTGTCTTGCTCTGGGTGGAGTGCGCGACGGATAATCACACCCGCACCGTAGCCAACGTGAAGATGCTCTTTAACAAAAACAACGGTCAGATGGTCAATAGCGGCTCACTGGACTTTATGTTTACTCGTAAGGCGGTGATTGAATTTGAGAAGAATGACGAGGTAAACGTCGAGCTGGATCTTGAAGAACTCGAGCTCAGCCTGATGGATCAGGGACTTGAGGAAATGGAAGTTGAGGGTGAGCATGTTGCCATTTACGGCGAATACACAAGCTTCGGAGATCTCGTTGCTGCCTGTGACGATGCCGGAGTGGCTTCAAAAAAAGCCAACCTTCAGCGTATTGCTAACACACCTGTTGAATTTACGGATGCCCAGATCGAAGAGATCGAGGTGCTGATTGATAAGCTGGAGGAAGACGATGACGTTCAGGTCGTGTTTACAAACATTGCTTAGTTTGTGTGGCACTCTCTCGTCTTCTTAGGCGCTGTACGACGCACGACAGGGAGATGACAGGCCAGAGGCCTATCTTACTTTGGCTAAGCGAGAATCCTGAAGCCTTTGGCGTCTTCTAATAAAGGAATCTGATCGGCTCTCATTTCTTTGATATTACGGGCCATGGCACTTTCCTCGATGATTTCGCGGAGGAACTCTTCGACTTCCTCCTCCTCGCCCATGAGTTGAAGCTCGACGCGGCCATCGGCTAGATTTTTCACCCAGCCTACGACATCGAAGCCCATGGCGAGTTGTTTGAGGGAGTATCGGAACCCGACTCCTTGGACCCGGCCTTCGAATAGAGCGCGTTTGGCAATCATGATTTGGTGAGTCTATTGTAAATTTTGGTAAACTGCAACGCCATCGAGAAACATTTGAATGGCGATCATGCCTAGCGATATGTGCGAAATGACGCGAAGTTGATATGCTTGATCGCCCTGAGTTGTGGTGCGAATGATTTTCATTGCATTTTTGAAGTGTGAATTGTTGGATGTGGCCCCCATGAAATCGTTTTTTCTCGCCGCCCGTCCCAAAACTCTTCCTGCTGCTGTCGTGCCTGTTTGGGTGGGGTGTATGGTGACGTTTTATCTGACCGGTGGGTGGGATGTGCGGTTGGCATTTTTCACGGTGATGGGCTCGATCTGGATTCAGATTGCGACCAACTTTTTTAACGATGCGATCGATTCTGATAAGGGCGCAGACACGGATGCCAGACTGGGGCCAATGCGAGCGACGGCATCTGGGCAGCTTTCACGTCGCACGGTTTACCTTTCGGCGGTGGCCTGTTTGTTATTGGCGGCGGGGTTTGGTTATCCATTATTGGTCGAGCGCGGTTGGCCGATGTTGGCGATTGGGTTGCCGTCGTTTTATCTTGCTTATGGTTACACGGGTGGTCCGTGGCCACTGGCTTACAAGGGTCTGGGGGAGTTGTTTGTGATATTATTTTTTGGAGTGGTGGCGGTGATGGGCACGGTGTTTGTGCAGATCGGGATTTGGCCGGTGGAGGCATTGGTGGCTGGGCTGGCGATTGGTTGTTTGTCCGCAGTTTTGATTTCGATCAATAACCTGCGTGATGTGGATGAAGATCGGGGGAATCAAAAAAATACTTTGGCGGTGCAGTGGGGGCGGGCAAGGGCGCTGAGGTTATTGTTTCTGATGACGCTTGCGCCTTACGTGATCATGCAGCCCTTGTTTGGTGTGAAGCTTGAATTATTATGGTTTGCCCCGCCACTTATTCTGGGTGCGCTGATTGTGAGGTGGGTGAAGCTAACCCCTCCAGGCCCCGCCTATAATAAATACCTTGCGCTCTCGGCGATTCAGCTGGTTCTTTTTGCGGTGGCATTTACGATCTGCTGCTTGTAAGTTCCTGCGGTTTCGATACACTTGCGGTGATGAGCGAATCGATCTATGTGCATCAATACACCTTGCGGAGTCGCGGGCCTCTGAATGCGAGGTCGGTGCGGCAAGAGCACCAAGGTGTTTTGATTCGTGTGGGTGGTGGGTATGGATGTGTGCACCCGTGGCGGGAGTTGGGGGATTTGGCTTTGGTGAGTCAGTTAGATTTTTTGCGGCAGGGGAAGCTGACGTCACTTACTCGCTCTGCTCTGAGTTGTGCAAAAGCTGATGCTGCAGCTCGGTGTGCTGGCCGGAGTTTATTTGATGGTCTTCAGGTGCCACTGAGTCATGCGACGTTGCCGATGGATGAAGTGGCTTTTCAATCGGCCGTCAATGCTGGGTTTGATCGAGTGAAAGTCAAGATGGGGCGGGATCTGAAAATCGAGGCTGAGTTTGTGCGTTCGATGGCGGAGCGCTATCCTGACTTGCGATGGAGGATGGATTTTAATGGGACGCAGAAGTTTGAGGATGTTGAACGATGGGTCTTATCTTTGGGGGAGGCGTTTTGTGAAAAAATTGATTTTCTGGAGGATGCGTTCATGGGGTCTGCTGATCCGGTAGGGGCTCTTCAGCTCGCCGTTGATCGAGAGGTTGGGAAAAGGTTAGAAGGTTTCAGCGTCGCTGTTCTTAAACCAGCGATCAATGAAATGTCGGCGTTACTCGAACGCGCGCAAGCGGCTGCAAAGCGGGTGGTGATTACCTCTTACATGGATCATCCTCTCGGGCAGAGTTATGCAGCGTGGCAGGCGGCGCTTGCGCTGAGGGATTTTACGGATTTGATCGATCACTGTGGTCTGATCACTCATGGGTTGTTTGAGCCGGGTGACTTTACAGAAGCTCTGGGCTGTCCGTCGCCCGACTTTCGTCCTCCATCGGGCACCGGGCTTGGGTTTGATGAATTATTAGAAAAGCTACCATGGATACCTCTGAGATAATCGATTCCGGATTTTGGCGCAGCTCATCGTGTCGGGTGATGGTGAATCAACGCGATGCCGGTGCCGTAGCCGAGGCGATTGTTATTCGTGACTGGGTGAAACGTCAAAAAAACTTGGCGGGTCATGTGCTCTTTGCCACTTCTGGCTCCACGGGTTCTCGTAAGTGGGTCGCTGTTTCGCGGGACGCGCTGCTGGCCTCCGCAAGGTCGGTGAATGATCATCTAGGCGTGGATTCATCAGACCGATGGCTTTTGGCGCTGCCTACTTTTCACGTGGGAGGCATGGGGATTGTGGCCCGGTGTTATGAGGCGTCATGTGAGTTTGAGTGCTATCATGGAAAATGGGACCCGGTGTCCTATCGGGAAGTTTGCTGTGAACGGAAGATCACTCTTTCATCCATGGTGCCGACTCAAGTGGTTGACATTGTTAGGTCTGGTCTGTCGTCTCCGCCATCCTTGCGGGCGGTGTTGATTGGTGGTGGTCGATTGGATGATGTCACGTATCAACAAGCGATGGATCTTGGTTGGCCTATTATGGAAACCTACGGGATGACGGAAACTTGTTCTCAGGTGGCTACCTCGATATTGGGTGGTAGGGCTCTCAAACTACTGTCACCATGGCAGGTGAAAACGGATGCCAGTGGTCGGCTTATGCTCAGGGGGGAGCCGCTTCTTACCGGATATGTTAGCGGTGAAGGAGATGTCGTCGATTTCTCAGACCCTCGTCAAGGATCTTGGTTTCTTACGGGTGACATTGTTCATTTATCGAAGGGGGAGTTGACTGTGATGGGGCGCGCTGATCGGTGTGTGAAGGTGCTGGGTGAGCTTGTGAATTTAGATGAAGTGACTCTGAATCTGACGGAAGGCAAGCTTTCCGCTTTGAGTGTTGGTGAGGTGGTTGTGCTCGCTGTGGAAAATGTCAGAAAGGGGGTGAGGTTGATTGTATGCACAGAGGGCGAATCGTTGGATGAGGGGCGATTGCACGCCTATAACAGCCAGTGTCACCCCTTGCACAGGATTGATGAATCCATCGTCGTGGATGAGATGCCAAGGAGTGCATTGGGGAAAGTGCAGTATTCGAAGTTACTCACACAAGTGGAGAGTCAAATTCAAGGGTCATAAGAAAAAAGTAATGTTTAAAAAGTTAGCCCATTTCGCATCAGAGAAAGGATACCAGCTATTACTCAAACGGGGAACCCCGTGCCCGGAGTGTGGGAATCCGCTCAATCTTCCCCAGTCTCTTCCGGAAGCTGGATTTAAATCAACGATCAAGTGTCGGCACTGCTCTTGGATGGGGAGTATTGGCGGGCTGAATCGATCCTCGGATGACGAGATGTCCTCTGGGGAAGGATGCCAGAAAGTTTACCCGAAACCTAGCGATAGTCAAATTCGAGAAGTGATTGGTATTCAAAAAGCCACGTGGTTGATTCCTGCGAAAAAGGGGGTCAACTTTTTGATGTTTTTTGCCGCCTTTTGGTTGTCGATCGTTTCCTTTATCACCTTTGGTATGATCACAGGGAGTGTTGATATGGAGGGCGGAGGAGATCTTCCGGTATGGGCGGGTGGATTATTTTTGATTCCATTTTGGCTGATTGGATTGGGGGTTGGATATCTTGGGTTGCGGATGGCCTATACGGAGTTGTTGATCCGAGTAGATCAGGATGCTGTGATTCTCACGCGCAAGTTTTTTAACCGGATGTGGGATAAAACGATTCCTCGTGAGCAGGTGGGGAAAGTTCACCTGAGTGTGGCATATCGACAGAATGAAAGTCCCGTCTATCAGGTGGAAGTTGACAATAATGACGGGAAGCATATTAAATTTGGAAATTCATTGAGTCAGGATGAAAAGAAGTGGGTGTTAGGTGGCTTGCGAGATTTTTTAGAAGTTGGTTCACAGGGTGAAGAGAGTGATTTTCAAGGGAGTGGACGGATGGAGTCCGTGGAGGTTGGTAGCAAAACTTTGAAAGTCGAGAAGGTTGGCCATGTCGGGTTTCGGGTCACGCGTATTTATCGTGCTGGCCCTTGGTTTCTGGGCATTGGGTTGATTGTTGTGGTCGGGACTTTGATTGGCTTGTGTATTCAGTGGCAGGATTTCGAGCATGATGCCTCATCGGGAATTGGCTATTTTTTCGATTTGATATTCACTGCGGTGCCTTTTTTGATGACCTTGATTGGCTTGTTGATTGGAATCGGCATGATGGCGGGAGGATACTGGGCACAGGGTAGGAGGAAGGTTTTTGAATTTAATAAGGCGGGCTTAACTCTCACTGTTCAGTGGCGCGGTGATCGTAACCGAAAGAAGTTTTCTCGGGATGAGTTCCGTCAAGTTTCTCAAAAGGGTTCAGGCCATGTCAATAATGAGCCTCGCTATAAAGTATCTTTGATCGGTGACCGTCAAACGTTGGTCATTTGCGATTATGAAAATGAGGAAGTGGCCAGTGCCGTGCATGCATGGCTTCTGGATTGGTTAGTGTGATGATGTTCGGATTTTAAAAAATTAGATAAATAAGTATTGTCACGGCCTGAGGTTTAGGGTAATAGTTAAGGTATCTTGAAGATCAATTTACAGTGCTGTTCCTTATTAAATCAGTGCGAAATTGTCGGTCACAGTTTGAGTGATGATGGAAAAGTTGAGTTTCCTTTAAGTGGAGTCTTTTGGTCACCGTGCGGTGATTATGCAAAACATGGGTTGAAGTGGGGGCATGTTGAGCATAGTGTAATCAAACTTCGCTTCATGAGCGTAACCCAATAACTAAATGATCCAGCCAACGAGTATCGAGACATCCCGCCTGCATCCTAAAACATCAACCACGACCTCTGCTGCAGCTAAGCGTAGCAGGGTCAATCAACGAGTGAATAAATCACGTATCCAAGACTTCGGCATCCAAGCGCCTCCGGGAGCGGCTAAGAATTTTGTGCTCGATACCAACGTGTTGTTGCACGATCCGGGGTGTTTGAATCGATTTGCGGAACACCACATTTGCATTCCTGTGGATGTGCTTGCAGAGCTGGATAAATTCAAGGGTGAGCAGAGTGAGCGTGGGGCGAATGCGCGTAGGGTGCACCGCAAACTCACGGAAATATTTTCCAGTGGGGATGGTGTCACCCGTGGGGTGCCGACCGATGGTGGTGGGACGATTCGTTTGGTCATCTACGATCCTGAATTTTGTGAACAGAACTCCAAGCAGCTCGGTCAGTTTTTGCGTGTCTTTCCTGACCGTGAGCGTGTGGATCACCGGATTCTGGCGGCGACGGTCTTGTTGGGGGAGCACAATGATGCGCCGGTGATTTTGGTGACCAAGGATCTGAACATGCAGCTGAAAGCACGCGCGGTCGGGATCGAGTGTGAGGATTATTTGAACGACAAGGTGGATGCCACAGAGATCAGCAGCTATGAGATGCGGAGTGTGGAGGTGGATCCAATGGAATTGCAACGCTTCGCCAGTTCCGGTGAGCTCGAACTCGAGCAGCCGAGGCGGGCAGAGATTAGCTTGAACCAGTATGTTTTGTTAGCTGCAGGAGAGAAGCAAACCATGCCTGCCAGACTCGATGCCAAAGGCTCCTTTGTGCGGTTGCAAATCCCCGAGGTGTTGCGTATCCCAGATGGGCATCATTTGAAGCCGTTGAACTTAGGTCAAAAATGTCTGATTGATGCTTTGCTCAATCCGGATGTTTCCCTGGTGACTTGTTATGGGCAAGCTGGAACGGGAAAAACGCTTGTGGCGGTCGCCGCCGGATTGCATGAGATGTTTAACCGCCGCTACAATGGGCTCACGATCAGCCGGCCTGTGGTCTCGATGGGTGATCAGCTTGGTTTTTTGCCAGGCTCACTTGATGATAAGATGAAACCTTGGTTGCAGCCGATTTATGATTCACTTGACCTCTTGATGCAGCCCAGCTCTCATCCAGGGCCTAAGCGGAAGCAGAAAAAAGACGGAGCGCAAGACTCTACAAGTAAGCCGTATGATGAGCTGATCGAGCGGGGTGTGATTGAGATCGAAGCCTTGTGTTACATTCGGGGGCGCTCTATCCCTAACCGTTTCTTCATTCTGGATGAAGCGCAGCAGTTGACGCCGCAGGAGGCAAAAACGGTAGTGACCCGGATGTCGCGTGGCTCGAAGTTGGTGTTGGTGGGTGATCCTGAACAGATTGATAACCCTTACGTGGATAGCCGCAGTAACGGGTTGGTGTTTACTCGGAACCGACTCAAAGGGCAGCCATTTACCGCACACGTGACGCTTTCTCGAGGCGAGCGGAGTCCGCTGGCGGAAGCTGGTGCTCAGTTGATGTAGGTTCAAGAAGTAAGTAAGATTCAAGAGACCAGAATCAAGAATTCAGAGGGGTTATTCCTGCGCGACATCATTCGATGATGTGGCGTCGATGCGGTAGGAGAGGATTTTTCCTGTCGCGTTGTCGGTGGTTTTGGTGACTCCGTGTTGCACGCCTACGACTTCACCTTTGATGTTGAGAATGGGGCCTCCACTCATGTTATGGCGATGGCGACAATAGCGGCGAGCGGGGCAAGAGAGGATTTGGCAAGGAGTAGTGGGATCATGGATTTCAGTTTAGGCTAAATCATCGGAAGACCTCGGCAAGAGAAATGTCCAATTGTCAAAAACCCGCGAAAATTTGAAATAATTGAGGTGAGATGTCGTATAAGTCAGCCAGGATGAGTGATATGTCAAAACAACGAAGAACGATTCTCAAAGCGGGTGGTGCCCTAGCCGCCACCGCAATTCTCCCCCAAGTGTCTTATGGACAGAACAAAGCGGGTGGAGCTGGTAGCTCTGAAATCAAGGTTGCCTTGATTGGTTGTGGAGGTCGTGGATCGGGAGCTGCGAATCAGACGCTGCATGTGGAGGGGACACGTCTTGTGGCGATGGCAGACGCTTTCGAGGATCGACTTAAAAAGTCCCTCAAGCAGCTCAAGGCTCAGTATAAAGATCGCGTGGATGTTCCCAAGGCCCGTCAATTTATTGGGTTTGATGCGTATAAAGAGGCCATCGACGCAGCGGATGTGGTGATTTTGGCATCCCCTCCGGGGTTTCGTCCGCAGCATTTTGAGTATGCAGTTTCCAAGGGGAAACATGTTTTTATGGAGAAGCCTGTGGCGGTGGACGCCGAGGGTGTGCGTAAGGTGATTGCTGCGGCTAAGGCAGCGGATAAGAAAAATCTCAAGGTGGTGGCTGGTCTGCAGCGCCGTTATCAGGAATCTTACCTCCAGACGTATGAAAAAATTCAGGAGGGGGCGATTGGCGATATCCTTTCCGCGCAATGCTATTGGAATGGTGGAGGTGTCTGGGTGAAACCCCGAAAAAAGGGCATGACAGAAATGGAGTACCAGATGCGAAATTGGTATTATTTTACCTGGCTCTGTGGCGATCACATTTGTGAGCAGCACATCCACAACATTGATGTGGTGAACTGGTTTGTCGGAAAACATCCTGAGAAGGCTTACGGCATGGGTGGACGTTCTCAGAGAATTGGCAAAGACTATGGTGAGATTTATGACCATCACTATGTTGAGTTTAAGTATGACGACGATACAATTATGAACAGTCAGTGCCGTCATTTCCGTGGTTGCCCATCGAAGGTATCCGAGTTGCTGATCGGTGAGAAAGGAACGGCATCGGCAGGTTTGATCAAGGACAACGATGGGAAAATCATCTGGCGTCACCGAAATCGCAAAGCTCCGAATCCATACCAAGTGGAGCACGACGAACTCTATCGCCACATTCGTGAAAACAAGCCGATTAACAATGCTCATTACGCCGCTGAGGCGAGTATGTCCGCTGTGCTTGGGCGGATGGCGACTTATTCCGGACAGGAAATTATGTGGGATAAAGCGCTGGAGTCAGGATTATCGACGATGCCTAAAACATTGGCGTGGGATGCTGATCCAGGACCCCAAATGGGTGAGGACGGTCTGTATCCATGTCCCGTTCCCGGAAAGACGAAGGTCATGTAGGTAGGATAGGCCTGTGGCCTGTCGGCTGGATAATGTGCGAAGAATCCAGCCTGAGGGTGATTCTACGCACGACAGGAAGTCGACAGGCCACAGGCCTATCCTACGCGGAGGTGCTCTATGGCTTCGCTGATGTCTGAGAGGGTGACTTGATCGGAAACCATCGCGGTGCCGGCTGAGGTGAGTAGGACAAATTTGATGGAGCCTCCGCTGAATTTTTTATCACGCTGGAGTTTGGCCATGATGGTCTCCGTGCTGATTCCTTCAGGAAGGACGAGAGGGAGTTGGAAGGTTTTGAGAAACTTGAGAATGCGCGCACTGTCTTCTTTGGGGAAGCCGTTGATCTTTTCGGATAGGTAAAGGGCGGCGCGGATACCCAGCGAGATGGCTTCGCCGTGAAGCATTTCACCGTAGGGCAGTGAGGCTTCGATCCCGTGGCCAACGGTGTGGCCAAAGTTAAGCAGGGCGCGGGTGCCTGAGGTTTCACGTTCGTCTTCTTCCACCACGCGGGCTTTGATGGCGAGGTTGCGCGCGAGGAGGTCGGCCGATGGGTGCTGGTCGGCGGGATCGAGTGCATTGAGCGCATCGATCATGGCTTCGTCACGGATGGCGGCGTGTTTGATGGCTTCGGCGTAGCCTTCACGGTATTCACGACCGGGAAGTGAGGCGAGCGTCAGTGGATCGACCACGACGAGGCGTGGCTGGTGGAAGGCTCCGATGAGGTTTTTCCCTTCGGGTGAATTGACGCCGGTTTTCCCCCCGGCGGAGCTATCGACTTGAGAAACAATCGTGGTCGGCACCTGCACAAAGGGGATGCCTCGGTAGAAAATAGCGGCGACAAAACCCGCGAGGTCACCGGTGACGCCACCTCCGAGAGCGACGACAAAGGACGAGCGGTCGTGGCCGGCTTCGATCATTGCGCTGCAGAGTTCACTGGCTTGGGTCATCGACTTGCTACCTTCGCCTGCGGGGAAGGTGTGAGTGCTTGCGTTGAACCCTGCTTCTTTGAGGCTCGCTAGGACACGCTCGGCATAAAGTGGGCCCACATTAGAGTCCGTGATGAGCGCGCATTTCCCTCTGAGTCCGACGGACTGGATGAGGGCTCCAATGGAATCGAGTAGACCATCTTCAACAAGGATGTCATAAGAGCGATTAGCGAGATCGACGTGAACAGTGGGCATGGGGGGGAGAGTTGAGAAGCCAGAAGCAAGAGTCAAGAGTCAAGATGGAAGACAGGGCGATCAAGCTAGGGAGAATTTGACGTGATACATTTATATTTTGCCATTGATTACGCTGATTTTAGACTGATTTCATCCTGCTTGAGTGCCATTGTGCTTGAGTGTTTATAATATGATGTTTTCCAGGATCCATTCTGCCATCGTTGCGTAGAGCGGCATGGGGGTGATTAATACGTTGTCGTGGTCGCCTCCTGGGACTTCAATCCATTGCTTTTTCGTTGAGGAAAAATGTTCGAAGAGTTTCTTACCTGATTCCGGATGGATTAACGAGTCACTTGTGCCGTGGGCAACCAAGGTGGGGATCGTTACCGATTTTGCCCATTTAGCTGGGGTGACTTGGGGGATGTTTGCTCCTCCATGTTGTCGGCAAAAATAAGAGGTTAGGTTAGTGAGCGTTTGCGAATGGCTGTTGTTGAGTAGGGTGTTCTCTAAGGTGTCGAATGAGCTGACTATAACCAGGCATTTCCACGGACCCTCGGCAGAGGCTGCGCGCGTGGCAAAGCTTCCTCCCATGGAAATGCCCCAAAGCGCGCAGGGGGTTGGGGTGAAATTTTGCAGAGTAGCGCACTCAAGAAGTAGTTGCTGAGGGAGATTTTTTTCCCAGTCGGTAAATCCAAATTGCACTGTTGAAATAGGGCTTTCTCCGTGTGCGGGGAGATCGGGTATGATGCAGCGCAGTCCAACTGCGCAGAACCGTTCAGCGACAGGTAAGAGGTCTTCTTTACGTCCGTTCCGACCGTGTAGTAAAACTAAATTGCCGATAATATTGCCGTGAGGAGTGAGCTTGATTCCACGCGTAGTGAGTTGCTCTCGGATACTCTGACCTCGTTGTCCGAGTTGAGATTTAGGATCTGGGGCTACGATCAGGCAGGGGGCCATTCCATTGAGTAGAGTGGCGCGTTTTATACTGATTCCGTGATGCTCGGGATTTTTCAACCACTCGTGATGATAGTCCTGTAGGAGGCGTCTAGTGGGGCTGGCGAGTTGTTTTCCCTGATAATATGTAAAGGCGAGTAGACCCATTCCTACTAGGATGAGGAGTATGACGAGTTTTTTAACAGAGCGCTTTACCATGATATGATGTGAAGGGGGCTTATCGGCTGACGTCCATTTCGCGGATGATGAGCCAGGAGTCTTGTTGTTGGTGACTTTGATTCGTAGTTGAGAGCTTC
>CAYNNY010000037.1:13986-18709 GCA_964398555.1 uncultured Verrucomicrobiales bacterium
TTGAGAGCTTCACGCCCCATTTTCATGGGTTTGTTTTTGCTCTCATGTCGAAATCTCAGATTCGTGCCTCCCCTGTATGAACCATAGTTCATACGACAATCCGCATGCCGAGGCGCTCTTCAGAACGGCCAAATATCACCCCTCTTTACCCGATAAATTCAATAGCCTTGATGAAGCTCGACTCTGGGCAGACAGGTTCGTTAAGTGGTATGATTTTGAGCATAAACACTCAGCTCTTAAATTTGTTACCCCTGATCAAAACTCCTGCAACCTCAGTTCTTAAGAGTCTTACTTTTCAGGCTTAGGTAGAATTTTCACGGGAATTGGAGAGTCTTTGTAGGTGCATACAATGATGCGACCTAACTTTTTAAGGTCTTCGAATTTTTCATACGGAATCGCATAACGCGGGCTTGTTTTTGTGCCAAATGCTTGCTCTTTGGTAAGTGATACGATGTGGATAAAATTCTTATTTTTCATATAAAAATCATGCCATGACAGAGCTTTAGATTTTTTGAGACTTGTATTGATTTTTTGTTGATGAGCCTCAGGTAGATAGAGCATAGCACCCTTAGGAATAATGGTGGTATCTCCATTATAGACAATTCTATCGAATCGACCGCGCATCCTGTTGGATTTGGAAGACTCGGGAAAAACAAACACTCTGGTTGATTTTATATCTTTTGATTTTTCTTTTTTACCTGTGTCTTCCTCGGCTTGAAGATGGATAGATAAAAAGAAAATGGTGATGCTTGCTATTATAGTATGTTTCACAGAATGATTGAAGGTTGAAGCTTGTAAAGTGTGACAAAAAATGTCCCGTAACACGCAGCGCATTACGGAACATTCAAAGGTGATTTTGTTGATTTACTCTGAGGTGTTCAGGCTGCTGCCTTTGACTACAATACTTCTGTCAAGCTCCCACTCTAGACTCTTGATCACGCGAGTGTCATCAATGACTCCGTCTTTATCAAAGTCAACATAGTGAATCACGTCATAACGCATCATGCCGTCATTTACTTTTTTAGCACTTGATGTGTTTCCTAGAGCGTCATCTAAGATTTGTCTCAGTTTGGTATTGGCACTTCTAAAGATCCTTTCTTTTTTAAGAGTAGCGACGTCCAGTGATTCAGATTCTATCTTACCACCCACTTTTATGGGGTTATCGGAGGCTACAGGGGATAAAATAATCCTAACATATCCGCCAGGGTAAATATTATTGATGGAGCATTCAAAATACGGGGCATGACGAAATGCAGTTCCATTATCAGGTAGAACGGTCAGCTGTATGGTAGCTGTTGGCGCTGCCCAAGTCTTTAGGATTTCACGCTCGCGCTCGCTCTTTACCGAACCTATGAGCTTTTTTTCACCTGTCGGGTTACCGTCCGGCCCTAGAACCTGCACCCACACGGGCTCGTAAACATATTTAATGAAATGCTCCTCACCATTTTTGCCTTGCGCGATCAAAGGTTTAAGGTTTGAGAACGTTTTTGAGGTGTTCCATAAATCTTCTGTCGGAAGAGAGCCCGAAAAGACGATACTTTGATCACCCACCTCGACCACACCTCCTTCGATTGAAGTTCCCACGTTGCTTTCGTTTGAAGATCCATCGACATACGTGTATTTTTCATGTTTAAAGAACACGGAATAAGCTCCTTTGGGCATGGCTGCTAATTCAGCTGGGAGGAGGGGGCGGGGAATAAGCCCAGCAACCTTTCTTTTTGCATCGAAGGTGTAGTTGGTGATGCCCTCTGGATTAAAGACTGAAATATCTCCACTCGAATCTCCCATGACACGACTATGATAAGGATAAGGATCGACAATATTTTTGAGTTCAAATTCGTAAATGATTCCATTGGTGTCCAGGGATGCCGTGGCCAGTTCAAATGAAGTATCACCGTCCGCGATGTCCCCTGGGGTGCTTGTTGAGCCACCGGCTATAACACCACCTCGATAGATCGCGATGAGCTTGTAATCTGATCCGTAAAAACCGTTAGGGGTATTGAATTGATACGTGTATTTGGTGGGATCATTGGGGTCAACTGATTCTGTACCATCGATCAAATGATATTCATCAAAGACTTCAGTATCAAGATCTACATAAGTATAACCATCCTCATCCGTAGGGATGATCGGATTCCCATCACCGTCCAATTCGACAAACCGTTGAGTTTTATCAATTTTAACTATATAGTAGTCGTAATTCAGATCATCCTGCAAGGTGTCTCTACCATTAACCTCCACCATGTAGACAAAGTCATTGATATCTACAGCAGTGCTATTATAATCAATTAAAGTTATTAATTGGTTAGGCTTTAAGTTCGCTTGATATTTATTATCTCCCACTTTTATAATTTTTCCATTATCAAGCATGTCCACAAGATCGATTTGATTTGGGTCCGAAGTTTTTGTTGTCGGTATATCATCGCCATCAAAAAACGAAAGCATCTGATCTTGATTTGCAGTAGAGCTGTCGGCTTTACGGAATAAGCCACCCCAAAACTCGGTAGTGATATTCACAATGTCCCCAGCTTTTACCGGAATTTGGGTTACACCTTGATCAATGTACGTCCCCTTATTAGATAAATTTGATGTATAAAATGTAGAGGAGTCGCTATTGCGCTTTTTAATGACACTTCCAGAAAGGGCAGCAGTGAATTTTTGAAGGTGGTTTAATGAATTGTAAGCTGGCTTCGGTTCATAATACCAGTCATTGACATCGTAGATATTATTTTGACTGCCTTGAAAAAACACGGTTGGAGTACCATTAACAAAAACAGTGCCCTTTGTCTGGGCATTCCGCGCGGTTACTCCTGAGCCGATGGCTTCGATAGAAATGATAGAATCAACCTTTATCTCCAGAGAAGCTGAGTTATTAATCTCAATCACATCCTCGGCAACTTGGGGTTTTTTGATGCTCCAGATAAGCTTGGGCGTTACACCAAAACTAATTGTTGTCCCATCAATTTTCAGGGTTCCTTCGGGGATGTTAAGGGCGGGAGGAGGGTCTTCCGCCATGATTGCCATGGGGGTAAGTATTAACCCTGCTGTTAGTATATTGCGTATTGTTGTCGTTTTCATCTTATTTGCCGGTTTATGTTATTAGTTATCTGGCGTATCATCCCGGTAGTTGGATATCGCCGATGTTTTTGAATTGGGTAGGGTGGAAATGGGTGTTAATTATGTTTTTCTCGGACGACGACCATCCAGTTCATCATGTTGATGGGTGGTAGTTTTTTAGGGTCGGTAATACCTTTTAAGGCAATGGTATTTTGGCTGTTCACTGCGCCATTCATGCCAGAGGTAATGTTGATTGCGGGTGCAGCTACCGGATTCCCACTGGCATCTGTCGTTTTAGCCAATGAAGTTATTTGCCCTTCCACCGTAACTTTTGCGGAGTAGGCGGAATCACCAAAGACCTTTTCGGGTGAGAAGATAGAGATTGGCGGATATTCAGAACTGGCAGCTATTTTTGTAACATTGAGGTTATCAGCAAGAATCAAGCGAAGATTGGTGACGAGAGAGAACCCTGTTGTAAAATGACTCAAATCTTCCGTATCTTCTAAACGAAGGCTCATGTCATTTTGGTAAACTGTGTCTATTGCGTTATCGACGAGTCCATTCCGGTAAGGCTTGGTGATGCTTGCGTTGTTTATGTAGTCTGGGTTGATGGAGATCGAGCGGTTGATTGCAGCCGTGGTGCCTAATGTTGCTACGAGGTAAGTTTGAAGTTTCTCCATGGAAACATTGAGGCAGGGGCGGCCTTCAAATGTCATGCCTCGTGTAAATGGAAAATCGCTGTCCGTTTCATCCCATAGAAAAATATCCGTGTCGTCCACAAGTGAAGCATACTTCGTGAAGGTGATTGTGTCTGGGTTTCCCACGCTTTTGAGATAGGTGAACTCGATTTCAGTAGGCGTTTGATCAGCTGATGAATTGACTTGGCTCACCACAAGATTCATCACGCACTGGTTGGCGCCGATGCTGTAGTAATCCCAGTTTGTTGGGGAAACTGTGGATTTTTTATCTACACCATTTCCGCTATAATACTGGTTCTTTTGTTTTCCTGAGTTGTCGTAACCAAAATCAGCTGTCTTTCCATCATTCACAGAAAATCGATCATAGAAATCCAGCCCTCGGTTAATGGGTATGAAGGCTATTTTTCCGGAGTCCGAGGCAGATGAAATATTGTAGGCCGTCCCAAGAGCCAAGGAGTCATCCCGTGCGGAACTCGCCATGGCACTACTGCCATCAGTAAGCTCCACTCCCTTCCTAGAGGCTATAGCACCTGAAGAAAAAGTGCCTGTAGATTTAACCTGACCAGCAAAAACACCCCCGTCAATCGTTACGTTAGATGTTTTCCATTCTGTTCCATCCTGAAAAGTTCCAAAGTCCGCGTAAGAAGCCGCATGGATCGCCAGTTGTGAGGGAATTTCGTAGATGGAGATGATGTATTGCTTGCTGGCGGATTGTCTTAATTTGCGGTCGGTGTAATAAGCTGTATCAATAGCGTTGTTTTTTAATTTTCTTGAGAAATTGAGGTTGAACGTCCACCAATTTTGTTTAGCGATGATTTTTCCGTCGTTGCCATAGTTAAAATAGCGCGATGGTGAGGGAAGCACTCCAAATTGGTTATCGGCAGATAAATCATCAATCCATCCGGTGACTTTACTTGGATCGTAAACTTTGACGGTTGAAATAACGGGCCAATTGGTGTTGGATCGTT
>CAYNNY010000037.1:18809-20558 GCA_964398555.1 uncultured Verrucomicrobiales bacterium
AAAACTGAAGAGGCGACGGTTCTTGTGTTGTAATTGCTGTCTGCGGTGTTGCCTGAACGGGCGCTGCCCGAGACCCCTAGATTTGCGAGGGTGGTTGAGGTGATGGACTGTGTAGCGTTGGCCTGCTCGAAAGAGTCTTCAAAAACACGTTTCCATTTGAGATTATTGGACCCTGATATTCTGGAATTATCCTGCATGCACAAGATCGCTTTATTGGGCACAATGTTGGTGAGTGCACGGAGGACAGCGTCTTCGCGTTGTTTGTAATCGTTAGCGAGAAGGTTGTTTTTTTGAGCTTCTTGAGACTCCGCTGTGTCATTGTACATGACCATAAGCATGATCATGAGCGCTAGTCCTGTGGAGAGGACGATGAGGATCGATGCGAACCCTGGCGCTGATCGGGGAGTTTTGGGCTTAGATTTCATGTGGAAAGTGATCATGATGAGTTATGAGTGGTGCTTTTGCCGTGACGAACTAGAGAGCTGAGGCTGAATAGGTGATTTCACCGCCTTCTGGACCAGTCAGTATAATACGAAGGACTCCATTTTCAAGGAAGAAAGAGGCGTTTTCTACTTTTGAGGAGATGGTCCAACTGGGAGTGCTGGTGTCTAAACCGGATAAATCAGAAAGATTAGCGTAGTAGTTGAGGTTTTTATTGATGGTGTCAAAGGCGATGACCCCAAAGTTGCTGTCGAGTTCAGAATCGGTGGTTGAGGCTATATTGGATTCGGTGAATCGGAGGGCCACAGCTTTACCGGGAGACGCGGTTGTCGCTTGAATGGGTGTGCCGCTTTTGACGTCGTCGGCAGTTGAATAGATCAGAAGAGAATCTGCTTTAGGGATGAGTTTGTTGAGGATTAAATTTACTTGAGGGGCCTCGTGCACCATGAAGTTTTGAGTGCGCAAGGCGGAGAACATCATTAATTGTTGGTTGAATAAAACGAGGGTGATTGTGGCAATCATGAGGCCGATCAACATGACTACAGTGAGTTCAAGAAGGGTGAATCCTTTGCGTGTTTGAGCCCGAGTTATTTGAGGGGGTTGTTTCATGATAAGATCAATGATGAGAATGGGTTTCTATTTAGCGAGTTCTAATCACTGTGCGTGACTTATGATACTCTTTAGTTCCAATGTTAAAGGTGAGAACGCTCAGGAGTTTCCATGTTTCCATTTCTGCAGGGTTGGTAGCGAGGGTTCCTGTTCCTCCATGTGCAGGGAGGTTGTTGTCGTCTGGGATCCGAGTTCGAATAATCGTCCCTGTGATTACTTTGCCTCCAGGAGCTTTGCCTAGGGGGACTTCCGTGGCATCAGCATCAGGATCAATACTGGAGAAAAGATGCCAGTCTGAGCTAGCATTGGTAAAAGAGTCGAACGGTACTCGTTTGGCATAGGCTTCCTCATAGGTAAGGTAGGCATCGGTCATATTCTGGCGGATTGTCCACTGCCGTGGGGGTATAAGATCAAGTGTACCAATGAGTAGGAAGAGGCCAATGGCGGTCAGAAGCCCAAGCGCTACGGTCATTTCGATGAGCAGGCTCCCTGATTTTTGTGTGAAGGTCTGCCGTTCACAGGTGGTATGTTGATGGAGTTTCATGGTGGCTGATTCAAGGGCACGGAGGGCTGAATTCGTGCGCCTATTAGTGATTATAAGTGACTGACGGCTAAATGTCAACATCTGAAGGGCTTGTTTTAGAAAGTAAATTGTGAGGCGTTAAAAAATGAAATGAGACGGTGGGTGGAGTTGGCGGG
>CAYNNY010000038.1:0-20248 GCA_964398555.1 uncultured Verrucomicrobiales bacterium
GGGTCGAAGCATTATTTAAGCAATATACTATTCCTCGAGAGGGAGATACCGGGGTAGTTGAATATAAAGTGAATCCTGGAATGATCACAATGAAACTGGAGAGTTCTCACCCCTGGGTCAAAGAGAACGGCTTAGCGATCATTCAAGATCTCATGGAAAATGATGCCCAAGGAAAATTTGAGGTTAGTTCCTCTCTAGACATGGGAGAACTCGTAGAAAAGATGACGAACCATCGTGAGGCGGTGCAGGAAATGTTGAAAGGTGTGGGGAAGGTCGGGGCTTACGACACCTATTCTGGCTATTACGGCGCAGTGAGGCCGGAAACTTGGCCGAAGCGGGAAAAGCGGCGGAAGAAGTGGAAGGATACGATCTTGCAGGAAATGGGTGAGCTATCACTGGAAAATGGAAGTGTGGCGGAGGTGAAGATCCGGATCGAGAAAGAAGGCTACATTTTCATCTTAGCCTTCGATGATGACGAAGAGGGTTACATGAATTTTCCCGACACCAAGATGTTTAAAAAAGCCGAGTGGATGAGTGGGGATGAGTGATGGAAGAGGTAACCCTAGATGGGTTCAACATAGACGGTGGCATTTGTTGAATCCCGCTGGGATTCGATACTGTGTGGATCCCGTATTCACAGGGTGTCGCAGATGCTCAACCCTGTGCTTTGTTCTTAGATCCCGTTGGGATAGAAATACACATAGGTGGAATCGCCAGTGGCGATAATGGCGGCTTTGTTTTCATTTGGGATGATCTGGGGTGGGAGCTTGGGCTGGTGTTTTCTGCGAGCAGAGAGTGATAGAGACGGTCGGAGACTGGAAGTCTCCACTCCATAGGTCTCCACTCCATAGGGCTTAGCCCTTTAAAATTTTGGTTTCGGGTTGTCGTGCTCTAGGGTGATGTGCTCCAGCATGGTCGCATTGGTTTTGTGTTTGCGGAGTTTGCTTTCTAGGCGGATGGCGTCGTTGACGCTGAGCGGTAGGCTATACCATTCGAGTGTCCAGGGTTTGAACTGCTTGGTGCCTTTGTAGACTCCCTTGTTGTGGGCTTTGACTTCGGCTTCGGCGTCTTCGGTGGTGCCGATGAAGCGGCGGTTCATGCGGTTGACGAGGATGTAAACGATTTTTTTCATGGCGATGGTGTAATGCTGATCTCGATAGATTTGCTGGTGGGTGTATTGCTTTCCCTAGCCGTGGAGTTGACGGGCACGAGCACGTTGGCTTCGGGGAAATAGGCGGCGGCTGTGCCCTTCGGGATATCGTAGGGAATGGCGTAGAATTGATCTGCGGTTCTGGTTTCGACGGGTGCCTCTGCGCCGCGCTCATCATCACGCCAATAACTGGTGATGTCAACGAAGGTGATGGGTTTGATTCCCCGGCTTTTCATATCGTGGGGATTGAGGAAAATGATGCGTCTGCCCATGCCGATGCCCCGGTAGCGGTCGTTCAGTCCGTAGATGGTGGTGTTATACTGGTCGTGGCTCCGTAGTGTCTGGAGAATGAGGTGGCCGTCGGCGACTTCGAATTGATCAAGGTCGGAGGATGCGAACTCGGCCTTGCCCGAGGTGGTGTCCCAGATGCGTTGTTTGACGTTGTTGGGGAGGTAGAACCCTCCGGGATGACGGACCTGTTGGTTATAGGGTGCGAAGCCGGGGATGACTTTCTCGATCAAGTCGCGGATGCGGTCGTAGTCTTCAATCAGCCCGCGCCAGTTGGTTTGTGCGGTATTGCCTAGGGTGGCCTCGGCAAGCCGGGCTACGATGTCGGGCTCGCTGAGGAGCTCGGGGGATGACGGCTTGAGTGATCCCTGAGACATGTGCACGATGCCCATGGAGTTTTCACAGGAGACAAATTGGTCTCCTCCGTGTTGGGTGTCCTTTTCACTGCGGCCGAGACAGGGCAGGATGAGGGCGGTTTTTCCTGTGACCAGATGTGAGCGGTTCAGTTTGGTGGAGATGTGGCAGGTGAGGGTGCAGTTGGATAGCGCCTCTGCCGTGAAATGGGTGTCGGGGGAGGCTTGGAGGAAATTGCCACCGAGGGCGAAGAAGACTTTGCCAGGCTCTCTGTGCATGGCGTGAATGGCATCGACGGTGTCGTAGCCATCTTTACGCGGGCAGACGATGCCAAATGTGTCATCGAGAGCGGCGAGAAATGACTCGGGCATTTTCTCAAAAATGCCGACGGTGCGGTCGCCCTGAACGTTGCTGTGTCCTCGCACTGGGCAGAGGCCTGCGCTGGGGCGGCCAATGGCTCCTAACATGAGGTGGAGGTTGCAGATTTCACGGATGGTGGCCACGGCATTGCGGTGCTGGGTGAGGCCCATCGCCCAGCAGGTGATGATTTTACGTTCGCCGCGCAGCAGAGTGCCTGCCAGCTGCTCGATGGCTTGCCGGTCGATGCCTGACTGCGCCGTGAGTTCGTCCCAGTCAGCTTGCTCACAGCGCTGGCGGTAGGCGTCGATTCCTTGGGTGTGTTGATCGACAAAGTCGAGATCAATGACACTGCCCGGACGTTGTTGTTCTTGTTCAAATAACGTTTTTCCTAGTGCCCGCAGTAGGGCGAGGTCACCATTGACTTTGACTTGCAAATACTGCGAGGCCAGCGGGGTGGATTTCCCCAGCATGCCGGAAATTTTCTGCGGATGGGCGAAGCCGATTAAGCCAGCCTCCTTGAGTGGATTAATGGCGACTATGTGTGCTCCATTTTTAACCGCCTCCTCGAGAGCCGAAAGCATACGTGGGTGGTTGGTGCCTGGATTCTGGCCGATGCAAAGGATGGTGTCGGCTCCGTGGATGTCATCGAGGGTGACGGTGCCTTTGCCGATGCCGACCGATTGCTTCATCGCGGTGCCACTCGACTCATGGCACATGTTCGAGCAGTCGGGCAGGTTATTGGTGCCGAAGTGGCGCACGAAGAGTTGGTAGAGAAAGGCGGCTTCATTGCTGGCTCGCCCAGAGGTGTAGAAAATGGCATCGTCTGGGGTGGGGAGGGCGTTGAGGTTTTCCGCAATGAGCTTGAAAGCATCGTCCCAGGAGATGGCTTCGTAGTGGTGGCTGCCTTCTCGTAGGATCATCGGCTCGATGAGTCGTCCTTGTTGATCGTGCCAGTAGTCGCTTTTTTCCAAAAGGGCTTCGATGCTGTATTGGCGGAAAAAGCTTCGGTCAATTTGGGCGGTGGTGGCTTCCGATGCGACGGCTTTGGCTCCGTTTTCGCAGAACTCAGAGTGGGCGCGGTGTCCGTCGGGGTCTGGCCATGCGCAGCTCGGGCAGTCGAATCCGTCGGTTTGGTTGAGCTTGAGCAGCGCTTGGGTGCCTCGGATCGGTCCGGCGGTCTTCATCACGTGCCGTAGTGCTGAGGTGACGGCGGTTGGTCCTCCTGCGTGCGACTTGGGCTTGCTTATTTTCGGAGGTGCATTTTCGTCAGGATGGCGGTCGGTCGACATAAGAGCGCAATATAGAGCTAGATGAATGATAAGAAAAGGCATGAAATTGATCTTTTTTAATCAGCCCGATTGGGTAGGTTCAGAGCATGACAGACATTGAAATTGCACAGCAGGCGGACATTCAGAGGATTTCACTCCTGGCGCAGGAAAAGCTGGGCATTGCAGAGGAGCACCTGGAGCCGTATGGCCATTACAAGGCGAAGTTGTCACTGGATTATCTTGAGAGTTTGAATGATCGTCCTGATGGTAAGTTGATCCTTGTGGCTGCGGTGAGTCCAACTCCGGCAGGGGAGGGGAAAACCACTACAAGTGTGGGTCTGACCGATGCTCTTAATAGGCTCGGTAAAAAAACGATTGTCTGTCTGCGCGAGCCATCGTTAGGGCCGTGTTTTGGTATGAAAGGCGGAGCTGCGGGTGGTGGGTATTCCCAGGTGATTCCGATGGAGGATATTAACTTGCACTTCACTGGAGATTTTCATGCGATCGGTTTGGCTAACAATCTTCTTGCGGCCTTGGTCGACAACCACATTCATCATGGCAATGTGCTCCAGATCGATCAGCGTCGTGTGACTTGGAAGCGTGTGGTTGATATGAATGATCGCTCTTTGCGTCAGATCACGGTGGCGCTTGGAGGGCTCAATAATGGATACCCTCGTATGGACGGGTTTGATATCGTTGTGGCGAGTGAGGTGATGGCCATTTTCTGTTTGGCGACTTCGATTAAGGAGTTGAAAGAAAAACTGGGGAATATCATTGTCGGCTACACCCGAACAAGGCAGCCGATCAGGGCTCAAGATCTGGAGGCCCACGGCGCGATGACGGTTCTTTTAAAAGACGCGTTCAAGCCAAACCTAGTGCAAACGCTCGAAGGTAATATGGCGATTATTCACGGTGGCCCGTTTGCCAACATTGCCCACGGTTGTAACTCTGTGATCGCGACCAAAGCTGCCTTGAAGTTGGCGGATTACGTCGTGACGGAAGCTGGATTTGGCGCAGATCTCGGTGCGGAGAAGTTCATTAATATCAAATGCCGCAAGTCTGGCCTGCGTCCTGATGCTTCCGTACTGGTCGCCACGATCAAAGCGCTCAAATACCACGGTGGGGTGGCTGTTAAAAATCTCGCTGAGGAAAACTTGGTTGCCCTAGAGAAGGGGATCAAAAACCTGGAACGTCACGTGCGCAATCTGAGGGAGAATTTTGGTTTGCCCTGCGTCGTTGCCATTAACCGCTTCACAGCGGATACCGATGCTGAGATCGAGCTTCTTCAAACCAAGCTAGGCCACCTGCAGGTGGATGTGGTTCTTGCCGAGCACTGGGCCAAAGGTGGCGAGGGTGCCGAGGATATGGCCAAAGCTGTGCTCAATGTGCTGGAAAACTGCCCCGCCAACTTTAAGTTTATCTACGAAGACGACACGCCACTCTGGGGGAAAATGGAAGCTGTGGCCAAAAAAGTGTACGGCGCCAGCGAAGTGGTGGCGGATACCAAGGTGCGCAACCAGATCAAGCGACTGCAAGAGGATGGTTTTGGCCATTACCCGATTTGCGTCGCCAAGACCCAATTTTCTTTCTCGACCGATCCCAAACTGCTGGGTGCTCCTGAAGGTCACGTCGTCAAAGTGCGCGAGGTTCGCCTCGCTGCAGGTGCCGAGTTTGTCATTATGCTCTGCGGCGATGTCATGACCATGCCCGGCCTGCCGAAAGTGCCGGCCGCAAATCGGATCGATCTGGATGATGATGGCAAGGTGGTAGGGCTGTTTTAATTGCTGCATCTTCTACGCCTCATTCACTAACTTGGCGATGCGTTTGGCGAAGTATTACATTCGCTTGAGGTGTTCGATGATTTCGGATTCGAGGTGGAAGGCGATGATGCGTTGGGGTTCATCGGCGACCAGTCGGTGCGAGAGGTGGCGCTCGGCTTAGGTGGCTAATTCTGTGATATGAGGTTTGGCGTGGATGACGATGCTGGCGGAGGAGCTCTGCACCAGGGCGGTGAAAAGCGCCCCAAAAGCGATGCCCAGCAGTGGTGATTCCATATTTTTCATGAAATCGATGAAGGGGGCATACTCCAGCGTGGAGGTGGAGGCGAGATCGGCTGCGAAGATAGACACGTTAGAGTAATGGCAGAAATGAAGGCTAAAGCAATAACGCATCTGCCACGGACCCTCTCATGGAGTGGAGAGAAGAGGCTTGGAAAATAGGTCGAGAAGGGGGGGGAGGGGAGGGGGTGGTTAGTTGACTATGTCGGGATTCTAAATAGTCCGTGAATGTGAAGGATTGGGTCACAATCAAAGAAATTTGAGTGTTGAAAAATAAAAAGTGCAAATAGCAGAGTTTTTTTTTGACAGTCGCGGGTTCTCTGCTAGCTTGCCGCCCGCTTTCCCACGGTAACTCACGAGGATGCTTTGTTTTCGAATGTGAGCAATCACTTCTGAAATCAGAGAGTCGCAAGAGTGATTGGGGGAGGGTTTCACGAGCGAAAGCTCTTGTAGCTCAGGGGTAGAGCGCGTCCTTGGTAAGGACGAGGTCGTCGGTTCAATTCCGACCAAGAGCTCCAGCCCGGAGAAACAAAAAATCAGATTCTTAATCGCAACGCCTCATTGGCTAGCGAGAGGGGGTCTACCAACAAGAAAAACCAGCGCCCCAAGGTAACTAATTACCAGCGGGGCAACCAACCAAACAACAAAATCATGGCTAAAGAAGCATTTGAAAGGTCAAAGCCGCATGTTAACATCGGCACCATCGGTCACGTCGACCACGGCAAAACAACTCTTACCGCTGCGATCACCAGCGTTCTTGCGGAAGCAGTTGGCGGTGAAGCAATGGCTTACGCGGACATCGACGGTGCTCCCGAAGAGCGCGAGCGCGGAATTACAATTAACACAGCACACGTTGAGTATGAGACCGCTAAGCGTCACTACGCACACGTGGACTGCCCAGGTCACGCCGACTATGTGAAGAACATGATCACCGGTGCTGCTCAAATGGACGGAGGTATCCTCGTGGTATCCGCCGCTGATGGCCCAATGCCACAGACTCGTGAGCACATCCTTCTTGCACGTCAGGTGGGTGTTCCAGCTCTTGTAGTCTTCATGAACAAGACTGACCAGGTGGACGACGATGAGCTTCTTGAGCTCGTTGAAATGGAAATCCGTGAGCTTCTTGACCAATACGAATTCCCTGGTGACGACATTCCTGTCATCTGCGGTTCTGCTCTCAAGGCCATGGAAGGCGACGAAGAGCAGAAAGCAAACATCCTCAAACTCATGGATGCTGTCGATAGCTACATCCCTGAGCCAGACCGCCCAGTCGATCTCGACTTCCTTATGCCAATCGAAGACGTCTTCTCTATTGAAGGACGTGGAACGGTTGCTACCGGTCGTGTTGAGCGTGGTATCGTTCACAAGATGGAAGAAGTTGAAATCGTCGGTCTTCGCGACACTCAAGTAACCACCGTTACTGACATCGAGATGTTCCGTAAGTTGCTTGATGAAGGTCGTGCCGGTGACAACGTTGGTCTCCTCATGCGTGGTCTTAAGAAAGACGACCTTGAGCGTGGTCAGGTCATCGCCAAGAAAGGCAGCGTGACTCCTCACACCAAGTTTATGGGAGAGATCTACATTCTTTCCAAGGAAGAGGGCGGACGTCACACTCCATTCTTCTCCAACTACCGTCCACAGTTCTACTTCCGTACAACAGACGTAACAGGCAGCATCAAGCTTCCTGAAGGTGTTGAAATGGTGATGCCTGGTGATAACGTGCTTCTTGAAGTAACGCTCATCACTCCTATCGCCATGGAAAAAACCATGCGCTTCGCTATTCGCGAAGGTGGCCGCACCGTTGGTGCAGGTCGTGTGGCTGACATCATTGAATAATTCATACAGTTCTAAGCAATAAGCTTCTCCTCGGAGTTTATTGCGAGCTGGTTTTCAGAGGGGCACTTCGATCCAATATCGGGGTGCCCTTCAATCGGCTCAATCAACAGCAACCTTAGCAATCACTCGTGATCGCATCCCGTGACGCCTGGCGGCACGGAAATACTAGAAAAGCAAACAGCACAGGGAAGTAGTTCAATTGGTAGAGCGTCGGTTTCCAAAACCGAAAGTTGCAGGTTCGATTCCTGTCTTCCCTGCCAGCTTTTTTATTCATCAGAATCCCCACCCCATTTCGCCGAAGCTTTCAATGCCGAAAGTAGAAGCACCACCACAGTAGCATGTTCAGGAAAATCGCCACCTTTATTCACGAAGTTAAAGCCGAACTCCGCAAGGCCTCATGGCCATGGGACAACGATCCCAAGGCCAAAGGATTCCAGAAGTATAAAGAGCTTGTGGACTCCACCATCGTAGTTCTTGTTGCTATGATTCTTCTGGCTGGCTACGTCTCGCTCTTCGACGTCATCGCAACTAAGGTTCTCGGCCTCCTGACCGGTTTAGGTCAATAAGTTCTCTCATTTCACTACCCGCTTCAACTTCGTTTGATGGACGGGTCCATGGCACACTCGCCACTTTTAATTTTTTCTCTTACCACTTTCATTACATGCCAGCCTTTCCCGAAGCCCGCAAACAATGGTTTGTCGTTCACGTCCTCTCCGGCCAGGAGAAGAGAGTGCACGATCGTATTTTACGCCAAGTCGAATCTGAAGAGTTGGGCGATTTCTTTTTTGAAGTTCTCGTCCCTCAAGAGCGCGTTGAACTGAACCGCAAAGGCAAGAAGATTGAAACCAAGCGTAAGTTCTTCCCTGGTTACATTCTCGTCAATATGAAGCTCTTCACCGAAGACGGTGGGCTGGTTGACAAGGCGTGGTATTTTATCAAGGAAATGGACGGCGTGATCGGTTTTGCCGGCACTAAGGATAAGCCGCTTCCCATGCGCCAGCGTGAAGTCGAAGCGATGCTCAATCAGATCAAAGAGCGCGAGGACAGCGTTCGTCCGGCGATTAGTTTCCAAATCGGAGACGAAGTCAGCGTCAACGACGGCCCGTTCGAAGGCCAGACCGGCATCATCGAAGAGATCGACCACGATACCGGCAAACTGCTGGTTTCCGTCACGATCTTCGGTCGCTCCACACCTGTTGAGCTCGAAGCTTGGCAAGTTGAAAAAGCCTAAATTCTCTCAATGTTGCCGCGCCCGCGGAATCATTTATCCATACCAACTAATCAATAACCAACCAACACCATTATGGCCAAGGAAGTTAAATCCGTTCTCAAGCTGCAAATCATTGCAGGCAAAGCAAATCCATCTCCACCCGTCGGTCCCGCACTGGGTCAGGCCGGAGTCAACATCATGCAGTTCTGTAAGGACTTCAACGCCTCTACTCAAAAGCAGGCTGGAGATCTTCTTCCTACTGTCATCACTGTTTACAAGGATGCGTCATTCACCTTCATCACCAAGCAGCCACCAGCAGCTGTCCTTCTCAAGAAGGCCGCTAAGATTGCTTCCGGTTCTGGTGAGCCCAACAAGGAGTCATGCGGCAGCATCACCAAGGCACAGCTCATGGAAGTTGTGAGCCTGAAGATTGCTGACCTCAACACCAATGATCCTGAGCAAGCTGCCAAGATCCTCGCAGGAACAGCCCGCCAGATGGGCCTCGAAATCAAAGGAATGTAATTTGGATTAAGTTCCAAGTTTCAAACTCCAAATACCAATTTGAAACAGGCTTCGCCTGTTGAAGAAACAACCCGCAGGAGGGGAGGGCAATTCCGCCCGCTCCGCCCGCACTGCAAATAATACCATGAGCAACAGAAGTAAACGCTACCAAAAGGCAGCCGAGCTTGTCGAATCTGACAAGCAATACGGTCTCGCCGACGCCGTGGGGATTCTCAAGAAGTTCCCTGCACCCAAGTTTGACGCCACCGTCACACTTTCCTTTAAACTCGGAGTTGATCCCCGTAAGAGCGACCAGATGGTCCGTGGCTCTGTTTCCTTGCCACACGGCACAGGTAAGCAGGTCAAGGTTGTCGTATTCGCCACCGGTGATGCTGCCAAGGCTGCTGAGGCCGCTGGTGCTGACGAAGTCGGCATGGCTGACCTCATTAAGAAAGTCCAAGAAGGCTTCACTGACTTCGATGCCGCGATCGCTACTCCTGACGCTATGTTGGAAGTGCGTAAGATCGCTCGTGTGCTCGGACCACGTGGCCTGATGCCTAACCCAAAGACAGGCACCGTCACCGATGATACCGCTGCCGCAGTCAACGCTGTGAAAGCTGGTAAGATCGACTACAAGCTCGACAAAAACGGCAACATCTCTGCCGCCATTGGCAAAGTTTCATTCACCGATGAGAAAATCATCGAAAATGCAGCAACACTCCTCGAGAGCCTTGTGAAAGCCAAGCCGGCATCCGCCAAAGGTAACTACATCGAGAATGTAACCATTTCCGCGAGCATGTGCCCCGGAGTTGCTCTGGAAGCATCCCTCTACGCCATTAACTAATCAACCAAGGAGATACGACTATGAATCCTGATAAGAAATACATCATCGACGAGCTATTTGAGCGCGTCAACACATCACCTTTCGTCCTGGTAGTTGACTACACCGGCATGACTGTTCCTGAGTTCAATGACCTTCGCGTCAGCCTGAACGAAAATGGAGCCGAGTGCCACGTGGCCAAGAACACCTACATGCGCAAAGCGCTTGAAAACGCAGGTCTGCCTGACATTAGTTCTGAGCTTCTCGGACAAACAGCTTTCATCACTGGTGAATCTGACGTTTGTGCCGCGGCCAAGGCTGTGAAGACATTCAGCAAGAAAGCCAAGAAGCTGGCCGTGAAAACGGGCATCCTCGACGGCGACGTGATCGATGCCGCACAGGTGAATGCACTTGCTGAGCTTCCTGCTCGCGATGTTCTCCTTGCGACACTGCTTAGTGTCATCAACGCCCCAGCGACTCAGTTGGTTCGCGTTATCAACGAGCCCGCCACTTCACTTGCTCGCGTCATCAACGCAAAGCACGAAGGCTAAACAACAATCTGAACGGATGGCATTCTTCCCTCATCCTGAGGGGAAGTGCCTGAATAACAAAAAAGGTTCCTTTGTCGGATCTTAGGCATGAGACCTGAAATGTCCGGAAGCCCCGGACGCGACAATACCAACTACAAAAACAACTATTATTATGGCTGATCTTAAATCAATCGCTGAAGAACTGGGCAAACTTACTGTGCTCGAAGCTGCTGAGCTTGTTAAATCCCTCGAAGAAGAGTGGGGCGTTTCCGCCGCTGCTCCTGCTGCCGTCGCCGCTGCTCCTGCTGCAGGTGCTGGTGAAGCTGCTGAGGAAAAAACTGAGTTCGACGTTGTCCTTACCGAAATCGGTGGACAGAAAATCGGAGTCATCAAAGCCGTCCGTGGCATCGCTTCCGGACTTGGTCTTGCAGACGCCAAGAAACTCGTAGAGAGCGCACCTGCTCCTATCGTGACTGGTGTTTCCAAGGACGACGCAGAAAAAGCCAAAGCAACGCTTGAAGAAGCTGGTGCTAAGGTTGAGATCAAGTAGATCTCCCCGTTCTCCAAATTATAAAGACTTTCTTTGTGTGTGGCGCCTCTGCCCAGCACGTGTCACACACAAGTCAGTCATATTTCGAATCAAGTCATCCACGGCAATACTGCCACCGACGACTTTTTAAAAACATGAAGTCCGCATCCACGGGCGGCATTCAGAGATGACCCACCGGTCAAGATTTCAGGATTTTCTAGACTCCTGACTTCAAGACTCACAAAGCAATCTTTGACCTCCGCCCGTGAATCACCAAGGAAGACGTTTCTTGGAAATCCAACACAAACACAACATTTGAAACACATCGTGTAATGAGAATCGCCCGGACTGGAAACAGTGCGGGCAAACGTGCCTCACGGCATTATCTCAAAAGCATGGTTGTTTTTCTGCGTTGATCAGCCCACTCACAGCTTATACCCACAACCTATTATGGCAAACCGCATCCATTTCGGAAAAATTAAGGAAGTTATCGCACCCCCGAACTTGATCGAGGTGCAAAGCAAATCCTATCAGGATTTTTTGCAACAAGAAATTCCCGCATCACAGCGTGAAGATTACGGCCTCCAAGCTGTTTTCCGTGAGATTTTTCCCATCAAAAGCTATGATGAGGCAATTACTCTGGAATTTATTTCCTACGAAATCCAAGAGCCTAAAGCAACGTCGCTCGAGTCTCTCCAGACCGGCGAAACCTTCAGCGCGGCTCTCTACGTTACCTTCAAGCTCAAGGATGAGTCCGGTAATAAAAAGGAAAAGGTTTACATGGGTGAAATGCCGATGATGACCCGCCGTGGCACCTTCGTGATCAACGGCGCCGAGCGTGTCATCGTTTCCCAGCTGCACCGTTCACCTGGTATCTGCTTCGAAACTTCCCAGCACCTGAACGGAAAAACTCTACACTCCTTCCGCATCATTCCTGACCGCGGATCATGGCTCGAGACTCAGTTCGACACCAACGATTTGCTTTACGTTTACCTCGACCGCCGTCGCCGTCGTCGTAAGTTCCTTGCCACTACCTTCCTTCGCGCCATGGGATGGCCGACGGATCGCGATCTTTGCGAGCAGTTCTACGATATCGAGAAACTTAAGCTCAATGATGCCGCCAAAGGTAAGATCGATGAGGAAGAACTCGCTAACAAACTTCCCTTTGAAGACATTCTCGATGACGACACCGTGATCGTGAAGGCCTACGAGCCGCTGACCATTGGTAACGTCAATCAGTTGATGGAGCTCGGTCACAAGACCATCGATGTTATCGACGGCCGTCAGGACGAAGTTCTTCTCAGGTCGCTCAAGAAAGACCCAGCCCACGATGAAGAGTCCGCACTCAAGGACATCTACCGTAAGCTGCGCCCCGGTGATCCTCCAACGAGCACCAATTCCAAAGCGCTTCTTCACCGTCTCTTCTTTGACGAAAAGCGTTATGACCTCACTCGCGTGGGTCGTTACAAGATCAACCAAAAGCTAAAGCTTAATGTGGACTCCTATGCTCGCATCATGGTGCCCGAGGACTTCCTGGGTGCTGTCAAATACCTGCTCGGCCTGAAGAAGGGCGAAGGTATGCTTGATGATATTGACCACCTTGGATCACGCCGCGTGCGTGCCGTGGGTGAACTTCTCGGTAACCAGTGCCGCGTGGGTCTTGCCCGCACCGAGCGTCTGGTCAAGGAGCGCATGACTCTCTTTGATGTGAACCTCGAAGGCATGACGCCTCAGAAGCTGATCAACCCGAAAGCCCTCAGTGCTGTGATCCGCGATTTCTTTGGTCGTAGTCAGCTTTCCCAGTTCATGGACCAGACCAACCCACTTGCTGAGCTTACTCACAAACGTCGTTTGTCCGCTCTTGGGCCTGGAGGTTTGAACCGTGACCGTGCAGGATTCGAAGTGCGAGACGTGCACACGTCCCACTACGGACGTATCTGCCCGATTGAAACACCGGAGGGACCCAATATTGGTTTGATTAACTCCCTCTGCACATACGCCCGCATCAACGAGTTTGGATTCATCGAGACTCCTTACCGCCGTGTGAAGAAAGGCAAGGTGTCTAACCAGATTGAGTATGTCACTGCGGATCAGGAAGAAGACTTCCTCATTGCCCAGGCCAGTAACCCGATCGATAAAGACGGAAATTTTCTCACCAAGAAAATCACCGCCCGTGAAAAGGGTGAGTTTATCGAAGTAGATCCTACCACCGTGGAATACATGGACGTGTCACCGAAGCAGCTCGTTTCAGTGGCCGCCGGAATCATTCCATTCCTCGAGCACGATGACGCCAACCGCGCACTCATGGGTGCAAACATGCAGCGTCAGGGTGTGCCACTTCTGATCTCCGATGCTCCACTTGTGGGCACCGGTCTTGAGGCTAAAGCTGCTGAAGATTCACGTGCTGTGATCGTTTCAGAAGCCGACGGCATTGTTGCCGCCGCTACTGCCGAAGTGATTATCACGACGAAAGATGGTGAGCTTCCCGTTTCTGACGAGAGGTTCCTCAGCGACATGACGGCTGTGAAGAGTAACCCTGCCAAAGGGATCTTTGCCTACCCACTGCGCAAGTTCATGCGTTCTAACTCTGGAACCTGCATGAACCAAAAGCCAATCATCAACCGTGGTGATAAGGTGAAAATTGGTGACGTGCTTGCCGATGGACCTAACACAGAAAATGGTGAGCTGGCTCTTGGTCGTAACGTTCTGGTGGCATTCATGCCTTGGAACGGATATAACTTTGAGGATGCTATCGTTATCTCTGAAAAGGTGGTTAAAGAAGACATCTTTACCTCGATCCACATTTCGGAGTTCGAGTGTGTCGCCCGTGACACCAAGCTCGGACCTGAGGAGATCACCCGTGATATTCCTAACGTGGGTGACGAAGCTCTGGCGAATCTCGACCACGATGGCATCATCCGCATCGGTGCTGAGGTCGGACCTGGCGACATCCTCGTCGGTAAGATCACTCCTAAGTCTGAAACCGAACTTGCCCCTGAAGAGCGCCTCCTTCGCGCTATCTTCGGTGAGAAAGCCGCAGACGTGAAGGACACCTCATTGCGTGTTCCTTCCGGTTGCACTGGTATCGTCCAAGACATCCGCGTGGTCACTCACGGACTCGCCCGCAAGCGCGAAAACGAGCTCGATCCTGCCAAACTTAAAAAGCAGGTCAAGAAGATCAACGACGATTACAAGAAGAAGAAAGATCGCCTAACCGAGCAGTTGACGGAAAAACTTTCCGACATCCTCCTCGGCGAGAAGATCCCTCTCGACGTCGTCAACGCCCAGAGTGGTGAGATCATCATTCCCGCCAACCGTAAGATCACTAAGACGCTTCTCCGTAAGCTCGCTGCGATCTTCGATCACATCGAAATCGATCCTAGCCCGATCCGTAACAAGATCCTCGAAATCATCGCATCGTTCGAAGCCCGCTTTGGTGAGCTCGATACCGATCGTGAGCGTCGCCTCGACCAGCTCGAGAGCGGTGAGGAAATCGACCCAGGTGCTGTGAAAGAAGTCAAAGTCTTTGTTGCCGCTAAGCGTAAGCTTGCCGTAGGTGACAAGATGGCTGGACGTCACGGTAACAAGGGTGTGGTTGCAATCATCGTTCCTGAGGCCGATATGCCTTATCTGGCAGACGGAACTCCAGTGGACATTTGCTTGAACCCACTTGGTGTGCCATCTCGAATGAACGTTGGACAGTTGCTTGAGACTCACCTTGGAGTTGCCGCGAAAGCCCTCGGATTCACCGTCGCTACTCCTATTTTCGACGGTATTCCCGAAGCTGACATCTGGGACTTCATGAGTGAAGCCAAGAAGGTGGACGGATTTGACATGGTCGGTGAAAACGGTAAAGCTCGCAAACGTAAGAAGACCGAAAAGCCAACCGACGGCTTCACCTGGATTGGTGATGGCAAGGACGGCACAGTTGCCGGTAAATCGACTCTCTATGATGGTCGCACCGGTGAAGCGTTCCACAACCCGATTGTGGTTGGCATGATTTACATGCTCAAGCTCGGTCACTTGGTTGCCGATAAGATTCACGCACGGGCCGTTGGTCCATACAGTCTCGTTACCCAGCAGCCGCTTGGTGGTAAGGCCCAGTATGGTGGTCAGCGATTCGGTGAGATGGAGGTGTGGGCACTCGAAGCCTACGGCGCCGCTTACACGCTTCAGGAAATTCTCACCGTTAAATCCGACGACGTCCAAGGACGCACAAGGATTTACGAGGCGATCGTCAAAGGGGACAACACACTGGAAGCCGGCACGCCGGAATCCTTTAACGTCCTGATGAAAGAAATGCAGTCACTTTGTCTGGATGTGCGCCCGGGAGCGGGTGGCGGTCCGAAGCGGGGTGGTCCAGAATTCAGCCTCGACGATCTCACACTCTAATCGCAGTAAACAACACTACCTAAACTACTAACTTAAACTACCAACTTAATTATCATGAGCGTTGAAACTAACCTGCGTGAACTCTTCGGAGTCAATGAAAAGCCTGAGCCGTTTGATCACGTCGCTATCACCGTCGCATCACCAGAGATCATCAGATCCTGGTCAAGTGGCGAGGTTCTCAATCCTGAGACCATTAACTACCGCACATTTAAACCTGAAAAGGGAGGCCTGTTCTGCGAACGCATTTATGGCCCTACCCGTGACTGGGAGTGTGCTTGCGGAAAATACAAACGGATCAAGCACAAAGGCGTGGTCTGTGACCGTTGCGGAGTCGAGGTGACTCTTTCCCGTGTGCGTCGTGAGCGCATGGGTCACATCGAGCTTGCCGTGCCCGTTTCCCACATTTGGTTCTACAAATGTATGCCCAGCCGTATTGGCTTGATCCTGGATCTCGCCGCCCGTCAGCTTGAGCGTATTATTTACTACGAGGACTTTGTTGTCACGGATGTCGGAAGTTCTGAGCTTCAGCTCGGTCAGCTTCTGAGTGAAAATGAGCTTTATGATGCGGAAGACGCCTACGGTGAGGGCAACTTTACCGCTCTGATGGGCGCTGAGGCACTTCAGACACTGCTTTCCCAAGTGAAGCTCAAGGAACTCACCGAGCAGCTTGAAGAAGAAATCGTCAACACCCGTTCCAAGCAAACGAAGAAGAAGCTCGCTAAGCGGATCAAGTTGAGCCGTGGATTCGATCAGTCAAACACCCGCCCTGAGTGGATGGTGATGAATGTGCTGCCAGTGATTCCTCCGGACCTTCGTCCTTTGGTTCCATTGGAAGGTGGACGTTTTGCCACTTCCGATCTAAACGACCTCTACCGTCGTGTGATCAACCGTAACAACCGTCTCAAGAACCTGCTGAAACTCAAAACTCCGGATGTGATTATCCGGAACGAGAAGCGCATGCTTCAGGAGGCTGTGGATGCACTCTTTGATAACGGCCGTCACGGTCGTGCTGTCACCGGTGCTGGTAACCGCGCGTTGAAATCACTCTCTGACATGCTCAAGGGTAAAGGTGGACGATTCCGCCAGAACTTGCTCGGTAAGCGTGTGGACTACTCCGGTCGTTCCGTGATTGTGGTGGGACCTGATCTTAAGCTTGGCCAGTGTGGTCTTCCTAAGAAGATGGCGCTTACCTTGTTTGAGCCATTCATCATCCGCCGTCTCAAGGACCTTGGATACTGCCACACCGTGCGTAGTGCCAAGAAGATGATCGATCGCAAGTCCACTGAAGTTTGGGATATTCTCGAAGAGGTGATTAAAGGTCACCCAGTGATGCTGAACCGTGCTCCTACTCTGCACCGTCTCTCCATCCAGGCATTTGAGCCCGTTCTTATTGAGGGCTCAGCTATCCGCGTTCACCCACTCGTTTGTACCGCCTTTAACGCGGACTTCGATGGTGACCAGATGGCTGTGCACGTGCCTCTTTCCATCGAGGCCCAGATGGAAGCGCGCCAGCTGATGCTTGCGCCTAATAACCTGTTCTCTCCTGCCAACGGAAAGCCCATTACGGTTCCTACCCAGGATATCATTCTCGGCACCTACTACCTCACCTACGCTCGTGAGCTAACCGCGAAAGAGCTTGAGGAGCAGAAAGAAGTGCACCTTCCCTTGTTTGAAAATAACACAGAGGTCGAGTTTGCGATCGCTGCCCGTAAGGTGAAGTATCACGATTGGATTCGTCTACGTAACCCCGACTACGGCGTTGACGACAAGCCATACGGTAACAAAGAAGACAAAATCCTCCGCACCACGCCTGGTCGTGTTCGCTTCAACGAGATCTGGCCATCCGGCCTTGGCTTTATCAACAATAACGTGGGTAAAGGCCAAATCGGTGACATCATTTCCCGCTGCCATCAGGTAGCAGGTCAGGCCGCGACAGTGGCTGTTCTTGATGAGCTGAAAGTTCTCGGATTCAAAGAGGCCACTCGTTCCGGTATCTCCATTGGAATTATCGACATGGATATTCCTGACGAGAAGAAAGGCGAACTCAAAAAAGCCTACGCCGAAGTCGAAAAAGTCACTAAGCAGTATCGTAACGGTGTCATCACTGACAACGAGCGCTACCAGCAGGTGATCGATATCTGGACTCACGCATCCGATAACATTGCGGACGCCCTTTACCGTCGTCTCGAGCATAACGCTGGAGACGAACGCGCTAACCCACTCTACCTCATGGTCGACTCCGGTGCGCGTGGTAACAAGCAGCAGATTAAGCAGCTCTCTGGAATGCGTGGTCTGATGGCCAAGCCCTCCGGTGACATTATCGAGCGCCCGATTACCTCCAACTTCCGTGAAGGTCTTTCCGTGCTGGAGTATTTCATCTCCACTCACGGTGCCCGTAAAGGACTGGCTGATACCGCGCTGAAGACGGCTGACTCCGGATACATGACCCGTAAACTCGTGGACGTATCTCAGGATGTCATCGTCTTTGAAGCGGACTGTGGCACGGTCAATGGCATCACCGCCACTCCGATCATGGAGAACGATGAGGAAGCGGCATCGCTGTCCTCCCGTATCCTCGGCCGTGTTTCAGGTCAAAAAGTCACTGACCCCGTTAGTGGCGATGTCATTATCAAGGTTGGCCAGCTCATTGGCGAACACGACGCTAACAAGCTCGAAGACCTCGGGGTCGAGAGTCTCAAGATTCGCTCCACACTTACCTGTGAAGCCGATCGCGGATGCTGTCAGAAATGTTACGGTCTGAACCTCGCTACTGGTAAGTTTGCCAAGCTCGGTGAAGCGGTCGGAATTATCGCCGCTCAGTCGATTGGTGAACCCGGAACCCAGCTGACCATGCGGACGTTCCACGTTGGTGGTTCATCTTCTCACGTGTTCAAGCAGCCTATTATCAAGGCGAAGAACGGCGGATCCGTTGTTTATAAAGATATTCGCTCAGTGAAAGATGCCGATGGTAACTTTGTTTCCCTGAATAAAAAAGGATCCATCCTCATCCGTGATAAGGATGGTCTCGAGCTTGAGTCCTATAACCTCGTGATTGGTTCCATCATCACCATCCCTGATGGTGAGTCCGTGAAGAAAGGTGCTACCTTCGTCACTTGGGATCCCTACAACGTGCCAATTCTCACTGAGAAGGCAGGTAAGGTTGAGTTCCGCGACATGATCAAAGGCATTACCATTCAGATCGATACCGATAAACAAACCGGTAAGAAGGGAATGCTTGTTTCCGAGCACAAAGAAGACCTTCACCCGCAAGTGGTTATCGTTGATCCTAAGACCGAAGAAGTTCTCGCAAGCTACTCCATCCCCGTTGGTGCTCACCTCTCCGTTAAGGAAGGTCAGAAAGTCAAAGGTGGTGCCCAGCTCGCCAGAACGCCACGTAAGATCGCCAAGACTGGTGATATTACCGGTGGTCTTCCTCGGATTGCCGAGCTCTTCGAAGCCCGCCGACCCAAGGACGCCTGCACCATCTCCAAAATCGACGGTGAAGTTTCCTACGGACCTAACGTGCGTGGTAAGAAGAAAGTCATCGTCACCGATATGGAGACCGGCGAACATGCCGATCACCTCGTGCCTATGGGTAAACACATCATCGTTGGAGAAGGAGATATCCTTGTCCGTGGTGACCAGATTACTGAAGGCCCCGTCTCACCTGACGACCTGCTCGAAGCCTGTGGAACCCAAGCCCTCCAGGAATACCTCACCGATGAGGTGCAGAGCGTTTACCGCCTCCAGGGTGTGGAGATCAATGACAAGCACATCGAGATTGTGATTCGTCAGATGCTCCGCAAGCTTAAGATCACCGAGCCCGGTGACACTGAGTTCCTCTGGGGTGACCAGATCGACCGCACCACCTTCAAGAAGTCAAACGAGGACGTGATCGCCCAAGGTGGAGCACCTGCCGAGGCTGAGCCCGTTCTTCTCGGAATCACCAAGGCATCGCTTGAGACTGAGTCATTCATCTCAGCGGCTTCCTTCCAGGACACCACCCGTGTGCTGACAGACGCCTCAACCATTGGACGTGTTGATCACCTCCGTGGCTTTAAGGAAAACGTCATCATGGGTCACCTCATTCCTGCTGGAACTGGATTCCATCAGCACCGTGATACTCAGATTGAGTTCACTGTTGAAGAGCCGGAGCCCGTTCAGCCAGAGCCTGAAGAGCAAGACATCATCGAAGGCGAGGGAACTGCAGTCTCCACAGAGGAGCTGCCGCCCATCACTCCTACCATCGATCAAGGCGGTGACGATACTCTTCCTCCTCCCGCAACAACGGAAGAAGAAGTCTCAGCCTAATCTGAGAAGCTAAAACACTTATCATCCGCCAACCTCGACCTCGTCGGTGGTTGGCGGATTTTTTTTGTGGGGCACTCAAAAAAAGAATGAAGAAAAGAATTGCCATCGGACGAATAGCTGACTAATTTCCGCCGCCTTCAACCAGAAGCACTTATTAGGACAGGTGGCAGAGTGGTCGAACGCGCACGCCTGGAAAGCGTGTGAGGCAGCAATGTCTCCGCGGGTTCGAATCCCGCCCTGTCCGCCATTAAAATCAGGCTCAGCTTAACCGCTGAGCCTTTTGTTTGTAAGGGTTTTAGCGTTTTCGGCCCTAACGAATAAAAGTCAGTCGAACACTGTCAAGTGCGTTAAAATGCACCTTTTTGCGCTATTTAGAGCGGAACTTTGCAGCTGAATCCTCTATCTTGATGAATCTGTGAAAATTGGATTTATCGAAAGGTTGTGAGGATTGATGGAGGCGAGTCGGTATTTGTTGAATCCTTCTAGGATTCGGAATCGCGGTGACGGTGACACAGGGTGGCGGCGTTCCGCCTTACCCTGTGCTGTGATGTTTAATCCCGCTGGGATTTGGAGGGGTAACCGGTGATACAGGGTGGCGGCGTTCCGCCTTACCCTTTGCTTTTTAACCCTACTGGCGTTGGG
>CAYNNY010000039.1:0-7738 GCA_964398555.1 uncultured Verrucomicrobiales bacterium
CCAGACGCATTGATCAGATACAGCAAAACACAACTGTCAAATTTTTTGTTATTTATTTTGCGACGAGGTCGTATCAGCCCCCATTAAAAAACCGAGTGCAGCACGATGGCTACACTCGGTTGAAATTGAAAAAGAAGATGTCTCAAGTGACGTCTTAGATCTCGACGGTTTGGATCGTTTGGATGATCCGGCCGGCAATCTTGTAGGGGTCACCCTGTGAGTTTGGACGACGGTCTTCAAGGTAGCCTTTGTAGGCGTCGTCTTTGACGAAGCCGTGTGGCACGCGGATCGAGGCTCCACGGTCGGCAATTCCCCATGAGAACATGTCGATGGACTGAGTCTCGTGAAGGCCGGTCAGGCGCTGATCGTTATCGGGGCCGTAAACGGCGATGTGCTCTTCGGTGAATTCTTCGAAGGCATCCATGAGCTTAAGGAAGTATTCCTTGCCCCCCACTTCGCGGAGGTGCTCGGTGGAGAAGTTGGCGTGCATGCCGGAGCCATTCCAGTCGCCTGTAAGTGGCTTGCAGTGCCACTCGACATCGACTTCAAATTCTTCACAAAGGCGGAGAAGGATGAAGCGGGCCATCCAGATTTCGTCAGCTGCTCTTTTGGAGCCTTTGCCGAAGCACTGGAATTCCCACTGACCTTTGGCCACCTCGGCGTTGATGCCTTCGTGGTTGATGCCCGCGTAGAGGCAGAGATCGAGGTGGAGATCGGTGATTTCGCGTGCAATCCCTCCGATGTTGGCAAAGCCGACACCGCAGTAGTATTCACCTTGAGGTCCGGGGTATCCGCCTTTGGGGAATCCGAGAGGCACTCCGTCTTGCATGAGGAAATACTCCTGTTCGAATCCGAACCATGTGCCTTTGTCGTCAGGGATGTTAGCGCGGGCGTTGCTTGGGTGGGCTGAGCCATCAGGAAGCATGACTTCGCACATGACGAGGATGCCGTTTTCACGGGTGCCGTCAGGAAAAAGAGCAACGGGCTTGAGCACGCAATCGGAATCGCCGCCTTCAGCTTGTTGGGTGGATGAACCATCGAACCCCCATTCAGGAAGTTGATCGAGCGTAGGGAATTCATCGAATTCTCTCAGCATGCACTTGGTGCGGAGGTTCTGAACAGGCGTGTAGCCGTCCAGCCAGATGTAATCGAGTCTATATTTAGCCATGATGTCTGTTGATTAGTAGTTGTAGTTGTCTGGATTGTCGCGATAGATATTTAAAATATCTCGACAGGAGGGATGAGCAATTACTATGCCATATTTTCGGTAAAATAAGTCACTTATTCTTCCTCTCGCACGGTGATGGTAATTAGTGTGGTGTCATCCGTGCCATCATTGCTGATGGCGCGACACATAAGAGCTTCTGCGAGATCGCTTGTCGAGTCTGGGTTTCTCAAAAATTCCGAGTGGATATGTTTTTGCCAGAGTCCGTCAATCAAACCATCGCTGCAAATAAGAAATTGGTCGCCCGTTTGATAGGGCACCGCCGCCACAATGGGCCTGACATTTCTCCGCCCACGGCCGACGATCTCATAAAGGACGGATTGGCGCGGATGGGTGCGGAACTCGCGCTCGGTAAGCTCACCCCGATGCATTTTCTTCCACACATAAGTCTGATCCTCCGTCAGTTGATCCGTGGATGAGTCTGGTTGAGAACCGCCCCGGTGAAGGTAAATACGGCTGTCTCCCACATTGGCGATATAGAGGTTTTCTGGAGTAAACCAAGCCAGGGCGAGTGTTGCAGCCATACCGTTTTTAGAGGGGTGGGTGGCGGCCTCAGCATTGATCGCGAGATGGACGGCTTGAATGGACTGGTTCAGATGGGACAGGTAATCGGGGTGGAGCCCTGCGGCGGCAGTTTTGAATGTCCGAGGGATGGTCTGGCTGAGGGTTTCCAGAAGCAGTCTTGAAGCTACATCTCCAGCGTTGCCTCCACCCATGCCATCGGAAACTGCAAAAACCAAATCGTGAACCGCCAAGGACTGGCTACCATCTTGATCGAGGAGGTTTGCGCCATGGATGTCCGACGCGAAGGCTAGCCATGAGTCGTCATTGACTGGTTTTCGCGATCCGGAAACGGTGTCTGCCGACCACTCTAGAACGAGGGGAGATTTAGCTTCACCCGTTGGCGCGGCACCCGGGAGAAATGGATTGGGATTTAGACTAGGCATGCTGTTCTCGCTAGTGGTTGCTTGATTACTGATTTGGGTCATCTAGCAGGGTTGCGAGTTCGAAATCGATGATGCAGAACTGTCCCGCCTTATCGTCATAAGTGATATTCCTTGAAAATGGGTCGTCATGCCGGACGCCATATTTCTCCTCAAGCTTAGCAAAAAGTGAGTCGGTCTTTTTCTGTGAGATGTCAGGGGCGGGGGATCCGCAGTTGGAGGTGATGAGGTGAAGTTCGCTTTCATCGGAATCGATGAAGAGCGGGACGTATTTACAGCCTCGTTGCTCGAGTGCTTTGAGGATGCGAATCTCATTGGTAAATCGATCTTCCTTATCGGTGCCTCGGAAATACTTATGCACGTTGCCGTAGAAATCAATCTTCACCAAGGAACGGATTCCGTCTTTGAGGTTGCGCATGGTTATGGTTTACCACGTCAGGGGGGCGGCTGGCAAATGCCAAATAGAGGCGTCTGCGGTTGATGATGCAATTTTTTACCGCGAAATATGCGAAATTAAGCGAAGTTGATTATTCCTTGCCTTACGGGTAATTTCACAGGGCTGCGCGTCGGTGGATTTACTGCACATCGAGGATGATCATGTTATTTTCCTTGATGATTGCGCCGACGTTTCTGCCTAGCAGGGCTTGATGGAGTGGGGCATCCGGAGAGAGCGTTGTTAGTTCGCCAGCTTCGTAGTCCATGCTCAGCCCTCCTGCGCAGGGGATGAGGAGGTAGTAGCTGATCACTCCATTATTTTCTGTTTCCACGATGGCTCCAGAGACGACAGCTGAGTCCGCTGGCAAGTTATCCAGCTGAAGGGATTCGAGGATTTGGAGCGACTCAGTAAGTAGCTGTGTCTGCTCGGCCTGGGCATCGGCAAGGTAGGACGCCTCGAGTCCTCGGGTGTCATACTTGCTCTCTTGTTTGGCTTCGCCACCTGTCGATGCCTCGTGGGCATTCTGGGCGGCGGCCCTCATGGTATCGAGCTGCTGCCGAAGCTGGAGACTGAAAGCCTTGAGAATTTCCTGCTTGTTGAGCATTAGACGAGATCCTCAGCAGTCACTGATCTTTGTTCGCGACAACCAAGCCAGACAGCCTGATCGACAACGCGTGACGCGCCATTGTCAAATCGATAGCCGTGGCAGTTGGGGCATATGACCGTTCCTGATCCGACAATTGAATCGCAGCCCTCACAGACCTTGTAGTCGGCGGGGTTATTGGCGATTTCTTTTGCTTTATCAATGCGAGCTTGATTGGGCGCTTGATCTTGAGATGTGGATGTCATTGCTGTTGAAACAGATAATTCGGGAAGGTGAATTGTCTAGAGTGAATAGCCAAAAAAACGGCACCGGAATTCCGGAGCCGTTTGAAAGGTTAAATAAAACGGCAGCGCGTTAGCTAGCGAGGTGCTTGCTGGTCTTGCGCTTGAGGTTAGCGGCTTTGTTTTTGTGGATGATGTTCTTCTTGAGGCACTTGTCCACTACTGAGGTAAACTCGGAAAGGGTCTTTTGGGCTGCCTCTTTATCGCCAGCTTCAGCCGATGCGATTGTCTTCTTGCGAAGACCCTTCATGCGGGTAGTAAGTGCTTTGTTGCGTTCTGTGCTGACTTCTGACTGACGCACGCGTTTGAGAGCTGATTTGGTATTGGCCATGGTTTGAAAAGGTTGGTTGTGAAGGTTTTCTGAATGTTCTAGGGTGATCGACGAGAGTCTTTCGTTATGAACTTTTGTTCTGGGGCGGCGAAACTACGTGTTTTTCTCTCCGTGTCAAGCTTGATGGTGAGGAAAATGTTACGTATTTCTAAAATAATTGCCATTAGTTGCCTGCTACTGGCTGCAGACCTTCATCTTTGGTAAAGTAGGCTTGGCCTGCCGGCGTGCTGGTGAGGGGGCCTCTGATGATTTCCACCTTCGATCCGACAGCGAGTTCGTTGTAGAGGTGGATGATGTCGCGTGACTTCATTCGGATGCAACCATAGCTTCTGGGGTGGCCGATGGTGCGCTCTTCAGGAGTTCCGTGAATATAGATAAATCGTCCGTATGCGTTGCGCGTGCTGCGTTGTTTGCCGTTCAGCCAGATGATGCGGGTGACGATGGGGTCGCGCCCAGGAGCGTTCGGTCTGATGGTCTCGCCTGTGCGTCTTCTTCCTTTGAAGACGGCTCCTGAAGGTGCGCCGCGACCTATTTTTTTAGCCACTTCCATGCGTCCTATCGGGGTGCGGTGGCTGCCCCGTCGATCACCAGTGCCGAATTTGGAAGTTGAGATGGGGTAGGTTTTTACCGGCACGTTATCATGGATAACGAGCATCGTTTGGTCAGTGACGCTGACGATCACACTGTTACGTGTATCCTCATGACTGCAACTGCTCAGACAAAGCCCTATTGTCATTGCAGCGAGGGCAAGGAGGATAGATTGAGCTTTGAAGGTTGAAATCACAGGGGAGGACTTTGAAAGTAACCATTATTTCTTTGCTTTAGCTGTGGCACGCGAAGCAAATGGATTGGTGAACTGTTGGCTGAGTGAACTCAGTGATGTGTAGAAAAATCCTACAGGGAACGGAGTGATCAGGACTGCCGCCACCCAATTGGACATTATGATGTTATCAATGACCACGAAGGCGAAGAAAAACCCGAAGGCCAACTCAACGAAAGGAGTCAGGGATTTGATGGCTTTGTAGCGGCTGGATTTAGGCGCTGCAATCTCACCTTTGCTGTCGTTGATTCCGTATTTAGGAGTTCTGACAAAGCCACTCTCATGGCCAAAGATAGCTTCAAGCACGGCTTTGGCGTTATTGACAGACATGCCTATTCCCAGAGCTAAGAGAAGAGGGAGGTAGAGAATGTCCTTCAGCCATGTTTTAGGGCGGATCGCCTTTTGGCTCATGATATAGAACAGAGCAACGGAGACACTACCGAAGAAAAAGATAGGGAAGTTCAGCATATGCTCATTGAGTCCATATTGGTTAAGCCATCCCAGATCGGGTTGGTAGTGAGCTTTGGGGTAGATGAGGAAGCAGAGGATGAAGAGGAGGAGGTAGGCGAAGTTTGAGGTCAGGTGAGCTGTCGCTTCCATCTTGCAGATCAGCGGGGCGTCACTTTTCCAGATATCGAGAAGGATTTTCTTGCAGACCTGAATCGAGCCTTTGGTCCAGCGGTGCTGCTGGCTCTTGAAGCCTTCCATATCAACAGGAAGCTCGGCGGGAGTGGTGACGTCATTGAGGAAGATGAATTTCCACCCTTTAAGCTGGGCGCGATAGCTGAGGTCCATGTCCTCGGTGAGGGTGTCGTGATCCCATCCACCCGCATCTTCGATACATGACTTGCGCCACATGCCGGCGGTGCCATTGAAGGTGAAAAAACGTCCGCTACGGTTACGGGCAGTTTGCTCGAGCTCGAGGTGTCCGTCGAGGAACATCGCTTGGACGCGAGTTAATGCGTTAAAGGTGCGGTTAATGTGCTCCCAGCGAGTTTGAATCATACCGATATTATCATCGGTGAAATAGTGGATGGTATCCTGAAGGATGCTGGAATCCGGGACGAAGTCGGCATCAAGAATAAAGAGGTATTCTCCCTTGGCGGTTTTCGTTCCGTTTTCAAGAGCTCCAGCTTTGTATCCAGTGCGGTCAGTGCGGTGAATGTAATCAGCAAGAAATCCGCGCTCAACGAGCTTGGCTACTTCGACTTTGCAAATCTCAATGGTTTCGTCTGTGGAATCGTCCAGAACCTGAATGTGAAGCTTGTCTTGCGGGTAGTCGATTTTGGAGACGGAATCAAGAAGCCGCTCCATAACGTGTTTTTCATTGTAGCAGGGGAGCTGCACGGTCACCATGGGGAGTTCTTTGAAGTGCTCCTTGGGCACTGGGTGCTTATGAGAGTGCTTCAGATAAAGCGCGATGATCATCAAGCGGTGGAATCCGTAACCAGAAAGACCGATGAGAACGAGAAAGTAAGATGCATACCAGAACCATGCCATAATATTATAGGGTGTTAAAGGGGTTAAAGGGGGGGGTGTTCAGGGGGAGGAGGGCGGCCTGTCGCCCGACGCGCGGATTGATAGCCGGAAAACTGGAGGCTTGTCAAGCCGTGATATGAGAGATGTGTGAACCGTGGTCGGGGGATTGGGTATAGCTGCTCGATTGATTATAAACGAGATACATCACCTTCGTGGTTTAAGACCAATAGAGGCATTATCCTGATTAGCAAGCGTTATTTAGGATGTCTTTAGCTTTTCAAGGGGCGGAAATTAAGCTGTCTCACCTGATCAACACTAGCAATGCCCGATGATCGCTGGCTTGATTCCAGTGATCAGGGTCGAGCAATCGGGATGCCTTTCGGTTAATCCATGGGGCGAGTTTTTTGCTGACCATGGTGTAATCAAAGCGGGAATAAATATCTTCACGTTTCCAATGGTGAGTCCAGTTTTCGCCACGAGAGTCTGCCAGTTCAAGCATCTCCATGTGATTTTTACTGTTGGCTCTGCCTTTGACTGTGTAGACGGGCTTGGAGCGTTTGCTGTCATTAAAGTCGCCATAGGCGAGGAGTAGGGTGTCCGGGTGCTTGGTGAGGATGAGGTCGATATGCTTGCGCAGCAGCATACTTTCGTTGCGGCGCATTAATGCTTGATCCGCTTCTTCGATCGGGCGTTTTGATTTAAAATGAACACCAAGAAAGCGGACTTCTTTGGCGGGCAACTGAAGGGTGACATCGAGTATGCCTCGGCTGATCTTGAATGATCGACCGTCCAGCTGATAGTTCATGTGCTTGGGCAATTCCCATGAAAGGATGGGGTAGCGCGAGAGGATGGCCAATGATCGGACTGTGTCCGCGCCGTAGGCTCTGTGGCTATGCGGCAGATCGATGCCGGCCTTTTTTAATCGATTCTGAAAATTTTCGAGGTCTTTATCCGTGCCTATTTCGCAAACACCCAAAATATCGGGCTTCGCGGTAGCGATGAGGTGAATCAATTGCTTGATTTCGGCTTCAGGTTTGGAGGCTTGATAAGCTTTTCCGTTCACATACCTCCGCATCGTGAGATAATTTTTTAGATTATATGAGAGAAAGCGGACCTCTTTAGGCTCTGATGCTTCCGTTGTTTTTGTGACGGATGGCTCAGAAGTATTGACCGCGCTCTGTTTCGGATCGGTTGATTCGAGCTGAACCGATTCTTGGTGCCAATCGGGGGTCGGTTTCTTTTCTCCGCAGGCCTGTAGCAGCAAGCAAAAAAATGCCCCGAGAACAATCGAGGCATTTTTAAATGATTTTGTATGGCTGTAAGTCATACCTGAAAGACCTAGCTTTCTTCCTCTTTTCGAGGAGTGCTTTCTTTGGGTTTGCTGGTGACTTCGTCTTCAGCGCGAGTGATTTCGTGTTCAAATTCATCTTTGGCTTTTTTAAACTCGCCCATACTCTTGCCCACTCCGCGAGCAAGTTGAGGAAGTTTTTTAGCGCCGAAAAGAAGGAGGATGATCAGGAAGATCACCACCATTTCTGGATATCCTAGAGGTCCCATGTGTAATAGTTGTGTTGGTTATTGAAGTGTCGAATGTTGAGTGTCGAACAGCGAGTGTCGA
>CAYNNY010000039.1:7838-20010 GCA_964398555.1 uncultured Verrucomicrobiales bacterium
TAGTTGTGTTGGTTATTGAAGTGTCGAATGTTGAGTGTCGAACAGCGAGTGTCGACACGCCGTCAAAGTAACTCGATTTGTTGATTTAGCAAATGAAATTGCGTTGGCTGAAATTGTTACGTTACCTGCCTGTGAGAAGTTTCAAGACTCTTCAGCAATCTCGCGTGATCGCTCGGTGGCGGCATGCACTCCAGCGGCGATGCTGGTTTCAAACCCATGAGTCGTCAGCGCGTCAAGTCCGGCGAGTGTGGTGCCACCTGGCGAGGTGACCTGGTCGCGAAGATCAGAAGGTGACATGCCAGTGGTTTCCACCATGCGTGCGGCTCCTATGACGGTCTGGGTAGCGAGACGAAGCGCGGTATCTAGAGGAAGGCCCTCTTTTTCGGCCTGGGCGGCTAAGTTTTCAATAAATGTGTAAACGTAGGCGGGGCCACTTCCGGAAAGGCCGGTGACAGCATCGAGTTGAGACTCAGTGACAATCTCAACCATGCCGACGGATTCCAGCATTTTCTTGGCTGCTGAAAGATCGTCATCCGTGGCGTAAGCACCAGGAGCGATGCCGCTGGCGCCGTTTCCAATGAGGGAAGGGGTGTTTGGCATCACGCGAATGACCCTTGTTCCTGCTGGGCAACTGGCCTCCATACGGGAAAGGGTGACTCCGGCGGCGATGGAGAGGATGACGGTTTCTCCGGGGAGTTCTTCGTTGATTTCACTCAAGATATCCACCACATGGTAGGGCTTGCAGGCAAGGAGGATCATCTCGCAGTGACGCGTCAACTCGCTGTTATCAGCGGCAATATTGACTCCGAGCTTGTCAGCGATCGCTTGCGCGGCTCCCGGGTAGGGGTCGAACACCCAGACATCGGATGCTGTTACCATTTGAGCGCGAAGTGCTCCTTCGAGGAGGGCGCTGCCCATTCTTCCGCAGCCTATAAATCCTATTTTCATAATTGAGCGATGTAGTGTTTTTTAGTATGTAATGATGGCGTTCACTGGCGTGTCGCCCAAAAGGTTTCGACCGTTGAGAAAGGTTAATTCGATCAAAAACGATGCAGCAATGAGATTGGCATCTAGTTGATTGATGAGTTTGATTGCGGCAGCTGCCGTTCCTCCTGTGGCCAAGAGATCGTCCACGAGGAGGACATTTTCTCCAGGGAGAATAGCATCCTTGTGAATCTCAACAACATTTTCGCCGTATTCAAGCGAATAGGCCATGCTGTGTGTCTGCCAGGGGAGTTTGCCAGCCTTGCGGATTGGGACAAATCCAGCCTCTAGATTCAGAGCAACAGGAGAGGCAAAGATGAACCCTCGGGCGTCGATCCCCACCACCTTGTCGATTTTCACATCCCCAGCGGTGGCCGTGAGAAGGTCAATGGAGTGACGCAGAAGAGCGGGATCGGACAGGATGGGCGCGATGTCTTTAAAGATGATGCCTGGTTTGGGGAAATCGGGCACATCGCGGATACCGCTACGGAGAAGCTCGGACGGGTTAGTCATGCGCTGGTCTTAAACGCTTGGCAGCTAACACCAAAGGTAAAAATGCCTTTGGGGTCACAATTTTTGGCGACGCGCAGCCAGCATGACCCATGACTACTTCATCTTGGCGGCGGCTCTAAGTGCCTTGATGGCAATGTCTGGCGAGAGCAACTCGGGCAACATGATGGCAGGTTGACTTGAATCCGCTGGGTAAATCAGATTCGTGGGTAATGACTTGCGATTAGCGCGAGCCATATCTTTTTTAATGGTTTCGTTTCCATCAGTACCATCGGCAATGACGACAAGGACGTTGAGTTCGTCGATGACTGCTTTGACTTTATCGGATGAGAAGACACGCTTCGCATTTTGTTGGCAGAGGAGTCACCAATCGGCGGTGTAATCCACCCAGACAATCCGTTTCTTTGCACGGTTTTGTTCGACGACGCCGGGATACCACGATGAGCCGCTGAGAGGTAGGATAGGTGCCCGTTCCTCGGTGGCGGATTTAGTCATGGTGAAGGCACCGGCGACAACGATGAGTGGGAATGCGTATCCCCAGATGTATTTTCGTGTTTTGGGAGTGATCGGTGTGGCAAATCTTCCATAGGCCCAGAAGGCTAGACCGGCGACAACGATTGCCATCAGCAACCATGAAGCTCCGTCCGTTCCTGTGATTTTGGCGAAGCTTTGGTAGAAATAGGCCGCCGTTGCGAACAGGGCAAAGGCCATGAGTTGCTTAAAGGTGACCATCCATGCTCCGGGACGCGGGAGTTTGTTGATTAGCTTGGGGAAGAACGCTAGCACGACATACGGCAGGGCGATGCCTAACGCAAATACGGTGAAGATAATCATCCCTAGAAAGGGGGGTTGCTTGAGAGTGTATCCCATCACCGAACCCAGAAAGGGACCACTGCAGGGGGTGGCGATCAAAGTGGTCAAGACGCCTGAAAAGAAGGACCCGGAATATCCTTTCTTCGACTGAAGTTCGCCACCGGCCCCCGTCAGGGACATTCCAATTTCGAACACGCCAGCCATGTTGAGGCCGAAGACGAATAGCAGCATAATCATGCCGGCAAGAAATACTGGGCTGGTGAGTTGTTCTCCCCAGTTAACATCTCGACCAAAGGCAAAAATAAAAGTGTAAATGATACCGGCTAAGACCCACATTGAAACGACAAGGCCGGACATGAAGACCAATCCGTGAATTTTTATTTTTTTAGGATCAGAGCCCGACTGTTGAGCAAAGCCCATGACCTTGATTCCTAGAACTGGGAAGACACAGGGCATGAGGTTAAGTAGGAACCCGCCGATGAAAATGAATCCGAGGGCGGTGGCCAAGTTGAGAGATTTTTCTTTGGTGCCGTCGAGCAGGATGTAGTCGATTTTTTGATCGGCGTCATAAAGCTTTGCAGCCTCCGCAATCATCTCTGATGTGGGGGCCGCTGAAAGCGATCCGTGTCCCCCGGAGGCATCGGCTGATGCACTGCTGGCGGCGACTTCGCCGGAGGTGGCGACTTTGATGATCAGTGCGGGGGATTGGTGATCCACATCAACAAGTAAACCTGTGAGAGTTTTTCCCATATTCACAGACGTGTTGCGGGGAGCCGTGATGGTGTAGTCGCCATCAATCTGTTTGATGGTTTGTTTTTTGTCGGCATCCGTTCCCGCCGCATCATCAATCAAATGAACCTTGCCCAGAGGCTTGTCGTTACCGGCTTTTGCTTTGAGTGTGAGGATGATGTCTGAGTCAGTCATTTCAGCCGAGATATCCCATAGATCATTTGTGATGGGAATTGAAGATCTAGCCTTCTTGAAAAATTCAGCTTGATCGCCAGCCGTTTGGGTTTTTTCTGCGATAGTGATGTTGGTGCTGAGTTCCTTGGACATCGGGGGGTCACAGCCTTTATCGTCGCAGAGTTGCCATGAGGGGGTGACGGTGATTTTGGCTTGGTCGCCGGGTTTGGCGCTGGCTGGCGTGGAGATGTCTGCGAGCAGCGAATACTCGCCATCGTAAACGTAAAACTGAGTTTCTCCATTGGTGTAGAGGTGAGGAGTGGGCCAGTGGAATTTTTTAAGTTCGTAGCCCTCGGGGAGTTCCCATTCAAACTCAAGCGGCAGACCTGGACCACCTGGGTTTTTGTAATACGCGTGCCAGCCCGCTGCGTGTTTCAGTTTGATGGCTACCGTGAAGGTTTCGCCGGGAGCCGTGGCTAAAGCCTCTGAAACGAGTGAAGTTTCGGTTTTTTCAGTGTCGCTGCCGCCAGCTAGGCTGTTATCGGCAAAAGGGTCAAACTGAGCATGAAGTGGCGTGAAGGCGACGGCAAAAGTGGCCGCGAGAGCCAGCAGCGTGGCATGGATTGGTTTCATAGTGGACATACGTTATTTGAGAGAAATGTATCGTGTTACAAACCTAAGAGCGGCGCTGGATCAATTTGTTCCGTAAAAATGTCACCTTGGTTGAAGGTGACATTAAATGAGGGGATCTGCTATTGAGCTGGATCGCAGTTTTCATTGACGCTCCCCTCGGGTTCGATGCTCACAGCTGTTACTGATGCAGGGAGAGGCTCGTTCATTTGCGGCTCCCAGATGTAGCGACGGAAGAGCACCTTGAGCGCGGCGGTGAGAGGCACGGCGAGTAGGGCACCAATAAAGCCGCCGAGTAGGATCGACCAGAACAGCATGGAGAAGATGACAGTCATCGGGTGAAGCCCTACCGAGTCACCTACGATTTTAGGCGCAGTGAGCAGTGAGTTGATCTGCTGCACGATAAAGAAAATGGAGCAGACGGCAGCCACATAAATCCAAGCATTCGTGCCGAGCCAGCCTTGGTTGATTTCCTGGCCGAAATGCACGTAGGCAATGATGCATGCGGGAATGAGGCAGATGATGTTACCGATGTAGGGGATGACACCGAGAATGGCCATGCACATGCCAATGACTAATCCATAGGGGAGGCCGAAAATCCAGAGTGCGATTCCGACAAGGATGCCATCGATAAAAGCAACGAGCATTTGTCCTCGGAAGAAAGAGATCAGATAGCCGTTGATCTCGCTCAGGGTTTCGATCACCTCGGATTTGAAATGTGAGGCTTTCAGCGGCACGTACTCGTGCCAATGGGATTTGATGCCAGAGCTTTCTTTGAGGAAATAGTAAAGGTAGATCGGCAGCATAGCAAAGCCGAGGATGAGGCCAAACATGCTCAGCAGCTTGGACGTGCCGCCTCGGACCCAACCTGCAGATTTAGCCACGATGTCGGCTGGCAGAAGATGAGCCAGCCGAGTGTCCTCGAAGGCGACGGCCTCGTCGCTAGGGGTCTCGGTGTTTTGGGTGACCAGTTCGTCGGTTGGCTTGGGTAGGGAGAGAGCCTTTCTTTGCTCCTTTTTCTCAGCGCGTTCCAGCCAATGCGTGATCAACGGGATCTCCTTGAGGCTGGTGCCTACCTGAACGATGCGGATACTTAGATCGGCGCGGTTTTTTTCATTACTGATCTGACTGACAATGGGAGGGATAATCATCCATGCAAAGACGGCAAGAATTACAAGAAAAGAGGCGAACACGGCAATGACGGACTTGAGCCGAGAAAGGCCTTTGACTTGTAGCCAGGTGACGAGAGGGTCGAGAAGATAGGCCGCTATGCCGGCCACGGCGAGAGGAACTAACACGGGCTGAAGCACGCCTAAAACTTGCCCTGTCAACCAGATCAGGCAGGCAAGAAGGAGGCCGATAATAAGAAAGGCTACTCCCGTGAGGGCGTTCCAAAGTGTCTTGCGCTGGAAGTTGGAAGGGTATCTCGGGGTCATGGATGGCAGACTAAATGAAATGCTCAAGATGGCGATGGTAAAATCCTGAGGAGATTGTATCGCTGTTGGACTGAGCTGTTATTTCCTCGTTAACTTGAGGATTCTGCGTGGAACCTCGATCAATAGCTTTGATTCGGCGATATCTGACGGGGCTACCATTAATTCGTTCAGGGAAAGCTTGCTCATGGAGCCGTAACGTTGAATGATTAACGCTTGGACTGTGGGGTGGTGCAGGTTGTAGGAGCCTAGCAATCGAGGTTTGCAGAGCTCAACCCCCGTGGCTTGTTTGTAGATTTTCCAGACGAGCTCCGAGCAGTAAACTCGATCTTCCGACCATTGGAAATAGGGGTCGTAATTTTTGCCTATCTGAAGTTGTCCGTATTGCCTGGCTTTGGCGATGTTGGTTGGAGTGATGTGCAAATTGGCATTTTTAAGCCGCATGGCGTAAAACGACCGAGGACACCTAGCGATGAATGCTTTAAGCGGTGTGGACTTCACCGGTTGCACAGCCTCGAGCACCCACGGGGCCCCCTGGTGAAAAAATACGATGCCTACGTGTGACCATCGTGAATTCGTAGCCGCTTTGACCGCTTTGGCTTGGGCATCGTTGGCTTCTTGAAAAACGATGTCGCCGTTTTGTAAATTGTAGGGGTTCTCCACCTTCAGTCGCTTCAGCCCGGCATGGGATGCCATGATCGTTGAGATCATGCAGAGAAGGAGGATGGTAGGTTTTCCAGTCATGGACTGGCACATCCTAGAGGTCGTCACGCTGGTCAGGCAAGCTTTCTTTCATTAAATTTTATTTATTAGACATTTCGCTCAGAGCTCCATTTAAAGCTGTGGGGCTAGTATCTGAGCGGCCACTCGCCGCGGTAGGGTCAGGGGGTTCCATCGCGATGGGGGGGCGACGATTCGGATGCTCTGCTTTTTGTCGTTTTTAATGACTCTGAGTTGTTCGCGGGCAAACCGGGTGTCGAGCACGTTGAGATTCGACTCATCATTGATGTAGAGTGATCGCGGGTCAAAGTTGGCCGAACCCACAGAGCTGAATAGCTCGTCCACCACCATGACCTTGCAGTGCATCATCGTGGGCTGGTATTCATAGATGTGGATGCCGGCACGGAGAAGTTTGCCGTAATATCCACGAGCCAGACTACGCACTGGCCAGGCATCGATGTGCTCGCCAGGCACTAAAATCTCAACATGCACCCCGCGTTTTCGCGCCGCGAGAAGCTGCTTCATAATCGAGTGGTCGGGGATGAAGTAGGAGTTTTTGATAACGATGCTTTTTCTAGCGGATGCAAATGCCTGCCTATAAAGGTGGGGGATGGTATAGAGCTTTTCCTTGGGCGATGAAATGAAGACCTGGGCCCGATGCTCGCCGGTGCGGTGCAGCACGGGAAAATAATCCGGCCCCGTGAGAGGCTTTCCTCCCGTTCCTGTCCAGTTATCGAGAAATGACCGCTGCACCTGGGCCACCACGGGGCCCGTGACTCGGTAATGGTCCTCCCTCCAGCGTCTGGGAGATTCGGCATTTCCCATCCAGGCATCGGCGATACCGCATCCTCCGATGTAACCGACACGCCCATCCACGACCATGAGCTTTCGATGATCGCGGGTGTTGTAGCGCAGGGGGTTCAGGATGGAGTAGGGGTGATAGAAAACGAGTTGCACTCCGGCAGCACGGAGGCGTTTTACATTTTTCTCACCAATATCGATTGATCCCGCGGAGTCGAGGATCAGATGGACTTTCACTCCATGACGTGCGCGTTCGCAAAAAGCTCCGACAAATTTGTAGGCGGCGGTGCCGTTGATGAAGGCATAGGTTTCAAAGGTGATGGTCTTTTCCGCGGAGTGGATCGAGTCGAGCATCGCCGTGAGGAAGGCGTCGCCATTGACCATGGTTGTTATTTGATTGCCACTTGTCCATGGGGTTTGAGTGGCGGCGGCAATGGCTTGGGTGAACTCCGGGCTATCGACAGCGATCGCTTTTTGAATCGGTTGACTGCGTGCGATACGAGTTCCCGGTGAGCAGGAAGAGAAAAACGCTATCCCGAAAGCCGCAGCGCAAAGAGAGCGAAAGAGGGAGGAGGGACGATGGGTCATTGATGTTTGCTAACGAGTGTTTCCTATTTTCAGGATGTAAGAGTGAGGGTGAGTAGTAGTAGAAGTATGATTTCAATTGGACTAACATATTTTAAATGGGCTAGCGGCTATAGGCAAGACTTAATCTTGAAGATTCATCCATAGAATTAGATCGCCCACTTTGGGGCTCGGGTTTTTACATTCATGAGATCCCGGGCGCGGCCCGGGGCTACGCTAGGTCGTCCCGTTGGGACTAAAAAGTCATGAGGTTACCTCTTATTTCTCACATTCCGGCGATCAGTTAAGAGTGGCATCAAAGTTGAAGTGGCTTCACGAAGTCGTTGAAGATGGCTGAAGCCAAGTTGAAAGCATCTGAGATGCGTTGAATCAATGCTGAGCATTGGTTGAATAAGCACCTGCGATATAGTTGAATGGCGAGTGCCACAACTTCAACGCACCGACAGGAGCTTTCAACCCGCTGAAGGCGAATTTAACAATCGTGTCTTTTCTAGGAAATCTTTATCTCCGGAATGTGTGTTATTTAAGTGCCATTACTCCATCTCTTAGTTGGCTTAGCCATCATTCCTTTGCCACTACTGCATACGGGTAGCGATGTAAATGCAGTGCCTGGCTCGTTTCGATTTCTCGTGAGGTTTGGCCGCGTGTTCCTCGACTTCAAATCCCGCCTTGATGAGGCACTTTTTAAATTTCGGGGCAGGCTCGGAAAGCCAGTAGCAAACACGACCATTCGGCGTGAGGATTTCCTGGATCTTGGCTAGGAAATGCGGGGAGTAGAGCCGCGCATTGCCGGCGGTGATCAGGTCGTCTGGGGTGTTGTCGATGTCTAAGAGAAGTGCGTCGTAACTGCTTTTGCGTTTGCTGGAAATAATATCGTAGAGATCGCCCTGAGTGATTTTAGTGCGAGGGTCTTCGAGTAGTGGCCCGTTATGCTCAACGAGAAACGTCCGGTTCCACTCGATCAAGGGCGGCATTAACTCGGCGACTTCCACCAAGGCTGGGCTGCCGATCACTTCCAGGGTCTTTTTAAGTGTGAATCCAAGTCCTAGACCTCCAATCAAAACCTTTGGGTGCTTTGGCCTAGTCGACTTTCCAGGAAGGAGTTCTGCACAGCCGATCTCGGCAAGCAGCTCCTCAGAGAAAGTCAGCGCCGTGCTCATTAAATCAAAGCCGTTGTACTTTAGAAAAAACTTTCCATCATGTTGATGCAGAGAGAAGACGGTGCCATCAGACATTTTTGACTCACCAAGCGTTACGTAAGGCTTCATAGCGGGAGCGTTCACTAAAAGGTTACAATGAACAAGCCTAGATGTGATCACTTCCTTCTTTTACGCTTAGTAATTTGCACTTCTTGAGGTATGTCATCGGCTGTGGATGCGATTGTGATTAAAGGAGCCCGTCAGCATAACTTGCAGGGGATCGATGTGGAAATCCCACGGGGGAAACTCGTGGTCATTACGGGGCCGAGTGGCAGTGGTAAATCGTCGCTGGCGTTTCACACGCTTTACGCGGAGGGGCAGCGGCGATATGTCGAGAGCTTGAGTTCTTACGCCCGGCAGTTTTTAGATCAATTTGACAAGCCCGACGTGGATTCTATCGAGGGACTGAGCCCGGCGATTGCTATCGAGCAGCGCAGTGGCGGCATGAACCCACGATCGACGATTGCCACTGCTACGGAAATTTACGATTACCTCAGGATTCTTTACGCGGCCGTCGGGGTGCCTCATGACCCGAGCACTGGAGAGAGACTGGAAAAAATGACATCTAAGGATATTATCGATATTCTGGCCAGCAAGCCCGAGAAAACCAAGGTGATCCTCCTAGCTCCTATCCCTCGCGAAGAAGCGGCGGATGTGAGTGTTTTACTCGCCAACCTTCAGCGGCAAGGATTTGTGCGTTTGCGGGTGAATGGCGAAATGATGGAGATGGATGAGGCGGAATCCCAATGGCCGAAGAAGGTGAAAACCTTGGAGGTGGTGGTGGATCGGCTCGTTATCAGAGAGGGTTCGATGAGCCGTTTGGCGGACTCTGTGGAGACAGCTCTGAGGATTTGTGGCAGCCAAGCAGTAGCATCGATCCTAGAGCCAGACGTCGAGGAGTGGCAGGAGATGTCATTTCTAACCAGCTACAGAAACCCAGCGACAGGATTTGAGTTACCAGCACTCACCCCGAAGCATTTTTCCTTTAACTCACGTAGCGGAGCCTGCCCTGCCTGTCATGGGCTCGGCACCGAACAGTCGTGCGATCCTGATTTAATTGTGCCGGATCAAAGTAAATCCATCGCGGATGGGGCGGTTCTTATTTGGAAGAGCAACAAACGCAAACAAAGCTGGCAGGGGAAAAAGATGGAATCGCTCGCCCAGGAAATGGGCGCTGATTTGCAGCTGCCGTTCAAGGATCTTCCCGAGCCGTTTAAACAGGCTCTTTTTTATGGGACCGAAGGCAAAGAGATCGAGACGATCTGGGAGAAGGACGGATTTAGTCGCCCTATACTGAAGCCGTTCGAGGGACTTTGTCGCACTGTTGAGCGGTTTTCACGAGAGAGCAAAAGTAATGCCGTGAGGCGGAGCATGAGTCGCTATATGACCGCTCGCCAGTGCCCTCGATGCGGTGGTCGACGGCTCAAGCCTGAGATCTTGGCGGTGACTTTGAAAAGTGGGGCGGGGGATGCGTCGTTGGGGATTGATCGATTTTGTGCCCTGCCTGTCGAGGACGCTTTACCTTGGTTAGAGGCGGTGGTTTTGCCGGATGATCGTAGCGCGGCATTGCGTGGAGTAGTCGATGAAATGGTCCGTCGACTTCGGTTTCTGGATGATGTCGGGCTGTCCTATCTCACGCTGGACCGTGCCAGCAATACGCTCTCGGGCGGCGAAGCTCAGAGGATCCGACTGGCCACGCAGATTGGAGCTGGTCTTTCGGGTGTGATTTATGTTTTGGACGAGCCTAGCATTGGATTGCATTGTGCCGATAACGCTCGATTGATCGCGGCGCTTAAGCGGCTTCGGGATATTGGTAACACCGTGGTGGTGGTCGAGCATGATGAAGATACCATTCGCGCGGCGGACTGGTTGATCGATATCGGCCCGGGTGCGGGAAGTCAGGGAGGACGATTGTTAGCGGCGGGAAAACCTGAGGAGGTGGAACGACAAGAGGAATCCGTCACTGGCCGTTGGCTGGCTGGAGAGGCTCAATTTGACCTCGTGCCTAGGGTGAGCGAAAAGTCCGGTGAACTCGTCATCCTCAATGCCCGGGAAAATAATCTACGAGGAATCGATGTGCATATTCCGCTGGGCATGATGGTTGCCGTCACGGGAGCCAGTGGCAGCGGTAAATCCACCTTGATCGATAATATTCTACGCAGGGCTCTAGCCCGTCACTTTTATCGAGCATCCAGCGCTCCTGGTGCGCATGACGGTATTGATGGAATCGAGCAACTGGACAAGGTAGTGGTGGTGGATCAAAAACCACTGGGCCGTAGCCCTCGCTCTAATCCCGCGACCTACACCGGCGCGCTCGATCTCATCCGCGCCTTGTTTGCCAAACTGCCGCTGTCGCGTCAGCGCGGATACAATGCTGGGCGGTTTAGTTTTAACGTCAAAGGCGGTCGATGCGAGCAGTGCCAAGGTGACGGAGCCATTAAGATCGATATGCATTTTCTCAACGACGCATACGTCACTTGTGATTCGTGCGGAGGAAAGCGCTACAATCGTGAGACGCTTGAGATCACCTATAAAGGTCGCAACATGGCAGATGTGCTAGCGATGACGGCGGGAGAATCGGCGCAGTTTTTTCAGAATGTGCCGAAGCTGAGTCGCATCTTGCAGTCGCTCTGTGATGTCGGGCTGGGTTACATTCATCTGGGGCAAGCGGCGAACACTCTCTCCGGAGGTGAGGCGCAGCGGGTGAAATTGGCAGATGAACTCTCACGCCCGAATAACGGCCACTGTCTGTATTTGCTCGATGAGCCAACCTCGGGACTGCATTTTAATGACGTTCAAGTTTTGCTAGGGGTTTTACGAAAACTTCGCGATGCCGGGAATTCTCTGGTCATCGTGGAGCATAATCTTGATGTGATCCGCGCCTCAGACTGGATCATTGATCTCGGGCCTGGAGGCGGGAAGCATGGAGGATTTATTGTCGCCGAGGGCTCGCCTGATGATCTGGCGGGGAATGCGGAGTCGATTACAGGGGAGTGGCTTGGAAGATGAATGGCTTCGGTTGCGCTATGTGAGGCGGGTTGAGTTTTTTTGCGAGGGATTGAACGGGGAATGGTAGGTTTTGTGAGAGAGCATGAAAGCGGAGTCAAGCCACCGCGGTCCGAGGGTAGCGAATGGTAGGCCTTCCTCCACCGGCACACTTTTAGCGAGGTTGCGGGGGTGGTCGAGGGAGCTTCCGGATCCTGATTAATGAGATTTGTTAGTTCCGCTACCTTGCCGCTTTGTTTGCGAACAACGATATCGTTGCCTAATGTCAGAGCGACTCCCTCGGAGTCATAACCACGGTATTCAAGTTTTTTGAGTCCGCTGATGAGCACGGTGGTAGAGCCTCGGAAGCAGCAGTTAGGGCCGATTTTGCAATTTTGGCCAATAACAACGTTGCCCGCAATGACGACGCCTGGGAGGATTTTTCTACCTTCGCCAACGTGAACGATGCCATCAATGTGAGCTGCTGGGCTAACCTCGCCGATATAGGAGGCCTCGGTCAGCATGGCGGATTTTTCCAAATCATTAAAATACTCATAATAAGCAATTTAAATAAAAGTCATAAACAATTGAAATGATTTGGGTAAGTCT
>CAYNNY010000040.1:0-19342 GCA_964398555.1 uncultured Verrucomicrobiales bacterium
GACATTGGAAGACACGATTTCTTTTTTTTTATAGGTATTGCGATGATTACCGCTGACATTTAAACAATTTGAAAATTGACCTGAAAGTTGCCGTGCAACTTAAAAACTACGATCCGCACAGCTATCTGATTCCCGCTGGCTCACCCCGCAGTTTCTATCGTCTGACCTTGAGTCTTGAGTGATAAAAATGTATGGGAGGATCGAGGATTGCGCAGTTCTCAACATGAAAAATTATTGGAGTCGTTGAATGTTTGTAATGGCCTTTGCCCCAGAAGTGGCGGTGAACTCAGCAGTCGATTGAAAACAGAGCTTGGGATGCGCGAAGGATTGAAAAAACAGAGCTTGGAAAGGTTTCCTGCTATGCTATTTCTTTGTTGACCCTAAAACTGACCATGAAGAGTTTATTTTTCACCTGCCTTGTCTCAGCTGTTTGTGCCTTTTCCGTATCCGCTGGGCAAAAACTCAATTTCAACCCTGCGTGGAAATTTATCAAGGCAGACTCCGCAGAGGCTGCGCAGTCAGATTTTGACGATTCGGCGTGGGAGTCTGTCTCCGTTCCCCACACTTACAATGATACGGATACCTTTGATGACTGGTCGCCCGCCGGACATAAAGGTGAAATGAATCAATGGGGCGGGCGCACCTGGTATCGCAAGCATTTTCAAGCTCCTGAGGACTGGAAGGGAAAGAAGGTAATCATTGAGTTTGAAGCCGTCCGCCAGTGGGCTGATATTTACCTCAATGGACAAAAGCTGGGACACTCTGAAAATGGTTTTCTGCCCTTTGGCTTTGATCTCACTCCTCACCTAAAGATCGGCGAGGATAACGTGCTGGCTGTAATGTGTGATAACTCTTTTGTTAAGGATGAGGAGGGCAAACATAAGTGGGGGGTCTTCGAGGGCGGAGCCAAGCTGCCGTGGAATAATCCGCACTGGCACCCAGCTCATGGCGGCATCTATCGAAACGTCTATCTACATGTGAGTGACCCTCTTCATCTTACCTTGCCGATTTACTCGAATCTTAAAACTGTAGGCACCTATATCTATGCTTCTCAACTTTCAAGAGCGCAGGCCACGCTCGTCGTTATCCCTCAAGTTTCCAACGAGCGTGCTCAAGCGGTGACTTTTGCTGTAAAAACTCAGCTCATCGGTGCTGATGGGCAGGCGGTTGGTTCCATCTCCACCCCTTGCACGCTTCAGGCCGGAGAGAGCAAGGCGATATCCACCCAGATATCCGTGCCCACACCCCAGCTCTGGGAGCCTGGCTACCCATATCTTTACACAGTCCGCACCACATTGAGCGAAGGTGGAAATGGGGGGCGAGACATCGATACGCAAAGTGTGCCCTTCGGTTTCCGCTGGGTGCGCTTTGATAAAAATTCAGGATTCTACATCAACGACCGCTATCTCAAGCTACACGGATGGGGGCAGAAATCTACCGATGAATGGCCGGGACTCGGAGCAGCCCAGCCGGATTGGATGCACGATTTCACCCTGAGGATGATGCGTGAGGTGGATGGTAATTTTGTGCGCTGGGGGCACACCGCAGGGGCACCCGTGCACATCCGCTCCGCCGACCGCCGTGGTATCCTTACCCTGCAGCCCGGAGTTGATGGTGAAAAAGACATCGATGGCCACCCGTGGGATGTCCGCCTGTCCGCCTTCCGTGATATGCTTATCTATTACCGAAACAGTCCTTCCATTATCATTTGGGAAGGGGGAAACCAGAGCGTGAGCAAGGAGCATGCCGAAGCCATCACAGCACTCGTCAAAAAATACGACCCTCACGGCGGGCGTGCCTATGCCCACCGCCGTTGCAATACCACCGTGGCTCCCTACTGCGATATCACCATCAGCACTGAGGGATCGGGCTATCAGAAATCTCTCCCCACCGTAGAGGGCGAGTATAACAGAGAAGAATCACCCCGGCGTGTCTGGGACGACTCTTCACCGCCAGACTTTGGCTACAAAAATGCCCAAGGAACCTATAAACTTAACTCCGAAGAGTTTGCCGTAAATCAAATTTTTCAATACGATAAAATTGCGCCGCGTCACCACGGAGGCGGTGCCAATTGGATTTTCAGCGATTCCACGAGCGGCGGACGTGTCCAGAGCGAAGTGGCACGTGCCAGTGGCGAGGTGGATGGAGTGCGGCTGCCGAAGGAAGCCTATCATGTCTGTAAAGTGCTCTTCACAGCGGCTCCCGATTTGCATTTGATCGGCCATTGGAGCTACCCGAAGGATACCATAAAGACGATTTATGTCGCGGCAGACTGCGATGAAGTAGAGTTGTTGCTCAATGGTAAATCACTGGCCCGGCACAAGGCTTATTTCGGCCAGGCTGAACAGAAGAAAAACCTCCACCGCAGCCTCTTTGTTTTCCCTGAAACCGCATGGAAGCCTGGTGTTTTGGAGGCCATCGGTTATGTCGAGGGTAAAGCCGTGGCCCGGCAGAAACTAGAAAGCGTCGGCTCGGCCGTCGCTCTGAAAATCACGCCCATCACGGGGCCTCAGGGCTTTCAAGCCAGCGGGAGCGATGTCGCACTTTTCGATGTGGAAGCTGTTGATGCGCAAGGACGCCGCTGCCCGACCTATCAGCAACGCTGTGATTTTACCCTCTCCGGCCCCGCCATCTGGCGCGGTGGCTATAACAGCGGGAAGATTAAATCCACAAACAATACCTGGCTTGATCTGGAGTGCGGTGTCAACCGCATCGCCATCCGCAGCCTACTCAAGGGTGGAGACGTCACTCTCACAGCTACGTCCAACAATCTCAAACCCGCTACCGTTCAGATTAAGGCACTGCCTATGGAGGTCGAAAATGGGGTGCTGAAATCCCACCCACCCTTGCCTGAACAGGAAAAACTCACACCCATGCCGCCGCCCAGCCGGGAAGAGCGCTCCCCCGGCCCAACCTCCGAGTTGGCTCGGACAATTTCTCTGAAAAGCGAGTTTTTCGCTGATCTCTCCTACTCTGGCCCCGCTGGAGGTATTCAGGTGTTGCCCACGCGCTTAGGTGCTAAGCTATTTACTGATAGGGAAACCGTGCTCAAGCCGGTGCCTGCATTTCTTAAGGGAGGAGAGTTTATCCAGTTTCCTGATAGCGATTGGAATTATTCTGCCGTCGATCTTCTGCAGTTCGACTGCAAACGTGATGCTAAAATTTACATCGGTCTCGACAGCCGCCTGACTCCCATGCCGTGGCTGAAGAAGGATTTCAAAATAACAGACAAAAAATTGAGCTATGAAGGACAAGAATGGTTCTTATATCAACGGCACCTTAACAAGGGGGAAAGCGTTCTGTTAGGAAGTAACACAGAGATCAAATCCCCCAAACGCCGGATGATGCTTCTGTTTGTAATGCCAGCCCTAGGGAAGTAGAATCTTCATCGAGGAGCATCTGTGATTTTTATAAATGCTGTCTGAAATAAAAAAGAAATGAAGTCGCAGCCTCTGGGCTGTCGTGTGGGGACTCAGACGGGAGGGCGTTAAAAAGGTATTTATTTGTGAAATGAATCGGTGTTTGGTGGCGTATGGTCTCCACTCTTTACGGAATTTTATATAATGATAATGGCTTCTTTTCTTTCACGCTTGGTTTCGGTGTTCTCTTTATTTCCTAGGGTGGGGTGCGCTTTTATGATGATGGGGTCATCGTCGCTGGTGTATGCACAAATGGAGCGAGATCCTGAGACGCGGCTTGTCGTGCCTTCGAAGGGGCAGCTGGCGTGGCATGAGGATGAGATGGCGGTATTTTTTCATATGAATCCTACGTTCCCAGTGGATCAGATGACGTTTGCTCAATTTGATCCTGTGGCATTACTTGATGCGGTGGAGAGTGTAGGGGGAAAGCACATTGTGGTGGTGGCTAAGCATGTAAATGGTTTTTGTTGGTGGCCTACAAAGGCGACGAGGCCTGGGGAGGAGGTTCATACAAAAAACATTGCTCTTACTCGTTATAAAGAGGGTGCTGGGGATGTGATTAGGGAGATTTTTGAGGAGGCGCGTAAGCGCGGGGTTCGGCCGGGGCTTTATCTTGCCACGCGTGATGATCATTATGGGGCAAAAAATAAGGGGATTTATAAAAAGGATCAGAAGGCGTATAATGATTACTATATGACTCAGGCTACGGAGTTGTCCACTCAGTATGGGGAGCTGGCGGAGTGGTGGATCGATGGGAGTTCCAATGTTAAGTTAGGGCAGAGATTAAATCCTCTATTGCTTCAGAATCAGCCGAATGCGGCGGTTTTTCAGGGGACTAATGCTTCTTTGCGTTGGGTGGGCAATGAGCATGGGCATGCGTATTATCCGCAGTGGAATGTGGTGAGTGAGAGTGTATGGCGTGTGGTGAAGGGGGCGGGGGCGAGTGTGTCTATTGGTGATCCGGACGGGGTGCGTTGGATGCCTGCTGAGGTGGATACTACGTTATCGACAGGGTGGTTTGGTGGTGGTGCGAGATCGTTGAAGGATTTGATGGAGGTGTATTACGCGAGTATTGGGCATGGTGCGGGTTTGTTAATTAACTTACCTGTATTGAAAGATGGGACGCTTAATCCGGCTGTTGTTTTGCGGGGGAAGGAGTTTGGCGCTGAGATTAAGAGGCGGGTGGGGTATCCTCTTCATTGTATTCGGGATCAGGTGGGGTCTGAAGTTCTTTTGGAATTTGGAGAGATGCTAGAGATTGATCATGTGATTGTGGAGGAGGATTTACGTTTTGGCGAGCGAGTGAGGGCGTTTCATATAGAGGGATGGGATGGTAAGAAGTGGGTGTCTCTTTTTGCGGAGGGTTTTTCTATGGGGCGGAAGCAGATCCGAGAATTGGCACCTTCGATTTATTCAAAGGTGAGGCTTAGCGTAACTGAGTCTGTGGGGGAGCCACGGATTAGAGGTTTTTCTGTAACTCGTTCTGGTGTGAAGGAGTTAGACCTGACACCTTCATCTGTTCCTAAAGGGCTAATTACTAAAAGGATAGGGAGTAATTCGATTTCTTTAAAATGGGAGGCTTCCAAAGATGGAGAGTCTGGCATTAAACATTACGAGGTATTCCGTGAGGGGGTGAGGATAGGTGTGAGTAAGAGCTGTGAGTATGAGGATAAGAGTGTGGCGGATGTAACGCGTTACCGTTACGCGGTATGTGCAGTGAATGGGCAGGGAGTCCCCAGCGCTCAGTCTGTTGATCATAAAGTAATGAGCGGTAAGGATGAGGTAGCTCCCCAGATGGTGGAGGTGAGCACGTTACCGGGAAGAAAAACATTGCTTGTCCGGTTGAATGAAAATCTGAGTGCCGCGCGTGTGGCGGACCTTTCTCACTATGTGATTAAGCCTGCGTTGGGGGTGGTTTCAGCGAAGCTTTCTGAGGAGGATCAGGGGGTGATTCTTTTAGCGTTGGCTGAGGCGATCCCTACGGATGGAAAATATAGGTTATATTTAACTGGGGTCGCTGATGATGCGGGCTCTCCGAATGTCATTGCGGCGAAAGCGAGTCTGCCTGTGCTGGTGGATAGTTTTGGTATGGTGAGGCACTGGAAGATGGATCATGAGTCTGGGGAGAGCCTTAGGGATTCCTCTGTGGATTCAGCAGCGGTGGCTAAGGTAATCAAGCCTCAATGGGTGAAGGACGGGGTGTTGGGGGCTGTGTTGAAATTAGACAAGGGCACGTATGTGAATGCGGGGTCGGCGGCAGTGCAGACAAACTTTAGCTTGGCTCTGTGGGTGAATCCGGCGTCTCATGAGGGGCAGCAGGTATTGATTAGTAAAGAGCGCTCGGGGGTGAGGGCGTATCAATTTAGATTGTATTTGGATGGGGGGAAGCCGGCATTTACGATGAGTGATGAAAAAGGGCGGAGCTTTGGCTTAGGGCGGATGCGCTCTGGTAAGGTGTTACCGCTGCATAAGTGGTCTCATTTAGCTGTGGTAAATGATGGTGATATTTATCAAATTTACATTGACGGAAAGCTCGTTCAATCTAGGACTACCAAAGGGATTATCCAGCAGCCATACAATCCAGCATCTATGTTGCTGGGGGCGGTGTGGGATCAATCGATGAAAAAGACCCAGAGCCATTTTATAGGACTGATGTCAGATGTTCGGATTTACAAACAGCCTCTTCCTTTGGTAGAGCTTCAACAGATCATGGCGGAGCAACAAAAATAAAGCACATTCGATTATTCTAAAGTAACCCACCTAAAAATGACTCAAAGATCTTTTTTTTCTCGCAGCTGGCCTTTTCATATCGGCGTAATGGCGCTAGCTTATGCCATGGTGCAGCTGGGTTATGCCGCGCCTCCGATACTGACGTTGAACGCTAGTAAAAACACGGGGAAGCCTGGTGATGAAATTGTATTTAGCTGGAAAGTAGAGGCGAATGGGAATCGGGTGCGTGATCCCCGAGTGCGTGTGGATGGGGAGACGCTAAAAGTCAAAAGCCCCTATACGTGGAAAATGACGCCTGGGACGCATGTTGTTTACCTTGAAATGGCTTGGAAGAAGGGGCTGAAAGATTTGCCTCTGAGTGCTGAAGAGGAAAAAAAGAAGGCGGGTCTGGAAAAGAAGGGCAAGAAATTCAAACGTCCGAGTATGCCTTATATCACGGCCACTCAGCTGGTGGAGATCACACCAACGGCTTCGGACTTTGTTCACCCCGGTCTTTATAGTTCGGCAGAAGAGCTGGATGCGATACGGCGGTTTGCTAATCAAAAAGGAAGCCATCCCATCAAGGATGCGATCCCTGCCTTTTTAAAGTGTTCTAGCGGCTCAGAAGCGACAAATGAAGTGCCGTATGCGAGTCTTGATTGGAAGCCTCATGCGGTTTCTATTGCGTGGCCAAAATCCGATGATAAGGCTTTTCTCTTTGGAGATGGGCGTGCTGTTTATGCACATGCCTTGCTCTGGGTGATCACAGGGAAACAGGAACATGCGGATAAGGCGATAGAGATTCTGAATGCGTGGAGTTCTATCTTCAAAGATATGAGAACTAAAAACGGAGATATTTACGCATCGCTTTTTGGATCTTGGACGGCGAATCACTGGGTGGCTGGTGCGGAAATTATCCGTTATTACAAGCTGAACGGAAAGTCGGCAGGGTGGGAAAAAGAGGATGTGTTGAAGTTTGAGAAGATGTGTCGTGTTTTTGAGCGTTTGATGCTGCAGTGGAATGGGGGAGCTAACACGTATGGGTTACAAAATCAGCGGTTAGCGGTTTCTCGGACTTGTATGGCGCTGGGGGTGTTTATGAATGATCAGGATTTGTTTAACCATGGGGCATACTTGATAATGGATAAGATGTATTCGGGTAAATCCACAGTAAAACGGCATGGTCATCCGGTTAATTTAGTGGGGTTAACCATTGCTTCTGATGGAGAAATTATGGAATTTAACCGGGATGCCGCGCATGGGCGGGGCTCGCTCAATGTGCTGGTAACGGTAGCAGAGATTTTCCGTCATCAGCGTGTGGATGAAAAATATAAATTGTATGATTTGAAGCTGGATGGCGAGAAGATTCCACGCTTACTCAAGGGGGCTGAGTATGCTGTGCATGCGTATTATAATAGCCCGATTGACACCTCGAAAGTAAAGGGTTTTGTTAATGATAGCTCGGGTTCGCACTCGGAGATGATTGTTAATTATTATAAGTATATCAAAAAGGATCAATATGCACTACCGGAGAATGAGAAGGTGAATCTGGAAAGTCGGCCAAAGGACGGGGCCACTTACATTATCCCTTGGACGACGATTACTCATGGGTTTGATTTCTACCGGAAGAGGTAATGGTTGTCGTTTAATCAAGTGAATTTCTTAAAAAAAGATGAGTCAAAAAAATCAAAATAACAGCGGCGTTCAGAGGCGGGGCACCCATCGGAGGTTCCCTCTGTTTTTACTATTGACCTGGATCGTTTTTGGTTTTGGTTTTGGTTTGGGAGTAGGGAGCGCTGAACAGCTGGATGTAAATGAGCATAATAAAACTTATGATCAAAGTGAGAAGATGGGGTATCAGAAAGATCTGCCGCAGGTGTATGTGTGTGGAGATAGTATTTCTGTAGGATATACACCTTTTTTAAAAAGCGAGTTGAAGGGGAGGTTTTCTGTGGTGCACCGTAGAGATTTAGCAACGCTTTTCCCAGGGATAAACGATGGGATTCGCTACTCTGGGATGGCGCATTCGTTGATTGCTCTGACTCAGGCGGTTCTAAAGTCTGAGGATTATCATCCGCGATACCTTTTGCTAAACTGTGGATTACACGATATCATGCGGGGGGGGGGGCGAATTAAAAAATATGAGTCGAGCCTGAGCACCTTGATTAAGCTGGCTGAGAAGTATCAGGTGCAGTTAATCTGGGTGACAACAACACCGATGCGAACGGGAAACGGGCGCAATAAAAAAATCCAGGAGTTTAATGCCGCAGCTCGTGAGATCATGCGTAAGCACAAGGTGCCCGTGATAGATTTACATGCTCAATTGCTCACCCTGTTTAAAGCACACCAAGAAAAGAAAATAATGAAAAAAGATGGCATTCATTTTACGGCGTTAGGTTATGAAAATCAGGCTAAATTCATCGCTGAGCAACTCGAGAAAATAGTTAAGGCTGAGAATGCGAAACGTTAAAATGAAAACTTTTTTTTATTATTTATTTCTTATTTGTTGGGGGGGTAGTAGCAGCTCTCTTGAGGGGGCTGGGAAGAAACCTAATATTTTGTTGCTTTTTGCGGATGACTTGGGGCGTTACGCATCAAGCTACGCAGAGGCGAATCAGGCATCGCCAAATGATGTCATTTCGACTCCTGCATTTGACTGGGTGGCCGAACAGGGGGTGAGATTTGATCAAGCTTTTGTATCCGTGCCGTCATGCACACCGTCACGGGCGGCGTTAAATACTGGGCGCCATTTTTTTAGAAATGGTTCTCATGCGCAGCTGCATCATCCGTGGGAGAAAGGGGCTGTTGATCCGTTTGCTCAAGTGAAAGGGATGCCCGTGACCTTAGAGGAGGGTGGGTATCACATTGGTTTAAGTTATAAACTTCATATGCGAACAAGTATGTTTGGTGGGAGGCAAAATCTTTATAATCGTGCTGGGAGTAAGTTTGGAAAATTTTCCAAATGGGTATCAGAGGCAGAGGATCAGGCGGCGGCAAAGGAAATGTTATTTAATGAGGTGCGGCGTAATTTTTTAGATTTTATAAAGTCGCGTAAGTCGGGGCAGCCCTTTTTTTATTCTTTTAATCCTGTGAATACACATCGGCCATGGGTGCGGGGGTCAGGCAAGGCTCTTTGGGGGATTGATCCAGATGATTTAAAAGGGAAGCTGCCGCCATTTTTAGTGGATACTGAAGTGGTGCGTGAGGACTTCGCTGATTATCTAGGTGAGGCGAAGGCGTTTGATGTGTCCTGTCAGGTGCTTATTGATGAAGTGAAAAAAATGGGTGAGCTAGATAACACTCTCATTATCATTTCGGGGGATCATGGAATTCCTGGATTTCCCCGAGGGAAGTGTAACGTGCATGACTTCGGTTCTGCGGTTCTGTTAGCTATGCGATGGCCGGATCACATCGCTGCGGGTCGGGTGGTGAAGACTCCGGTTTCACTCATTGATTTAGCACCTACTTTTCTAGCCGCTGCGGGTCTCAAATCAGAAGATGATGCTAACGGGGAGAATCTTTTGCCAGCGCTGAAGGCGGGCGGCCGTGATGCCTCCCTCCGTGGCTGGGTGCTGATAGGAAGAGAGGTGCATGTGCATACGGCGCGTGATGATAATCAGCCGTATCCGGTAAGGGCGCTGAGGACGGCGGATTTTCTCTACGTGATTAATTTTAAACCTGATCGTTGGCCCATGGGTGCGCCCTATGAGGTAACGGCGGATTCTGAGCCTTCATTTGATGAAATTGCGAGTGAGACCTATGTTGGATTTGCTGATATAGATGCCTCTCCGACTAAGGCGTGGATGGTGAAGCACCGGAATGATGCGGAGGTGAAGAGTTTGTTAGGTTTTTCTTGGGAGAAGCGGCCCGCTGAAGAGCTGTATGATCTTTCCAAAGATCCTTTTCAGATAAAAAACATTGCGAGAGATCCCGAATACGCGGAAGAAAAAAATAAATTACGTAAAAAGCTTATGGCGGAGTTAGAGGCGAACCATGATCCCCGCCTTCTCAAGGATGCATTTGATCGTGCGCCGTATCAATCGAAACGAAAAAACCAACACCAAAAAACAAACAAATGAAAACTAAACATATACCCTTAATTCTTCTTTGTGCCGGAATGGCCTCTGAACTGCATGCTGAATCAGCCACAAATGCGGATACCGTGGCAAACAAATTTACTGAATCTGAAGCAGATCTGAATGCCCGCATGAGTTGGTGGCGCGGGGCGCGTTTCGGGATGTTTGTGCACTGGGGGCTATACTCGGGCCCTGCTGGAAACTGGAAAGGGAAGTCCGTAGGGACAAAAGGTGGGATGGAGTGGCTTCAGCAGCGGGTGGGTGTGGATACTTATACCTACGCCTCTGAGGCCGTGCCGCTCTTTAAACCCAAAGCTGATTTTGCTGCGCAGTGGGCAAAAGTGGCTAAACAAGCTGGCTGTAAGTACGTCGTTTTTACCACGAAGCATCATGATGGATTCGCGTTGCATGATTCTAAGCTAACGAACTACGATGCTGGTGATGTGGTGGGCCGGGATCTTGTAAAAGAGATCGTAGGAGCGCTGAGAAAAGAAGATTTAAAGGTAGGGTTCTATCACTCATTGATTGATTGGCATCACCCTCAGTATGATTTTACCCGTTCTGGCGGGTTACCTTATCCAAAAAACGCGCCTAATGTATCGCTTTTCCCGCGAGATCACTCGAAGTATGTTGAATTCCTTCATGGTCAGGTAAAAGAGTTAGCAACGAACTACGGAGATGTAGATATCTGGTGGTGGGATTATTCGAAGCCTAAGGCTGAAGGTGAATTTTGGGGTGGTGATAAGTTGGTGGAGTTGGTTCGCACCGCGAATCCTAAAACGATCATGAACAATCGGATTTACCGCACTCCGCATATTGATAAAAATGACTCCGTGGGGAGATTGTTAAAGTTTGATCGCACTCAGGGTGACTTTACAACACCTGAGCAGACGGTGCCGTCCCGAGGTGTGAAAGGTGTAGATTGGGAGCAGTGTATGACGATGAATACGACATGGGGATACAGCACGAACGACCACGCCTGGAAATCGTCTGAAAAACTGATTCGCACCTTAGTGGACATCGCGAGTAAGGGGGGGAACTTCCTTCTTAATGTAGGGCCTAAGGCAGACGGATCAATCCCGGAGGAATCTCTGAAGTGTATGAAAGATATGGGAGATTGGATGAAGGTGAATGGGGAGTCTATTTATGATAGTTCTGCGAGTTCGTTTGAAAAGCTACCTTTTAAAGGCCGCTGCACAGCTAAGGGTGATACTTTTTATCTGCATGTGTTCGAGCGTCCTGAGAGTGGGGTTATTAAGTTATCCACTCCGGCGAAAACAGCCACACTGCTGGCTGGTGGGAAGGCTTTAGAGGTGAAGCGGGAGGGTGACTCCCTCGTGATTGCTCTGCCTAAAACTCTTCCAGATAGTGTTGCTACGGTTATTCGTGTGAAATAAATCGTTAGGTCGGGTGGCTCGTTGCCGCCCCCAGCAACAACTTTTCTAAGTTAGGAGCATTATTCTAAAAAAAAATGAAACCCATATATCTCATTGCGCTCTCTTTGATATCGGCTGAAAGTCTTCTGGCGCAGGCGCCGGAAGGTTCTGCTTTCTGGCAATCCAAGGCGAAACTTACTCCTTTCCGCCTCCCTCTTCCTGAGAAGCCGGTGAGCTATATAGATCTTGATAAAGATGGCGATCCTGATGTGTTACGAGCGGTAATTGGAAAAACGCCTATCCAATGGATCGATGATGATGATGATATGAAGCATGGGGATTTGGAAGGTGATATGGATAGTGACTGCCTGATGATCGACCGAGATGCGGATGGGAACTATGGTGGTGAGCATGATCTAACCATTGACTGGGGAGATGAAGATGGAGACGGTCTAGCGGATCTTCAAGTCATAGGAGATCATCGTGGATGGAATCATAAGCGCAATAAATGGGGAGGGAGTCATTATTTCATTTTTATGGATACTGATAAAGATGGGGTGCTGAACTACGTGGACTGGACGAAACAAACTCTGGAGGCTTGGGATCACTCGGGACGCAGTAATTTTTTTCCTGATTATAATGGGCAGAGCCTTTTTATGAAGGCGCATAAAGGTGTTTCTGATATAAAAGACCTGCGCTATAACTGGGAAAATCCATTTCTCTTTTTTGATTTTGACGATGATGGACTCACTGAGATGACGATTCGCTATGTGGATGAGGGTAAAAAGCTACCCAAGGGGAAGAAAGGTCAGCCGATTATTGATTACACGGGTCAGGTAACGGGTGTCTATATGGGCATCGATCTGGATAATGATACGCGCCCTCAAAATGAGCAGGATTTCGATATGAGTCTGAAGTTCATGGGTAAAGGATTTAACTATCAATCTCATAAACATGCTTTTAAGAGCCTGCGTGGATTGCCCGCTAGTGATCAGTACTTTAACGATCCACGGATACGGAGGTTAGATTCGTTAATCTATGTTGATCATACACATGCCTATGCTCAGATTTTTAAGGGAGAGTGGCAGCAGTGCTGGTTTGTCTTTGATGAAGACGATGATTGTGAGCGGTGGGAACGAGTTGATTTCTATGACCCGTTAGACCCATTCAAAGTGGGTTCCAGAAACGGAGGGCTGGATAATAATCCGCAATCAGATGTGGCGGGAGACCGGGGGGAATGGGATCAAGATTTTTCAGGAAAGGGAAATCTCTATATTTCACCACTGGATGGGCGCTTGCACCTGCTGGGGGCAGAGCTAGGCTACTGGCGAATTGATCAGTTTGCACACTATTTTCAGGGTTGGCAGGGCTGGCGATCGAAGGGTGAGTTGGAGCGGCCTGAGCCATCATCATTTGCCACGGTAAAATATACAGATACAGATGCAAACGGTTTTATGGATCATATTGAGTATGATCTGGATGGTGATGCCCGCTATGAGGAGTCCGTATCGTTAAAAGAACTAGGGATCGACGACAAGGCGGCTGTGATAGAGATCCGCAGTATGAAGTATGCTGATTATCAGACGATGAATCAGAAAATGGCAGACGCCTTATGGGCTGAGGCGCAGGCGGCGGTGAAGGTGGCGAATCAATACAAACTTAATACAGGGTGGTATGCTTGGATGATGCATCCTAAATCAGTGCAGGAGAAATACAGTCATGGGTATTGGTTAGGGTTCTATATTTATCGTGACCTCACGGCATACTTTAAACTTCAAAAAAAGCCGGAGCAAATTCTAAAACTTAAAAAGGCATATTACAGCTCTGATTTTAAATCACTGATAGAGTAATACCCAGCCGTATTTACTTTCTAATAAACACAAAATAATGATAAGGGATCTAATGCCTATCCCTTACTCTATCAGATTTTGTCTTAGCCCCCGCTGGCCGGGCTGAGGCTGGGGAGCTTTTACTGAAAACGGGGGATCGGCTCGCCATAGTCGGAGATTCGATCACGGAACAAAAGCAATATAGCCGTTTTGTGGAGAGTTATCTTCTTGCGTGCTCTTGTGCATCCGGTTATCCACCAGATTAGAATTATTCCTAAGGGGCGCGGAAAGAAATAAAAGGCTCTGCGAATCTTAGATTTTTCCTATTTGTCGCCACGACTCTAAGCGTGGTTTATCTGAGATTTTTGTTGTTAGTTATTTCTGGGTAAAGCCTTCGACGGCCTTCATCCAGACTTCAAATCCTCGGGCATTGGGGTGAATCCCATCGCCACGCATGCAGCGATTGAGGCCGCCGTCTTCATTGAGAAAGAGAGGGCGAAGGTCTTGATAAAAAATATTTTTGTTGTCGGCTAGAGGTTTGATCAATCTGTGGAGGGTATCGACCTCAGCGCGCACGGGGAGGTCTGGTTTTTTGCCTGTGGGGAAACACCCTAACAATAGTATCTTTATTTCAGGTCGATGGCTGCGGAGCCATTTGACAATGGACATGGTGCCCTTGGCGACTTCTTCACCGGTGTGGCCACGGTTGAGATTATTGACGCCGATCATGAGCACGAGGTGGGAGGGGGTGAGGTCATCAAGTTGGCCATGTTTGAGGCGCCAGAGTAAGTGCTCGGTGCGATCACCGGAGAGTCCTAGTGAAAAGGCTTTGAAGCTGCCGAAGTGGCGGTCAATTGAGCGTTTTCCATTGGGGGTGGTAGCACGTTTGTAGTGTTTGGTTAGCCCTTGTGAGATGGAGTCACCGAGGAAGACTAGCTGAGTGTCTGGGGCTTCTTTTGCCTGTGTTTTAATGTTTTCGAATGCTTGCCACCAGTTGCCGCCCCAGCCTGCGCCGCCCCTGTATTCGGATGAGGGTGAGGGGATGTTTGCGGGGGCTTTGAGTGTGGGATGGTTAGCACGCAGAAGAATGCGGAGGAGCGGGCCCACTGGGTGGAGTCCATGCGGGTGATGGTTTTTTCCCGGCTTGAGCCAGACTTTGATTGGACCACCTGCCTTTGCGTATTGTGTGGCAAGGGCGGCTCCGTTTTCTGAGATGGGGACTACGTTATCCACTGCGCCTAACACGAGGGCGATGGGGATCTGTGAGGGGGCTAATTTTTTGGAAAACGCAGGGTCGGTGATCTGGGGGTAGGTGGCGGCTTCCGCCTCAGTGATGTTGTAAGCCGATAGGCATTTTTTCCAGTCGTTTTTAGAAAATCGACCTGTTTTCCCCCCTGGCCATGAGTTAAAGTTACAGACGGGATTATCTCCGTAAATGGCGGCGATATTTTGCGGGTAGGCCGCTGCGTAGTTTAAGACAATGAGTCCGCCGCGCGACATACCTTCGAGGGTGACCTTTGGGTTGAGGCTGAATTTTTCCGTAAGTAGGGTGTGTAGTTCAGCATAGCGGGCAATGGCTTTTTTATTTCCAAAGAGGGCTGTGACATCGCAGTAGGCGAGGTGGTAGCCGCGATCGAGGAGGGCGAGATCGAGCTCTGGCTGATGCCCCCAGAAGCGGGCTCGTAAGATCCAAGGTTGACCCTGACGGGCGGTGTGTGGGATGACGAGTTTGCAGGGGGCTTTTGTGTTGGTCAGGGTGAATTTATACTGCTTAAACCCGTTCCAGAGGCTGCTAGTCTTTGTGATGGAGGAGAGGTTGACTCGTTTTCCTGGGGGCACTGCGAGCAGGTCATAGAGATGATGGGCGAGGATCTCATGGGCAAAGGTATTTGGGTGGACGCCATCGGTAGTGGAGTTCGTGAGGAGGGCACGGGTGAGGTCATGAAAATAGGTAGCGGAGTCTTGCTCGGCGGCGGCAGCGTAGGCCAGATGGATGGCGGGTAGGCGTTTGCTGCGTTCTGTGAGCTCTGCTTTACGGTGAGGCTTCAGGCTGCGTTGATTAGGAAAGATCGGGGGCGGAGAGAGGAGGTGGATGATGATTTTCGGGTTAGCTTGGCGGAGTTTTTTAATGAGAAACAAAGCGTCATTTTGAAGGTCCGCGTGGTGTTCCCAGTTATGACGTTGGTCATTTTGGCAGGTGTCATTAGTGCCTAGCATAATGAGGGCTATGTCTGGTTTAAACGCGAGGGCTTCTTTAAGATGAGTGGTGGCGACAAAGGGTTTATCTGCATGCCGGAGCATGCAGAGCGATGCTCCGGCAAAGGTCTTTACGGTGTAGTCCTCACCCAGTAAGTGGCCAAGCCGAGCCGCGTAGCAGTTGTTTTCCCTAACTTTGGCTGCCGCTCCCCAGGTGATGGAGTCTCCAAGAATGGCGAGTTTGAGCGGAGCGGCAGAAAGGATACTCGTGAGTAAGTATGAGACGATAATAAGAAACCGATAAATGCGCATGACGGTATGTGTTGTGAAGGTTGAGGTGAAAATACGCAAGGAATAATATTTTTCTACTGAAGTGGATCATGTATCAGAAAAGTATTTTTTTTGGCGGGAGTTTACTTTACAAGCTTGTGAATCATCTTAATCTGATGACCACTATTAGTAGCAACCCACGCCTATGAATATGAATTTTTCTCACTGTATATTGAGCACCCTGACGTCTTTAGTTTTTTTGCCGGGGGCTCTGTCTGCCCAGCAGCCTGTTAACTACCAGCTTGATCATGATTGGTTGCTTGATGCCTCTAGCTACAAGGCCAAGGTGATTATTGATGAAGAAAAAAAGCAGGTGGTTCTGACTAATGGTCTAGTGGAGCGCACCATTCAGACTGGGGTGAGTGCCACGACAACGAGTTTTAAAAACCTGATGACGGGAAATAGCATCATCAGGGCACTGAATCCGGAAGCGGAGGTGACGATCAACAAGGTGAAATATCCTGTGGGTGGTCTTGAGGGACAGAGAAACCGTGCATTTCTAAGAGATGGATGGCTTGATGACTTGAAGGCTCCGAGGAATGCGATGAAGCTTATCAAAATTACTCAGGGGCAGCCGAAAGAGCGACTTGCATGGAAACAGGTGCGCTACTGCGCTCCCGATGTCCAGTGGCCACCCAAGGGGGTGTATTTGAGAATGGATTACACCATGCCTACCGCCTCTGCCGAGAGTTTAGCGGCTGGGACAATGCCTAGTGATGAAGGGCGAAAACGTTTATTACATGATGATTTTCTGAAGCTCGATAAGGCGTGGAAAATCCATGTATCGAAAGCGCATGCACGGAGTAGCTTCGAAAACGAAGGTAAAGCTGGAGAGATCTACACCCCGGCTAACACCAGTGTCTATGCTGAACGCCCGTTGCCTGAGGGCACTCGGATGGTTGCGGTGGCGATTCATCCTGGCTCAGATAAGAGTGCTACCTGGGGGCCAGGGATGGCATTGGTGTGGCCGAAGTCGCTGGTGCGGTTTTATATTCGTCCCGGTGAAAAAAAGGGCGCAGCCCGTTATGCCATCTGGGATGGTCGGCGTGAGAGTATTTATGCCAAAGGCCCTCGGCCTGATGCGTCTCAGGAAAATGAGTTGAGGATGCGCCTGGATGGCTCAAAGCTTCATTGTGATGCCCGTGTGAAGGGGGGGAAGTGGCAGGTGATTGCGGCTGTAAGTTTGAGTAAATCTATGGGAGCTCCTCTCTCTGTGCGTATTGGGAAAATGGATCTGCGAGGAGAGGGAAAGGACTTCAGATCCCCTGGTGAGTTGGTGAGGCTTCGGATCGAAAACTTCGCCGTTTATGGAGAGTTAGATAAAACGATTCTGGCTAGAAGCATAGCCAAAGCTCCTCAAAAATCTGTGGATAATAGTAAAAAAATCCAAGTGTCTGTACACTATGAGCTGTATGATGGCATTCCTCTGATAAGTAAGTGGATCACAGTGCATAACGGCACGAGCAAGGCGATTAACGTCGATCGATTTCGCGCTGAAGATCTTTCGTTAATCGAGTATGATAACCCCGTGATGAACGATTCTGTCCGCCCGATGGCATCGAACGCACTTCATGTGGAAACGGATATGGCGTTTGGCGGCTTCACTTATAAAAATGCCAACAGCCATGCCGTTCACTGGAAAACGGAAAAAAAATACACCACCCAGGTGAATTGGTCACGGGATATGCGGTGTCATCTCGTTGTGGAGCCTACCTACGGGCCGGATCAAACCGTGCAGCCCGGAGGCACTTTTGAGAGTTTTCACGTATTTGAGCTTGTGTATGATAGTGATGAGCGCGAGCGCAGGGGGCTGAGCCTGAAGCGTATGTATCGCACCATCGCCCCCTGGGTAACGGAGAATCCTCTGATGCTACACATGCGCAGTGCCAAGCCTGAGCTTGTAATGCGTGGGATTGACCAATGCGCGGAAACTGGATTTGAGTTACTCATCCTCTCATTTCGCAGTGGATTCCAAACAGAAAATATCAGTTCAGCCTATTTAGCGAAGTGGAAAAAAATAGCTGACTACGCCCACTCCAAGGGGATTCACATTGGTTCATACTCATTACTTTCTTCACGGAATATCAAACCGAAATCCGATATGATTGTGAGTCCAAAAGGGCAGCGCCCCACTCACGGGAAGTGTCCAGCGCTCACCAGCGGATGGGGGCAAAAATATTTTAAAAACCTTAAAATTCACTTTGAGAAAACGGGGTTTGATTTCTTTGAACACGACGGTTCCTATCCGGGGGATGTGGATGTCACCGCGCGTCCACCATTACAAAAAGGCATCAACGACTCCCGCTGGGCGCAATGGACGGTAATCAAGGATTTTTACCAGTGGCTACGTGCTCGCGGGGCGTATATTAACGTGCCTGATTTCTACTACCTTGCCGGGGCAAATAAATGTGGTATGGGATACCGGGAGACAAACTGGGCGCTGCCAAGGGCTCAGCAACTCATCCACACCCGTCAAAATATCTACGATGGCACCTGGGAGAAAACGCCAACGATGGGCTGGATGTTTGTCCCCCTCACCAGTTACCACGGCGGCGGAGCGGATGCCACTATTGAGCCGCTTGATGAGCACCGTGATCACTATGCCGCGATGATTCGTAGCAATCTGGGGCTGGGCGTGCAAGCCTGCTACCGGGGTCCGCGCCTCTACGATACAGATCGGACGAGAGATATGATTAAGAAGGAGGTGGTCTGGTATAAAAAACACCGCGCCATCTTAGATAGTGATATGATTCACGGACGCCGTGCCGATGGCCGGGATCTGGACTGGATGTTACACGTAAATCCCAAGCTAGAAGAAAAAGGCTACCTCTCTGTTTACAACCCTACGGATAAAGCCATTACCAAAACCATCCGCGTCCCTCTTTACTACACAGGTATAAAATCTTCAGCCATCGTCCAAGCGCATGCTGGCGAGTCTAAAATAAAACAACTAGACAGTAATCGCACCATTCAGCTTCAAGTTACCGTTCCCGCCCAAGGATATTGTGGTTATTTGATAAAGGATGCCGCTAACCAATAGACACCTTGTTTAGGGCCGCAGAAAGAAAAAAGCACCCTATCTTCTTGATCTTTTATCCATCAGCTACGTTGCCTTCCCGCTCGAATATCCCGATATACGAAGATGAAAGTTGCCTTGCTGATGAGAGAAAATCTCTGCGAATCTAAGGCACTCTATTTATTTCCGTGACCCTTATTGGATCTCGTTTTCAAGGGGGTAAAAAAAATTGCAACTTTGTGGGGTTTTGTGTGTTGTAGCTTTTATCGTTCCTTGGGATGGTGTGCCGGAGGATGTTCGCTCCTCCCGGCGCTCTACGAGTTCCTTTTCTTAGGACTCTGGGAGTGCGTCGAACACATCGGCTCGGGAGTGGTCGGGTGAAAAGCTTGGC
>CAYNNY010000041.1:0-4899 GCA_964398555.1 uncultured Verrucomicrobiales bacterium
TGAATCGCCCTTCATGTAGGGACCCTGAGGTTAATGAGGCTCAGAAAAAGTTGATTATCGCTGGATTGAGGATTCGTAAAGTAGGCACGTCCGACAAAACTCCATTTTGAGGCCTTTTCTGAAACCTTAACCGCTTGAAGTCAATGACTTACAGATCTCGCTTTCGCCTGTTTTAAACTTTTGGCGGTTAGTAGTCCTCGACTGGGGATCTGCTTTCTCCTGAATTGTCGGTTTTTTCCATGGCGGCCTCTTTGCCTAGCACATTGATGCGGAGCTCCATGATGTCGGAGTCGATTTTATCCCACATTTTCTGAGTGAACTTGATGGGGGCGTAGAGTTTTTTCTTGAGCTTTTCGATGCGGCGGAGGGAGTCGTCCACGGTGTAGTGGGGTAGTGTTTTTAAATGCTCAAGCGCGATGCTAGCTGTGTCTGTCTGGTGGCAGATCATGGCCATGTCATTGCCTGCGGCGAGGGCAAGTTTGGCATCGGGACCTCGGCCGTAGGTGTTGATGATGGCTCCCATATCGAGATCATCGGTGATGATGACACCTTCGTAGCCGAGCTGGTTTCGGAGGAGTTTGGTGAGCAGGTTATGCGATAGGGATCCGGGCAGGCCCGAGGAGTCGGGATCGATGGCTGAGAAGTGCGCGTGGCAGCTCATGATGGAGTCAAGCTCTGGCATCAGGGCGGTGTAGGGCAGGAGATCAGAGGCGAGCATCTCGCTCACGGATTTATCGATGTGGGGAATGTCGTGATGAGGGTCGGTATCGGCTAGGCCGCAGGAGGGAAAGTGCTTGCCGCTGGAGAGGACGCGGCAGTGGCGGAGGTTGCGATTGAAAATGCCGGCGTTGGTGATGACTTGCTGGGCATCAGTGCCGTAGCATCGGCCGCGCATGGCGTTGTCGGCGGCGTCATCGTAGGAAATATCGAGGACGGGGCAGAGGTCCATGTTGAATCCTAGGATTCTGAGGACATGGGCGGTGAGTTGGCCGTGGCGGGCGATGAGTCCGAGGTCGTTTTTCTCGCGGAGCTGCTGGGCGGACGGTGGTTCGGTGCCTATTTCGCGGGTGCGGGAAACGCGGCCACCCTCTTGATCGATGGAGATGATGGGGGTGATGTCACAGAGGTCACGCAGGTCATCGGTGAGTTTGCGCAGCTGCTCGGGTGACTCGACATTGCGGCCGAAAAGAACAAATCCACCGGGTTGGATGGCACGGTAATTGGCGGCAGCGGCTGGAGTGAGTTCGGTGCCGGCGACGCCGAGGATGAGAAGTTGTCCGTGCATGGGGAGAGAGTAAAGATTCAAGAGCCAAGATTCAAGATTCAAGATTCGGAAGAAGGGCGAATGAAAAAACTATGCCATGATATCCTGAAGGGTGAGCCAGACGCCGATGGCAACAAGGACTCCTCCGGTGATGACTTGGAGTTTGGATCCGAGCGATTGCATTTTTTGGATCTTTGAAGAGGCTGACTGTAATCCTCCCGCGATGATGATGACGGCGACGATGACGGGGACGGCTGTGCCGATGCCATAAACGATGGGCAGAAGGGTGTTAGATCCCGTTTGCATGACGCTGGGGATGAGCCCTCCAAAATAAAGAGCGGCCGAGACGGGACAGAAGGCCAAGGCAAAAACAGCTCCCATGAGGAGTTCACCCAAGATTCCTTTTTCTGCGAGATGGGTTCCTAGCTCGTTGAGGTTTCCGAATTGGGGGATTTTAAAGGAGATCCAGCCTGCGACAAGCATACCCACGAGGATGAGTCCGGGGCCGATGAGTCCTGTAAATTTGCTGCGCATGAACTCCGCGATTTCAGGGGCGGAGAGCAAGCCCGCAGTGAGGATGTAGGCTAATAGGGTGTAGGCGATCATTCGCCCTGCAATGTAGGCGAAACTGCTCCACATTACGGCGCGTTTTTCCGTGCTGCGACGCGATAGAAAAGCGACGGCGGCGATGTTGGTGGCGAGTGGGCATGGGCTGATCGAGGTCAGAATGCCAAGCCAGAGAGCGCCGAAGAGGATGGTGAGTTCCATGGGGTGTGATTTAGTGATTCGATGGTTTTTATTTCTTCGTTGGGAGGTGCTGGCGGATGCCGTCGTCGAGATAGGCGGCGAACTGGTCAGGGGTGTCGACGAGATTCCAAACTTTGTCGTATTTAGCCCACTGGACTTCTTTCCCGTTTTTGTGTTCTGAGACAACGACGGTTTTGAAAGCTAGGCCGTAATCTTTGATGTAGTGTTTGTTTTCGGGTTGGTCGAAGTTGATTGTTTGAAAGACGATTTCTTTGCTGGCGAGTTCTTTGGTGAAATTTTTCTCGATAGTCTCATTGGTTAGCCGTTCAATTTTCAGACAGGTTTGGCATCGGGCATTTGAGGTGAAGTAGGTGACTACGATGGCGTGTTTGCTTGGGTTGTCTGCTGCCTCGGCTTGGGTGGATACCGTGACAGCGGCGGTGCCGGGCCCAAAGTTTTGCCACGCCCAGGCGCCGATCCCAGCGATGGCGATAAGGAGAACGATTCCTCGAATTAGGCGTGCTGTTTTGTTCATTAGGTGTTTTTGACTCATGATCTTGTTGATGGTTATTTGGTGATGAAGGTTTTGATTTCATCGTCTGTTGGGATTTTTCCCGCGACCTTGAGTTTGCCATCGACGACGATGGCTGGGGTGATCATCACGCCGTAGTCGATGAATTTGAGCATGTCGGTTATTTTTTCGATGGTGAATTCGATGCCTGTTTCGGCGGCTACTTTTTCAGTGGTTTCGTAGAGGCTGTTGCATTTGGCGCATCCGCTGCCGAGTATTTTAATATCAGTCATGGTTCTTGGTTTATTGGTTTGAGAAAGGGTTAAAGCATAGGGCCGATGAGCCATCCTGCGAGGGTGCTGAAAAGGATGACGAGAATGATGTAAGAGATGGTTTTTTTTGTCCCCATGAGGCTTCGGATAACGATCATGTTAGGCAGGCTGAGGGCTGGCCCTGCTAGGAGGAGGGCGAGGGCGGCACCTTGGCCCATGCCCGCGCCACGGAGTCCTTCAACGATGGGGATTTCGGTAAGGGTGGCAAAATACATCAGGGAGCCTGCGAGGGAGGAGAAGAAGATGGGTGAAATGCCATCACCTCCGACAGCGGCATTGATCCATTCGCTGGGAATCCAGGCTTCGTGATCGGGTCGGCCAAGCATGAGTCCTGCGACAAAAACACCAGCGAGGAGGAGGGGCATCACCAGTTTGGTGAAGCTCCATGTTTGGCGCCACCATTCGCCGGATTCTCCATCGGAGCCAGCAATGGTCCATGTGAGACCTGCGAGCGCGAGGGTGAACGGGATGAGATGGCAGGCAGGAAAGGCGAGGGCGGCAATCAGGACGATGCTGGAAGTGATGCCGATGCGTTGTTTGGAGCATTGAAACCAAGTGGCCAGCATGATGGCCAGGGCGACGGCTGCAACGGAGACGATCCACCATTTTGCATGGAAGACAGCGGCGAAAAAAGGCGTTTCTGAGGCCCCCCAGTTGGCGAAAATGAGGATGATGACTTGTGCGGCGAAGAAGGCACTTGTCTGCCAGAGTGGGCGTGATGGCTCCTCTTCGGGTATTTGCATAACCACGGCTTCGCGTTCTTTTTCGTCTTTTCTGAAAAGGAATGCCATGATGAGGCCGATGACGATACTGAAAACGATGGCGCTGATACCACGGGCGATCCCCATCGGCACGCCGAGCACCTTGGCGCTCATGACAATGGCTAGCGCACTGATGGCGGGACCTGAGTAAAGGAAGGCGGTGGCGGGGCCAAGTCCAGCTCCCATCCGGTAGATGCCCGCAAACAAGGGCAGCACAGTGCATGAGCAAACGGCGAGGATGGTGCCGGAAACGGATGCTACCCCATACGCGGTGGTTCGTTTTGCGCCAGCGCCGAGGTAACGCATGACCGATCCCTGACTGAAAAATGAGGCGATGGCACCGGCGATAAAGAAGGCAGGTAGCAAGCAGAGGATGACGTGTTCTTGCGCATACCATTTGGATAAGGCGAGCGCTTCGTGAATCCCGTTTTGGAATCGAACGGAATCAACTGGCATCCACCAGGCCACGAGGAAGACGGAGAGTAGGATGAGGGCGTTCCGCCATTCGGTTTTATTTTTCATGAGTCAATATCAGGAAAGATCGTTCAGAAGCGGGGCGGGGGGTGGCTGGTTATTGGGGGTGGCAGCATTCGGTAAACGTCAGTACGCAGGGGCGTTCGAGCGTGTAGTGGATTTCTTTTCCGTGGCGTTCGCTGGAGATGATGCCGGCGTGGCGGAGCACGGTGAGGTGGCGTGAGGTGGTTGAGTTCGTGCTCTTGGCAATGTCGGCGAGTTCGCAGGCGCAGACGGGGCGGTCGGCTAATGCGTAAACGATGGCTAAACGGGCCGGGTGGGCTAGGGCCTTGAAGGTCTCCGCTTGGAGGTGGAGCATTTTTTCATCGGGAAGCTTCACTGTGCAGGAGCAGTTCATGGGTTAATGAATACGTCATTTCGCGAAATGTGCAAATGAAAAGTGTTTTTTTGTTGAGTTTTTTGGATATGTTTCTAACTTAAATATTCATCAAGACTTGTTCATTTTTATGCGTAAACTTACTTTCTTCTTGTCGGTGACGCTTGTGATTTCAATCACTACGCTCATTGTAGTATTCACGTGTTCTCCGTTTCGAGAAGGGATGAGGTATTCGACGGTGAAAAATGCATCGGGTGGGAGCGATGAAGAAGTTTCTAGGGCTGTAGGGGTGCAGCTCATAGCCATCAAATATTCTGATGACGGAGAAGGGACGACGAAGCTCAGCGATCTACCAAGTCAAAGAGAGATGGATGAGATGTTGCTGGATTCTCGCCATAGTATGCCGATGAAAGATTTTCAGCGATTCTGTTTTA